>NZ_CP028843.1:4190000-4490000 GCF_003058325.1 Methylobacterium currus
TTCGCGTTCACTCGCCTCAGTAGTTGCGTCGCGTCACAACCCAGATGGCGTGGATCAGGCCCGGGATATAGCCGAACAGCGTCAGCACCACGTTGAGCAGGAATTGCAGGCCGAATCCGACGGTGAACAGCACGCCGACCGGCGGGATCACGACGAGCAGGATGATGCGGATGATGTCGCCCACGGTGTCTCCGTCCTGACGCTTGGGGATGAAAAGCTACGCTGTGAACGGCGAGGCCCGCGAACTGTTCCCGACCGGGCGGCGAAACCCCTCCCGCGCGGCGCGGGAGGGGAGGGGGCTTCAGGGGCGCAGCAGCACCTTCCCCATCGCCTCGCGGCGCGCCAGGATGCCGAGGGCGGCCGCCGCTTCCTCCAGCGGGTAGACGCCGTGGACCTTCGCGGAGAGCCGTCCCTCGCTCACCAGCGCCAGCAGGCGGGCCTGGTTGGCGGCGTGGCCCTCGGGCTCGCGCCTGAGGAAGGCGCCCCAGAACACGCCCTGGATGTCGATGCCCTTCAGGAGCGCCAGGTTGAGCGGGATTTTCGGGATCTCCCCGGCCGCGAAGCCGACGACCAGGAAGCGGCCCTTCCAGTTGAGCGAGCGCAGGGCCGGCTCCGAATAGGCGCCGCCGACGGGATCGTAGACGACGTCGATGCCGGCCTCTCCTCCGAGCCGCTTCAGCCCGCCGCGAAGCGGTTCCTGGCTGTAGTCGAGGGTGAGGTCGGCGCCGTGCGCCTTCGCGAGATCGAGCTTCTCGGCCGAGGAAGCGCAGGCGATCACCCGCGCGCCCATCGCGTGGCCGAGTTCCACCGCCGCCAGCCCGACGCCGCCCGTGGCGCCGAGGACCGCCAGGGTCTCGCCGGGCTGCAGCTTGGCACGATCCTGCAGCGCGTGCAGCGAGGTGCCGTAGGTGACGGAGAGGCCCGCCGCCTGCTCGTCGCTGACGCCCTCCGGCACCCGGGTCAGGCCGGAGACCGGAGCGACGACCCGCTCGCGGCAGGCGCCGTAGCCCAGATGGACGATGACGCGCTCGCCGACCCGGAAGGCCTCGACCCCCGGTCCGAGCGCCTCGATCACCCCGCAGGCCTCGGCGCCCGGCGAGAACGGCAGCTCCGGCTTCACCTGGTAGCGGCCGGCGATGATCAGCGTGTCGAAGAAATTGAGCGCCGCGACCGTCACCCGCACCAGGGCCTCGCCCGGGCCAGGCACCGGATCCGGCACCTCCTCGATCACCAGATCCTCCGGGCCGCCGAGCGCCTTGCACAGGAGTGCCTTCATCGCCGAACATCCTCCCCGCCGCACATCGGCGGCCTGATGGGGAGTCGTGGGCCAGGCCGTGCCCGCTGGCAAGCCGGGACCGCGTCAGCGCCGTTCGTAAGTGCCGACGAGTACGCCCTTGGCGAGAACATGGCCGTGCATGGCCTCCAGCAGGGCGCCGCGGCCGGGGACGCCGTCGAGCCCGAGATGCCGGTTGAGGGCGTAGACCTGGAACAGGTAGCGGTGCGGGCCGTGGCCGGTCGGCGGATCGGGCGGCAGGTAGCCAGCCTTGAGGAAGGTGTTCTTGCCGATCTCCTCGACCGTGCCGTCGGAGCCCGGGCTCGCCAGCGCGCCCTCGGGCAGGCCCTCGCCCGCCGGGTCGAGGTCCCACGCGATGGCGTGGACGATCGGCTTCGGCGTCGGGCTATCGGCATCCTCCACCAGGAGGACCAGGGCGGCGGTGCCGGCCGGGAGCCCGCTCCAGGCGAGCGGCGGCGAGAGCTTGGCCCCGTCCTGGGTGAAGCGGGCCGGCAGCGCCGCGCCATCCGCGAAGGCCCGGCTCGTCACCCGGACGATGGCGGGCACCGCCTCGAACTCGGCCTGACAGGCGGTCTTCTCGAGGCCAGCCCGGAGCCCCGACAGCGCCTCGCCCACGGCGTGGGGAATCTTTTCCAGCATGGACCCGTCTCCTCGTGTGGTCTGGCGGACAAACCGGGGAGACGGGCCTGGGTTGCGTCGTCAGGGGAGGCGTTTCTCGGCCGCGATCATGTAGTTCACTGCCGTATCGCGTGCGGCGCTCCAGCGCCCGGTGAGCGGGTTGAAGACGACGCCGGTCGTGTCGGTGAGCGTGAGGCCGCCGGCCTCCACGGCGTCGCGCAGCTCGTCCGGGGTGACGAACCTCTCCCAGTCATGGGTGCCCTTCGGCAGCCAGTTGAGGACGTATTCCGCGCCCACGATGGCCAGCGCGAAGGAGCGCATCGTCCGGTTGATCGTGGCGGCGAAGAACAGGCCGCCGGGCTTCACCGCCGCGCAGGCACTGCGCACGAAGGCCGGCATGTCGGTGACGTGCTCGACCACCTCCATGGCGCAGACCACGTCGAAGCGCTCGCCGGCCTCCACCACCGCCTCGATCGTCTCCGCCCGGTAACGCACCGGGACCCCGGCCTCGTCGGCATGCGCCTGTGCGATCCTGATGTTGGTGACGGCCGGGTCGAGGCCGGTCACGTCGGCGCCGAGGCGGGCCAGCGGCTCCGACAGGACGCCGCCGCCGCAGCCGACATCGACGAGGCTGAGGCCCGAGAGAGGGGACGGCGCCTGCGGGTCGCGGCCGAGATGGCGGCAGATCGTGTCGCGGAGATAGGTCAGGCGCACCGGGTTGAAGCGGTGCAGCACCCGCATCGGCCCGGCCTCGTCCCACCAGGTCGCGGCCAGGCGATCGAAGCGGGCGACCTCGTCGCGGTCGATCGAGGGTCCGGTCGGTTCGCTCATCGGCGCCAGGCTTTCGTGCAGGGAATGGAAGTGTCGTCTCGACCGTCGAGGTAGCGCAGCCGCCGCCCCGGGCCAACCGCGGTGAGACGTCATGCGCCGGGGACGTCGTGCGCCGGACCGGCGCTCCGGTCGCGAAGTTGACACCGCCCCGGCCCGCTTGTACCCGCCGGACGCCCGCGGCCTCGCGCTGCGGCATCGAGAAGATTGTTCGATCGGATCCCCATGCCCCGCCTGGTGATGAAATTCGGCGGCACCTCCGTCGCCACGGTCGACCGCATCCGCAACGTCGCCCGCCACGTCGCCCGCGAGGTGCGGGCCGGCTACGAGGTGGCGGTCGTCGTCTCGGCGATGTCCGGCAAGACCAACGAGCTGGTGGCCTGGTGCAAGGACGCCTCGGCCCTCTACGCCCAGTCCGAGTACGACGCGGTCGTCGCCTCGGGCGAGCAGGTCACCTCGGGCCTCCTCGCCATCGTGCTCAACGAGATGGGCCTCAAGGCCCGGTCCTGGCAGGGCTGGCAGATCCCGATCGAGACCTCCGACCAGCACGGCTCGGCCCGGATCCAGAATATCGACGGCGCCCGCCTCGATGCCGGCTTCCGGTGCGGCGAGGTCGCGGTCATCGCCGGCTTCCAGGGCATCCATCCCGAGACCGGCCGCCTGACGACCCTCGGGCGCGGCGGCTCGGACACCAGCGCGGTCGCGGTCGCGGCGGCGATCGGCGCCGAGCGCTGCGACATCTACACCGACGTCGACGGCGTCTACACCACCGACCCGCGGGTGGTGCCGAAGGCCCAGCGCCTCGAGCGGGTGGCCTTCGAGGAGATGCTGGAGATGGCCTCGCTCGGGGCCAAGGTGCTGCAGGTGCGCTCGGTCGAGCTCGCCATGGTGCACCGGGTGCCGACCACCGTGCGCTCCTCCTTCGACGACCCCGACGACGCCCGCCCCGGCACCCTCATCTGCGACGAGGACGATATCGTGGAACAGCAGATCATCACGGGCATCGCCTTCTCCAAGGACGAGGCGCAGATCACGCTTCGCCGGGTGAAGGACAAGCCCGGCATCGCCGCCGCCATCTTCGGCCCGCTGGCCGACGCCAACATCAACGTCGACATGATCATCCAGGTCGTGTCGGGCGACGGCGCGGCCACCGACATGACCTTCACGGTGCCGGCGGCGGATTACGAGCGCTCGCGCGCGATCCTCGACGCGCAGCGCCACGCCGTCGAGTTCGAGCGGATCGAGGGCGCCACCGACGTGGTCAAGGTCTCGGCGATCGGTGTCGGCATGCGCAGCCATGCCGGCGTCGCCGCCAAGGCGTTCCGGGCGCTGGCCGAGAAGGGCATCAACATCCGGGCGATCACCACGTCCGAGATCAAGTTCTCGGTGCTGATCGACGCCGCCTACACGGAGCTCGCGGTGCGTACGCTCCACTCGCTCTACGGCCTCGATAAGGCCTGAGCGTCCGGTCCGACGCCGATGCAGGCCCGAGCGGCTTAGCCTCGCAACGCCCCGTCCGCGACGCTTCGCCGGCGGGGTGTTCCTCTCTGGAGCGGTGGCCAGCGCCGCTCCCCCGGAAAGGTCGCTTGCCCGCCGGGCGCCGAACTCGCTATACGGCGATGACGGGGCCGATGCATGAGGCCCGCGCAGTCGGGCCTCACGGTTGCACCGCGCAGGGTCCGGCTCGCTAAAGGGTGGAACACGACACGATGCCCGCAGCGCCTGGAGGCCCGCGCCTGCTACTGCGCCGCCTTCGCGAGGCCATGGCGGAGCCCGTCGGCCCGCAGGCGCGCCTCGACCGCATCGTCGTCCTGATCGCGTCCAACATGGTCGCGGAGGTCTGCTCGGTCTACGTCCTTCGCGACGACGGCAACCTCGAACTGTTCGCCACCGAGGGCCTCAACCGCGAGGCGGTGCACCTCACCACCATGCGGGCCGGCGAGGGCCTGGTCGGCCTGATCGCCGCCACCGCCGAGCCGCTCTCCCTCTCCGACGCCCAGTCGCACCCGGCCTTCTCGTACCGGCCGGAGACCGGCGAGGAGGTCTACCACGCCTTCCTGGGCGTGCCGCTCCTGCGAGCCGGCAACACGCTCGGCGTGATGGTGGTGCAGAACCGCACCTACCGGGTCTATTCCGAGGAGGAGATCGAGGCGCTCCAGACCACCGCCATGGTGCTGGCGGAGATGATCGCCTCCGGCGAGCTGCAGGCCCTGTCGCCCGGCACGGTCAGCGCCTCGCGCCGGCCCCTCAGCCAGTGCGGCGTGGCCCTCGCCGACGGCGTGGGCCTGGGCCACGTCGTGCTGCATGAGCCGCGCATCGTGGTGCGCAACCTGATCGCCGAGAATGTCGAGCGCGAGGCCTCGCGCCTCGACACCGCCATCGCGGAGGTGCGCGCCGCCATCGACGACCTCGTCGAGCGCGGCGACGTGGCGGGGGCCGGCGAGCACCGCGAGGTGCTCGAGACCGTGCGGATGTTCGCCCACGACCAGGGCTGGCTCCGGCGGATGCGCGAGGCGGTTCTCTCGGGCCTCACCGCGGAAGCGGCGGTGGAGCGGGTGCAGTCGGACAACCGCGCCCGGATGCTGCGACAGAGCGACCCCTACCTGCGCGAGCGCCTGCACGACCTCGACGATCTCGCCAACCGGCTCCTGCGCCAGCTGGTCGGCCGCGAGACCGTCGGGCCGGACGCGATGCCCGAGAACGCCATCCTGGTAGCCCGCTCGATGGGCCCGGCGGCACTCCTCGACTACGACCGCGCCCGCCTGCGCGGCGTGGTGCTGGAGGAGGGCGGGCCGACGAGCCACATCGCCATCGTGGCCCGCGCGCTCGGCATCCCGGCCGTGGGCGAGGTGGCCAATGCCACGGCCCTCGTCGAGACCGGGGATGCGATCATCGTCGATGGCGGGACCGGCGAGGTCCAGATCCGGCCAGGTCCCGAGATCGAGGCGGCCTATGCCGAGAAGGCGCGCCTGCGCGCCCGGCGCCAGGAGCAGTACCGCTCCCTGCGCGACCTGCCGGCGGTGACCCGCGACGGCGTCGCGGTCGGGCTGCAGCTCAATGCCGGCCTCATCGTCGACCTGTCGCACCTGCACGAGACCGGGGCCGAGGGCGTCGGGCTGTTCCGCACCGAGTTGCAGTTCATGGTCGCCGAGCGGATGCCGACGGCGGCCGAGCAGCAGGTCCTGTACGAGGCGGTGTTCGACGCCGTCGGCGACCTGCCGGTGACGATCCGGACCCTCGATATCGGCGGCGACAAGGTGCTGCCCTACATGAAGGCGCTGGAGGAGGAGAACCCGGCCCTCGGCTGGCGCGCGATCCGCATCGGCCTCGACCGGCCGGGCCTCCTGCGGATGCAGCTGCGCGCGCTGCTCAAGGCCGCCCGCGGGCGGCCGCTCAAGATCATGTTCCCGATGGTCGCGACGGTCGACGAGTTCGTCCAGGCCCGGGCGATCGTCGAGCGGGAGAAGGCACATCTCACCCGCCACGGCCACCCGCTGCCGGCGGATTGCCGCCTCGGCGTGATGGTCGAGGTGCCCTCGCTCCTGTTCCAGATGGACGAGATCGCGGCGGAGGCCGATTTCCTCTCCGTCGGCTCGAACGACCTGATGCAGTTCCTGTTCGCGGTCGACCGCGAGAACCGCCAGGTCGCCAACCGCTTCGACCCATTGAGCGCCGCGGCGCTCCGTGCCTTCCGGCTGATCGCCGAGCGGGCCAACGCCGCCGGCACCCCGGCCACTGTCTGCGGCGAGATCGGCGGGCGTCCGCTCGAGGCGATGGCGCTGATCGGGCTCGGCTTCCGCGCGCTGTCGATGTCGCCGGCCTCGATCGGCCCCGTAAAGGCGATGGTGCTGGGGCTCGATGCCGGCGCCGTCTCGGCCTTCCTGGAGCGGGAGATGGCGCGGACCCGCGACGGGGCCTCGCTGCGCCCGGCGCTCGCGGCCTTCGCGGAGGAGCACGGCGTTCCGGTCTGACGGTCTGCGTGCACCATCCGGACGGGGGTGCAAGCGCCGCGCGGGTCCGCGCCGACTCCCCAACCTCCGCAGACCTGCTATACGCGGCACCATCACCGGCACCGGGCGCGGGCCGCCCCGGATGACCCGGCTTATCGTAATGGCCATATCCCGTTCATGATCGCGATCCCGTCCGACCGTCTCGACGCCATCCTGGCCCGCCACGACATCGTCACCGCCACCTTGAGCGCCGGCGAGTCCGACGCGGAGAGCTTCGTGCAGCTCTCCCGCGAGCTCTCCGACCTCGATTCCGTGGTGGAGGCGATCCGCGCCTTCCGGGCCGCCGAGCGCGCGCTCCGCGGCGTCGAGGAGATGATCGAGGAGGGCGACCCGGAGATGCGGGCGCTCGCCGCCGAGGAGAAGCCGGAGGCCGAGGCCGCCCGCGACGCCGCCGCCCGGGCGCTCCAGCTCCTGCTCCTCCCCAAGGACGCCGCCGACGAGAAGAGCGCCATCCTCGAGGTGCGCGCCGGCACCGGCGGCGACGAGGCGGCACTCTTCGCCGGCGACCTGTTCCGGATGTATTCGCGCTATGCCGACCTGAAGGGCTGGCGGGTCGAGGTCATCTCCGAGAGCCCCGGCACGATGGGCGGCTACCGCGAGGTCGTGGCCGAGGTGAAGGGGCGCGGCGTCTTCGCCCGGCTCAAGTTCGAGAGCGGCGCCCACCGGGTGCAGCGCGTACCCGATACCGAGACGCAAGGGCGCATCCACACCTCCGCCGCCACCGTGGCGGTGCTGCCGGAGGCGGAAGAGGTCGACATCCAGGTCAACGACGCCGACCTGAAGATCGACACGATGCGGGCGCAAGGCGCCGGTGGCCAGCACGTCAACAAGACCGAGTCGGCGATCCGCATCACCCACGTGCCGAGCGGCATCGTGATCTTCGTCCAGGAAGAGCGCTCGCAGCACAAGAACCGGGCCCGCGCCATGGCTCTGCTGCGGGCCAAGCTCTACGACCAGGAGCGCAGCCAGAAGGACGCCGCCCGGGCGGCGGACCGCCGCGCCCAGGTCGGCAGCGGCGACCGCTCGGAGCGGATCCGCACCTACAACTTCCCGCAAGGGCGGGTGACCGACCACCGCATCAACCTGACGCTCTACAGGCTCGAGGAGGTGATGGCCGGCACCGCGCTCGACGAGGTGGTGGATGCGCTGATCACCGAGCACCAGGCGGCGCTGCTCGCCGCCGAGGGGATGGCGTGATCGCGATACCCCCGGAGACGAGCCGCATCGCCGCCCGGGCCAGGGCGGCGGACGAACTCGCCGCCAGCGGCGTCGAGACCGCCGCCCTCGACGCCCGCATCCTGGTCGAGGAGGCGCTGGGGATCACCGCGACCGACCTGGCCTTGCGCGGGTCCGAGCCGGTCGGGCCGGCAGGCGCCGAGCGCCTGGCCTCGTATCTCGCCCGCCGCGCCGCCGGCGAGCCGGTGGCCCGGATCATCGGCGCCTGGGAGTTCTGGGGTCTGCCGTTCGGGCTTTCGCCCGAGACCCTGGTGCCGCGCCCCGATACCGAGACCCTGGTCGAGGCCGCCCTCGGCCTGAGGCCCGAGGGCCCGCACCGCCTCGCCGATCTCGGCACCGGTTCCGGCTGCATCCTAGTGGCCCTGCTCACCGAATGGCCGCGTGCCTTCGGCGTGGGCCTCGACCGGTCCTGCGGCGCCCTGCGCACCGCCCGTTCCAATGCCGCCCGCAACGGCGTCGCCGACCGCGCCGCCTTCGTGGCCGGAGATTGGGCTGCGGCGCTCGCCGGGCCGTTCGATGTCGTGGTGGCGAATCCACCCTATATTGCCAGCGCGGTCATCGCCGGCCTGTCCGGGGAGGTGCGCGACCACGACCCCCGCCTCGCCCTCGACGGCGGTCCCGACGGGCTCGACGCCTACCGCACCATCCTGGCCCAGGTGCCGCGGCTTCTCGCGCCGGGCGGGCATCTCCTGGTCGAGATCGGCTACGATCAGGAGGAGGCGCTCTGCCGGCTCGCCACCGCCCAGGGCTTAAGCGCGCAGATGCGGCGCGACCTCGCGGGGCACCCGCGGGTCGTCGTCATGACGGCGACGGCCGGATCCTGACGGGGATCCTTCGGGTGTCCGCGACCCCTGTGCGTAAAATCGGCCCGAAGACCGCGTGCGGTAAAAAACTGTGCGAGGTCAAAAAACTGTGCGAGGTCACTTGGCGCCGCCGGCCGAACCCGCTAACGTCCCGGGGCAGATCGTGAACGGTCCGGACAAGACAGCCAGGCTCAGTTCTCGGGCGCGACATTGAGCGCGGACCTTTGGACGATCTTCCACCACCGGGCAGACCAATGAGCGCGTAGGCGGTCCGGTGCCCCGCATCTGTGGATCGACGGCGGCCGGACCGTGAGACGGCCCGCGGTCGCACAGGGCAAGGCGGACATCGCTGCGGAGACGGAACATGGCCCGGTAGAGGCCGCCCGGCTCCGCGGACGAAGACCCGCCGCGCGCGTGAAGTCCCGCCCTTCAAGTCGTCGAAGAGGGTCAGTCGAGGCCGATGAGACCGAACCAGAACAGGCGTATGCGTGGCCGCAACCGCAGCAACAACAAGGGGCCGAACCCGCTGACCCGGGCCTACGAGTCGAACGGCCCCGACGTGAAGATCCGCGGTACCGCCCAGCACATCGCCGAGAAATACGCCCAGCTCGCCCGCGACGCCCAGGCGAGCGGCGACCCCGTGATGGCCGAGAACTACTTCCAGCACGGTGAGCACTATTTCCGCATCATCGCCGCCGCGAACGAGCAGTATCGCCAGCAATACGGCGGCACCTATGGCCGCCAGGGCTACGACGACGAGGATGACGGCGACGACGAGGCCGCGCCGGCCAACGGCTACGCCCCGCAGGAGCGCGGCCTGCAAGACCGCGGCCTGCAAGACCGCGGCCTGAACGAGCGCGGCGTCAACGGCTACGCCCAGGCCGGCGGCTACGGCGCCGCCGACGAGTACGGCGATCCTGGCCAGCAGCCGCAGCCCTACGACACCCGCGGCGAGGACCGCCCGTCCCGCTTCGACCGGCAGGACCGGCAGGACCAGCCGCGGCAGGATCAGCCCCGGCCCGACCGGCAGGACCGCCGCGAGCGCTTCCAGAACCGCCAGGAGCGCCAGCGCCAGGAACGCGCGGAGCGTTCCGAGCGCCAGGATCGCCCCGAGCGTCAGGACCGGCCCGAACGCCAGGGCGGCGAGCGTCAGGATCTCTCCCGCGCCGAGCAGCCGCGCCAGGAACCGGTACGCCAGGAGCCCGTTCGGCAGGAATCCGTGCGTCAGGACGGCTATCGCGAGGGGGCCCGCTCCGAGTTCCGCCGCGAGCGCCGCCGCGAGGAGCCCCGCTCCGAGCCGGTCCTGGCCGCCGACGAGCCGACCGGTCTGCCGGCCTTCCTGACCACCCCGGTGCGTCCCGCGGCCCCCGCGCCGGCCCCGGTCGAGGAGGCGCCGCCGGCGCCCCCCGCCGCGCCGGTCGAGGCGGAGGCCGACGCTCCGGCGCCGCGTCCGCGCCGCCGCCGCCGCACCCGGTTCGAGGGGACCGAGGGCGGAGGGGAGCCCGCCGGCGAACTCTTCCCAAAGCCCGCCGAATCGTCGGGCGAATAGGCCGTCCGAGCGATGGTTCGCCCGGTCTCCGAAGCGGAGGCCGGGCGATCCGCCATCGGGCCCGGACGATCACCACGCCGGACGATTTTTGCGCCGCCGCATGTGGCGTTTCCCGTGCGGCTGCCTACCTGCCGCCCTGAAACGAACCCTTGTCCAGGCGGAGCGCACCATGACCCACCATCCGGCACTCGCGAAGGGCCGCGTCGCGGTCGTCACCGGTGCGGCGAGCGGCATCGGCCTCGCGGCCGCCACGGCCTTCGCCCGGGCGGGCATGCGGGTGGTGCTGGCCGATCTTCCGGGCGAGGCCCTGGATCAGGCCGGCCGCACCGTCGCAGCCGCAGCGCCGGGCGGCGCGGCGGATATCCGGACGGTTCCGACCGACGTGGGGAAGCCGGAGGCGCTGGACGCGTTGCGCCGGGAGGCCGATTCCCTCGGGCCCGTCGCGCTGCTGATGGCCAATGCCGGCATCGAGGCCGGCGGGCGATTCTTCTCCGATGCCGCTACCTGGCACCGCATCCTCGACACCAACCTCTGGGGCGTCATCAATGCCATCCAGGCTTTCGTGCCGGGGATGATCGAGGCAGGCAGGCCCGGGGCGGTGATCGTCACCGGCTCGAAGCAGGGCATCACCACGCCGCCCGGCAACACGCCCTACAACGTCAGCAAGGCGGGCGTGAAGGTGACGGCCGAGGCTCTGGCGCACGAGCTGCGCGAGACAGGCTCGCCCATCACCGCCCATCTGCTGATCCCGGGCTTCGTCTATACCGGCCTCACCCGGGCCCGCGGCGCGACCGAGAAGCCGGCCGGCGCCTGGACGCCGGAGGAAACCGTCGACTTCATGCTTCAGGCGATGAGTGCCGGCGACTTCTACATCCTCTGCCCGGACAACGAGACCACCCGGGAGATGGACGAGAAGCGGATGCGCTGGGCGGCCGACGACGTGATCCGCAACCGCCCGGCCCTGTCGCGCTGGCACCCCGACCACAAGGCGGCCTTCGCGGCCCATATGGAGGCGCCGCTGGAGGGCGGCGGCACCGGGGCGGACCAGGGCGTGAAGGCGGCGGCGGCGACGCCGGCGTCGTTCTAGACAGATTTCGCCGAAGCGGTTGCCGGTTTTGCGACGGCACCCGGCGACACAACGAGAACCTCGGAGGATGACGCGTTCGCCTGCCAAAGCAGGTTGGCCGAAGAGCGTGTCCGACCCGACGATGTGACACCCTCCGCGTCATCCCGGAGCCGCGAAGGCGAAACCCGGAACGATGCGGAGAAGGGGAGGGCCGTCGCGAGAGGCGCGTCACACCGCGCTCGATCGGCGCGAGACCAGGCCGGACGCAACGCCACGTCCGCCAGACACAGTGGCAGGCCGCGCCCGTGCAGGGCCGGCCGGCACCAGCGGGAGACCCGTCACCCGATGCACAAGATCATCCCCGTCGCCGCCTTCGATGCCGTCGTGTTCGGCGCCACCGGCGACCTGACGATGCGCAAGCTGCTGCCGGCGCTCTACTACCGGTTTCGCGACCGGCAGATTCCGGAGGAGAGCCGCATCGTTGCGGCGGCGCGCAGCCATCTCGGGACGGCGGAGTACCGGGATCTCGCCGCCGCGGCCCTGGAGCGCCACGTGCCGGCGGCCGATCGCGAGCCCGACACGGTGACGCGCTTCCTCGACCATCTGGCTTACGTGGCGGTGGACGGGGCCGGCGAGGCGGGCTGGGAGGATCTGGCGAACCTGCTCGCCGAGCATCCGGACCACGTCCGGCCCTACTATCTCGCCACCTCGCCGAGCCTCTACGGCGCGATCTGCCGCAATCTGAG
The DNA here is from genome assembly GCF_003058325.1 of Methylobacterium currus. NCBI lineage: Bacteria > Pseudomonadati > Pseudomonadota > Alphaproteobacteria > Hyphomicrobiales > Methylobacteriaceae > Methylobacterium > Methylobacterium currus. The sequence goes on from NZ_CP028843.1 coordinate 4,202,151, forward strand.
CGCCCACGGGCTGATCGGCGAACGCTCCCGCGTCGTGCTGGAGAAGCCGATCGGCCACGACCTCGCCTCGGCCCGGGCGATCAACGATCAGGTCGGCAAGGTCTTTCCCGAGAGCCAGATCTTCCGCATCGACCACTATCTCGGGAAGGAGACGGTGCAGAACCTGCTGGCCTTGCGCTTCGCCAACACGATCTTCGAGCGGCTGTGGAACGCCGACGTGATCGACCACGTGCAGATCACGGTGGCGGAGACGGTGGGGGTCGAGGGCCGCGGCGGCTATTACGACACATCCGGGGCGCTGCGCGACATGCTGCAGAACCACATGTTGCAGCTCCTCTGCCTGCTCGGCATGGAGAGCCCGCTCTCCCTCGACGCCGACGCGGTGCGCGACGAGAAGCTGAAGGTGCTGCGGGCCTTGAGGCCGATCCCCGCCCACGAGGTGCCGATGCGCACCGTGCGCGGCCAGTACGTCGCCGGCGCCGTGAACGGCCAGCCGGTCCCGGGCTACGTCACGGATCTCGGTGAGGATCGCGCGAGCCTCACCGAGACCTTCGTGGCGCTGAAGCTCGAGCTGATGACGCCGCGCTGGGCCGGGGTGCCGTTCTACCTGCGCACCGGCAAGAGGCTGCCCCAGAAGGTCTCCGAGATCGTGGTGCAGTTCCGCTCCTCGCCGTTCAGCATCTTCTCGGACGAGTTCGCCCGCGAGCCGAACCGCCTGGTGATCCGGCTGCAGCCTCAGGAAGGCATCAAGCTCGAGGTGATGACGAAGGAGCCGGGCCCCGGCGGCATGCGCCTGCGGGCGACGGGCCTCGACATCTCCTTCGAGGAGACCTTCAACCAGCGCTACCCGGACGCCTACGAGCGCCTGCTGATGGACGTGGTGCGGGGCAACGCCACCCTGTTCATGCGCCGCGACGAGGTCGAGGCCGCCTGGGCCTGGGCCGACACCCTGCTCAACGCCTGGGCCGACCGCCCGGAGCCGCCGCGCCCCTATCCGGCCGGCACCTGGGGACCCACCGCCGCGATCGCGCTGATCGAGCGCGATGGCCGCACTTGGCATGAAGACATCGGCTGACGCCGATCCGGCACGAGGACATCGGCTGACGCAGCGGCGCCTCATTGGAATAAATCCAAGTTGTCTCAAGGGGATGACGGCAGGATCGCGCCCGCGGCGGCTTTCCTTCCGGCGCTCCCCGCTCTAGAGGAGCCGCGAGACAAGAGCCCGCCTCGCGCTCCGGCGCGGGCGGGCGCCGAGGATTGCATCATGTCGCCCTGCCGCTCGTCCCTCGCCAGCCTCCTGGTCCTCGCCGCGTTCCTCGCTGGACCCGCCCGCGCCCAGGAGGAGCCGGCCGGCGAGGCGCCTGCGGCCGAGGCCCCGGCCCACAAGCCTGCGCCCAAGCCGGCGCCCCGCCGCCCCGCCCCCAAGCCCGCGGCGGCGGCTCCGAAGCCGGAACCCGCTCCGGTGGCGGCCCCGACCGGCGCCTGGCCGAACGGCGCGAGCGCGGTGAGCGAGGTCTACGGCGACTGGACCATCAGCTGCACCCGCGAGAACGACAAGCGCCAGTGCCAGCTCTCGCAGGCGCAAGGGGTGGCGCAGACCGGGCAGCGCCGCTTCAGCATCGAGCTCAACGCCCCCCAGGACGGGCGCAGCAACGGCCTGCTGCTGATGCCGCTCGGCCTGTCGATCGAGCCTGGCGTGACCTTCAAGCTCGATGACGCGACGCTCGGCAAGGGTGCCCCCTACACCTCCTGCGTCCAGGCCGGCTGCGTCGTGCCGATCAGCTTCCCGACCGTCGCCACCGAGGCGATGAAGACCGCCGTGAACCTGCGCGTCACCGGCACCAAGCCCAACGGCGAGGCCGAGACCATCACGGTGCCGCTCGCCGGATTCGCCGCAGCCCTCGCCCGGATGTCGCAGCTTTTGAGCTGACGTCTTCACCAGCTGATGAGGGATTGGGCGCAGGATGACCGCATGAGCATCGATTCCGCCTCCCTCTCCGCCGGCGCCGTCTCGCAGCAGAGCGCCGCCTTCAGCCAGCAGGTCGCGACCCTGGCGATGCGCCGCCAGATCGACGCCGAGCGCTCCGTCGCCGGCCTCGTGGCCGAGACGGCGAATGCCCCGACCGCCAGTGCCCCGGCTCCGTCCGGACAGGGTCAGCGCCTCGACATACGCGTCTAGAGCATCGTCCGACGACGCGGATGCCCGTTCGTCGGACAAGGCTGCAAGATCGACACTCCAGAGCCCCAAACGATCGCCGCGCGATCGGGTGGGATTTTGGCGTTGGCTGCCCTCCGCCGCATCAAGACTTGCCTGCCTTTGAGGCAGGCTGCGGGACGCGACGGGCGAGCCGTCCTCGTGCACGCTTGGCACGAGACCTGCAAAGTCCCGCGCAGGCTGGCCGCACGGCCCGCGGGGCAAAGACGCCCGAGCCTTGGACACGGATGTCCGACAGACTGAGGAACGGGACCGGGATGCACCGGCCTCGCGATCCTCACCCTGAAGCGCGTCGAAGCCCCCCCGCGGGGGCTGCGTGAGGCTCCGATATGGCCAGTTTCAAGACCGTCATGAAGTCGGGTCATCCCCCGACCCTGTTCGCTGCATTCCTCTATTTCGATTTCTGCTTCGCGATCTGGGTGCTCAACGGCGCCATGGGCCCGTTCATCACCGAGCACTACAAGCTCACGCCGGCCCAGACCGGCTTCATGATCTCGCTCCCGATCCTCGCCGGTGCGATCATGCGCTTCCCCCTCGGCGTGCTCGCCCAGTATATCGGGCGCAAGAACGCGGCGATCACCGAGATGTCGCTGATCGTCCTGGCGATGGCCTACGGCTTCTTCCTGGTGCACGGCTTCACCGACGTGCTCGCCATGGGCGTGCTGCTCGGCATCGCCGGGGCCTCGTTCGGCGTGGCGCTCTCCCTCGGCTCGGGCTGGTTCCCGGCCGAGCACAAGGGCCTGGCGATGGGCATCGCCGGCGCCGGCAATTCCGGCACCGTGCTGGCCGTGCTGTTCGCGCCGCCGCTCGCCCAGGCCTATGGCTGGCAGGCCGTCTACGGCTTTGCCGGCGTGTTCATGCTGATCCCGCTCGCCGTGATGGTCGTCTTCGCCAAGGAGCCGCCGGATCGCGAGCACCAGACCTTCAAGCAGCACGTCGCCTGCCTGTTCGAGAAGGACGGCTGGGCCTTCAACCTGATCTACGTCATCACCTTCGGCGGCTTCATCGGCCTGTCGAACTTCCTGCCGACCTTCTTTTACGAGCAGTTCGCCGTCACCAAGATCGAGGCCGGGCGGCTGACCATGCTGGCAGCCCTGATGGGCTCCGGCATCCGCATCCTCGGCGGCTACTTCGCCGACCGGATCGGCGGCATCCTGGTGCTGACCGTGGTGCTGCTGGCCGCCGTCGGCTCGTTCCTGATGCTCACCGCGGCGCCGACGCTGCTCGTCACCACGATGCTGTTCATGGTCTGCTTCGCGGCGCTCGGCGCGGGCAACGGGGCGCTGTTCCAGCTCGTGCCCCTGCGCTGGCCGACCAACACCGCGGTGGCCGGCTCGATGATCGGCGAGGTCGGGGCCCTCGGCGGCGCCATCCTGCCCAACGCCATGGGCCTGTCGAAGCAGTATACCGGCGGCTTCGCGGCGGGCTTCCTGGTCTACGCCGCCTTCACGGCCGTCGTGCTCGGCTGCCTCGCCTTGTGGTCGCGCAAATGGGTCGGTGCCTGGGTCGGCCCCCGCGGCAAGGTGCTGACCGCGGCCGAGGGCGCGGTTCCGGCCGCGACCGGGAGCCCGATCGGAACCGTGCAGCGCGCCTGATTCAGATCCCGTCGCGCCCGTCGCTCACCACGCGGGCGAAGACCAGCACGTCGACCGCCGCCGCCCCGCCGCGCAGGAGCGCCCTGGCGGCAGCGTTCGCCGTCGCGCCCGTGGTCAGCACGTCATCGACGAGGAGGACCCGCTTGCCCTGCAGGCGCGGCCGGGCTCCGTCCGGCACCCGGAAGGCACCCTGCAGGTTCTCGGCCCGGGCGGCGCGGCTCAGGCCCATCTGCGCCCGGGTGCGCCGCACCCGGGCCAGCAGCTCGGGGGCCACCGGCACGCCGCTGCGGCGCGCGGCCACCCGGGCGAGCAGGGCGGCCTGGTTGAAGCGCCGCCACCACAGCCGCCAGCGCCAGAGCGGCACCGGCACCGCCACGTCGGCCTGGGCCAGGAGCTCGGCGCCCGTCTGCGCCATCATCGCCCCGAGGGCGCCTGCGAGGTCGAGGCGGTCCTCGTATTTCAGCCGCTGTACCAACCGTCGCGCCGTGGCGTCGTAGCGCGCCACCGCCCGGGCGCGCTGATAGACCGGCGGATCCGCGAGCGCGGCCGGCGAGAGCAAGCCCGGCGCCCCGAGATCGACCGAGAACGGCGTGCCGAGCCGCTCGCAATAGGGCCGCTCGATGAAGCGCATCTCGCTCCAGCAGCCGGCGCAGAGGGCGTGCGGCACGGCCGTGGCGGCCCCGCAGGCGATGCAGCTCGGCGGATAGACCAGCCCGACGAGCCCGTGCAGCGCGAGGCCGGGCAGTCCGGCGAGGCGGCGCAGACCGGTCACGGCCTCTGCTCTTCCGGTTCGCGGTCTGCTCGCTCGATCGACGAGATTTGCCGGGTCCGACGGCATGAATCAGGTGCCCACCGGACCGGCCGGCTGTGTCCAGGCGGGAACAGCGAGGGTCTGACGCTCAGCCAAGACCATGTCTCGGGCGGGAAGATTTGAATTGCGACAGGGAGGGCCGCGAGATCGGGCAAAACGAGGGAAACCTCGAGGAACCGATGATTACGCTGGCCCGGACTCCGTCCCGGCCGCTCACGGTGCGTCACGAATCCCTCTCGCAGCACGATCCCCGTTACCGGTCCCTTCCCGACCGTCTCGATGCACGCGACCGCGTCGATGGCGCCGGGACTGCCATCAAGCGGGGCGCTTGCGCCGATCGTCCGATCTACCGTCCCGCTTTCCTGCCGATCAAGGACCAGCGGGAGCGCTCCCTGCGGGAGTTCAAGCAGATCTGGAATCGCTCCACGCTCACCCATCGACGCCTCGCTCGACGACGCGGATCCCGGTACATCATCGATCATGGGGCGACAGCGAAAGCCCGGAATCGGGCTCGGTCGCCGCTCCGGGCCGGTTTCACGCGACCGCTCAGCGCGGTGGACGACCCCCCGGCCGCGTCCCGAGGGCGGCGAGCGAATCGTGGTGCAGCAGCAGCACGTCGGTCGCCGCCGCCAGCTTGCGGGCTGCCGGCGTGAACCCGGCATTCGAGACCACGGCGGCGCAATCGGCACCCCAGTAGCTGCGCGCCGCCACCACCTCCTGCACCGCGCCGTTGCCGACCGGTTTCGCATAGCGCTTGCACTGCACGACCAGCCGCAGCCCGTCGCGCTCCGCCACCACGTCGGCGCCCTGGTCGCCCGCGGCCTTCGTGGTGCGTGCGTCCCAGCCGGCCTGTTCGAGCAGGGCCGCGCAGTAGCGCTCATAGGCGATTCCGTCCTCCGGCAGTGCCGCGGCCTCGTCCGGAGCCGCGACGCTCAAGGAGGCGGCCTCGACGATGTCCAGGATCTCGTCCCAGCGCGCCTCGACCAGGTCGCCATAGCCCTCGGCCTCCAGCCGCGGCAGCAGAGTGCGCTCGGCGAAGTAGCTGCGCTCGCGCAGCCAGCCGTCGAGGATCTCGTTGCCGTACGGATCGACGTAGCTCTCCTGCCGGCGGCGCAGGGCCAGGGTCTCGCGGTGCCGGCGGGCGATCGCCCGGACCCGCCGCCGGAAGCGGCCGCCGCGTCCGAGCCGGTGCATGACCAGTCCCAGCACTACCAGGCCGGCCACGGCCAGCGCCTTGGGGCCGACCCACAGGCTCGCCGCACCCCCGGCCACGATGGGCCAGAACAGGCGGTCGGCGAGGCTGGAGCTGCGGCGCATCGGGACAAACTCTCGCGCCGCGCGACGCGGCCGGACGGTCCGGACTCTCGCGAGACCGCGTTGTCCCCAGCCTAAGGCGCCGTCTGTCCCGGGCCTCATCCACAGGAGAACGCACAGCCGGACGGGCTCCGTGCCGACCCACGGCGGGGCGGCGGCCGCGCCTCACGGGAGCGTGTCGAGGCAAGACCTTCGCGGCGCTTGCATTCGGGCCGCCGCGCATCCGATCCTGGCATTTCGCCGGGGCCCCGCACGGGCCGGCGCAGGGGAGTCCCCGGATGAGATCACGCGTCGTCGCGCTTCTCGCCTGCCTGCTCGCCACCGGCGCGGCCGGGCCCCCCGTCCGGGCGGGGGGCGACCCGGTCGAGGTCGACGTCGCCCTGGTGCTCGCCGTCGATGTCTCCCTGTCGATGACCGGCGACGAGCAGGCGGTTCAGCGCGAGGGCTATGTCGAGGCGTTCCGCAATCCGGCGGTGCACCAGGCGATCCGCCAGGGCATGGTCGGGCGCATCGCCGTCACCTATGTCGAGTGGGCGGGCGTCGGCAACCAGCGTGTGGTGGTGCCCTGGACCGTGATCGCCGGACCCGAGGAGGCGACCGGCTTCGCCGAGACGCTGGGCCGGAGCCCGCCCCGGCGCTCGACCTGGACCTCGATCGCCAGCGCCATCGACTTCTCGGCCGGCCTGCTCGCCGGAAGCGGCTTCGAGGCGACCCGGCGGGTGATCGACGTCTCGGGCGACGGTCCCAACAACCAGGGCCGCGCGGTCACCAAGGCGCGGGACGACGCCGTCGGCCAGGGCATCGTGATCAACGGCCTGCCGCTGATGATCCGTGAGCCCAGCGGGCCCTGGGACATCAAGGATCTCGATCTCTATTACCGCGACTGCGTGATCGGCGGCAGCGGCAGCTTCATGGTTCCGGTGCGCGAGCGCGACCAGTTCGCGGCGGCAATCCGCACCAAGATCATCCGCGAGGTGGCGGGCCGCGAGACCGAGCCGCTGCTGCAACGGGCGCAGGGCGAGCCCCGCGCCAACTGCCTCATCGGCGAACGCCCCAACCCCGACTGGGATTAGCACGTCCAGCCTATACAATCCAGGCGTGAGTCCCGGACGCCGCCCGGGCCCGCGCGCCGATCAGTCCTCGGCGTCCGAGTCGTGTTCGTTACCCGCGCCGCCGCGATACGATTTGCGCCGCTGCTGCCCGAGGCCCATGGTCTTTGCCAGTTCCGAGCGGGCCGCCGCATAATTGGGCGCCACCATCGGATAGTCGGGGGAGAGATTCCAGCGCGCCCGGTAATCCTCGGGCGACAGGCCGTAGCGGCTGCGCAGGTGCCTTTTGAGCGACTTGAACTTCTTGCCGTCCTCGAGACAGACGAGATAATCCGGCATGATCGACTTCTTGATCGGCACGGCCGGGGTGAGAGGCTCGGCCGGCATGGCCGCGGCGCTGCGGCCGAGGCCTCCCAGCGCGGAATGGACCGAGATGATCAAGCCCGGTAGATCGGCGACTGGAACCGAATTGTTGCTCACGAAAGCCGCCACGATATCCGCGGCGAGCCCGATATGGTCCGTCGACGCCTCGCTCTCATTCATCAGATCGACCCTCTGCTCAAGGTTGTTCCGCAAGACGCTTCGACATTCCCCCCTCTGGACTCAGATGCCGCTGGGCTGGCCTGTCTTTGCTTAGCGGTGCAACTATGGTGTCAGCGCCAGGATCGCAAGGGAAAAAGAAGCAACGCCGGGCCTCGGTCAATCGGTGGGCGATTTTCTTGTTGAGGCCGGTTGCAGTGTGCGGTTGTGCTGAACTCACCGTTGGCGGAAGCACCACCCAACTCGATTGACGCCGCGGCCTCGGCGCCATCCTCTTTGGCTCATGTCTCGCACGAGACGACAGCACCTTTCGGACGAGAGGAAGAACATACATCGTTCATGCCGGGCGTCAGGCAGCAGGAGGCGCCGCTGCGGCAGCAACCGTGAGATGGTATGATGTCCGCTGATGGTTACCGATGCATAAAATGCTTCGCGATTTCATCACGCGCGACCCGATCGGCCATGAATCGCGATCCCGATGCGACGGCTTTCATGGTCCACGGTCATCGCGTGGATCTGCGCGCAAGAAATTTTACAAGCGTGGCCGTGAGGCCGGAAGGACGCCGGGATCGTTCGGCACGAATCCTGCTGATGACTGAGCCCTGACGGCCCGCCCGCTCCGGGGAGGGGCGAACCTGCCTGCGCAAAACGGCCTGGTTTCGGCCTCAGGCGGCGGCGCGGCCTGCGCGCGGAGCGTGCTCCAGAGCGGCGACGGCCAGTACCTGGTCGCGCCCGCGCACGGCGTGCTCGCCGAGCGGCCGCGCCCGCACGCCGTCGGGCAGCCGCGGCAGCTTGGCCAGGAGATCGCCCGAGATTAGAACCGGCGCGTCGAGGGTGCGGCACAGGGCTTCCAGCCGGGCGGTGACGTTCACCGCATCGCCGAAATACGCGATCTTGTGCCGGTCGACCCCGACCTCGGCGGTGACCACGGGCCCGCCATGGAGGGCGGCGCGGATGCGCGGCACGGCGCCGAACCGCTCCTGCCAGGCCGCGGCGTCCCGCGTCAGGCTCTCCTGGATCGCCAGCACGCAGGCGACGCAGCGGGCGCCTTGCAGCCCACGGGCCATCGGCCAGGTGATCATCGCCATGTCGCCGATGAAGTCGTCGGTCGAGCCCTGGCAGCGCCGCACCGGCTCGGCCAGGGTCGCGAAGACCGCGCCGAGGAAGGCCTGGGTCTTGAGGGCTCCGTGCGTCTCGGCATAGGCGGTCGAGCCGACGACGTCGACGAACAGGAAGATGCGCTCCTCCTCCACCGGCCGGTGGTAGCGACCGACCAGCAGGTTGACGAAGACCTCGGCGCCGATGAGGTCGCGCATCCGCACCACGAAGACGAGGAGCGCCGAGACAGCGAGCGCGTAGACGAGCACCCGCAGCGAGGGCACCACCGCCACTGCGAAGGGCTCGGGGCTCAGGCCGGTGCCCCAGACGATCACGCCGCCGGTGGCGTGGCCCAGCGTGATCATCCCCACATAGGCCAGCTCGGCGATCGGCACGTAGAGGAAGGTCGGCAGGCGGCGCAGGCGCGCCTGGAGCCGCGGCAGCAGGGTGCCGCGCTCCATCAGGAGCGCGCAGGCGCCGATGAAGATGCCATGGATCGCCGCGACCAGGGGGATGCCGTTCTGGAACAGCGCGTCGTAGAGCAGGCCCGCCCCGGCGCTGAGAAGCAGGATGCCGATCCAGAACCAGGCGTGCTGCGGGATCGGCAGCCCGGCCGTCCGCCAGAAATCGGCGAGGCGCGCCGGGAAGCCGGCTTGCGCCGCCTCTCCGGATGAGCTGCGGTCGACGGGGCCGGCTGCGGGCACGGTGGTGGTCTCCTGCGGCCGGCGCGGCTCGGGGTCCGGCCCGCGGCGCTGAGGCAATTCAACCGCCATTCGCGCCGATTTGAGGGCATCGGCGAGGCCGAAACGGGCGAGGCCACGGACATGGCCGTGACTTCCGCCGGACTTCCGCGGGACTGGGTGAGGACCTTCGCGAAATCGACGGAACCGCCGGCTTGACCATGGCGTTTTCAGCACGACTCAACGCTCAAGCCTGGAGACTGGAATGTCCGTCCGCCTTGCCACCCTCGCGACGCTTGCCGCCCTCGTCACGGTTCCGGCCCTTGCCGAGGACGTGACGGTGATCCGTCGCGATACCGCTCCGGTGGAGCGCAGCACCGTGATCGAGAAGCGCTCGGTCGAATCGACCGGCTCGGTCGGCGGCTGCGAGACCAAGACCGTCAAGAAGACCAACGAACTCGGCGACAGCAAGACCGTCCACAGCGAGCGCTGCGACTGACGTCACGAGGAAGGGGCGGCCCGGGACGGGCCGCCCCGTCGATGCGAGGCTCTTACTTCAGGAGACGGGCCAGGGCCTTGCCGGCCGGCGTCCGCATCTCCTTGGCGTCGAGGGTGCCGTCGTTATCCGGGTCGGCGAGCTTGAAGCGGGCTTCGACCAGGGCGAGGTACTCGTTCTTGTCGAGGGTGCCGTCATTGTCCGGGTCGGCCTGCTTCATGTCCTTGCGGCTGACGCGGCCCTGCAGCTCCTTGGTGTCGAGGGTGCCGTCGGCATCCTTCTCGAGCTTGTCGAACACCGCGCCGGCCGCGGCCTTGGCCTCGGCGAGGTCGATCGTGCCGTCCGAATCGGTGTCGACGGCCGCGATGGTGCGGTCGGCCTTCGGCTTCGCCTCGGCCGAGACGGGCAGGGCGAGCGGCGCGGCCAGGAGAGCGGCGAGCAAAAGGGTCCGGTTGAGGGTCATGGTGAGAACTCCGTCGCTGAAGGCCGGGCGCCCGATCCTGTCCGGCCGGCCCGACCCGGGATAATCCGGCAGGAGGATAGCTAACCGGACGGCGAAGGTTTGCAAGCCCGATTCACGTTGGGGAAGGATCGGGCTTCGGGAGCACATTCGGGCCGGGGAGCGGCTCATGCCTCCACCCGCTCGGCCAGGACCTTGTCGACCCGGCGCCCGTCCATGTCGACGACCTCGAAGCGCCAGCCGTTGCGCTCGAACCCGTCGCCGGCGGTGGGGATGCGGCCGAGCTGGAAGATGACGTAGCCGGCCAGTGTCGAGAAATCGTCGGTGTCGGGCCGATCGATGAAGCCGAGGCGGTCGAAGGCGTCGACTGCCGGCATCATCCCGTCGATCAGCAGCGAGCCGTCCTGGCGCTCGACCACCATCGGCTCCTCGTCGTCGGTGTCCGGGATGTCGCCGGCGATCGCCTCGAGGAGGTCGGTCTGGGTGACGATGCCCTCGAGGTCGCCGTACTCGTCGACGACGATCGCCATGCGGACGGGCTTCGCCTTGAAGGTCTCGAGCACCCGCAGGATCGGCATGCCCTCGTGCACGACGATCGGCTCGCGGATGATCGCGTCGAGGGTGATCGGCGCCCCGTCGAGGAGCTGGTTGAGCACGTCCTGCTTGCGCAGCACGCCGACGATCTCGTGGATCTCGCCCCGGCTCGCCACCAGCTGCTCGTGCCGGCAGGCGCGGATCGTCTCCAGCACCGCCTCGCGCGGATCGTCGACGTCGATCCAGTCGACCTCGTGGCGCGGAGTCATGATGTCCCGGACCCGCCGCTCGCCGATGCCGAAGATGCGCTGCACCGCCGCCTGCTGCGCCTCCTGAATCAGGCCGGCCTCCTGGCTCGCCGCCACCAGGAGCGACAGCTCGGCGGTGGAATGCAGCGAGCCCTCGCCGGAGCCCGGCTGCAGCCCGCACAGGCGCAGCACGCCGTTGCCGAGGCCGTTGAGGCACGCGATCGCCGGACGGAAGACCATCAGGAACAGCCGCAGGGGCCGCACGATGGCGAGCGCCGTGCGCTCGCTGCGCTGGAGCGCGAGGCTCTTCGGCGCCAGCTCGCCCAGCACGATGTGCAGCGAGGTGATGATCACGAAGGAGACCACCACCGCGACGGCATGGGCCCCGGCCGTGCTCGTGCCCTGCGGCAGGAAGGCGAGCAAAGGCTCGATCAGATGGGCCAGGGCCGGCTCGCCGACCCAGCCGAGGGCGAGCGACGAGATGGTGATGCCGAGCTGCGTGGCCGCCAGGTGCGAATCCAGGCTCTCGACCGCCTGCTGCAGGGCGCCCGCATGGGCCCGCTTCTCGGCTACGAGCTCCTGGACCCGACTGCGCCGGACCGCCACCAGGGCGAACTCGGCCGCGACGAAGAACCCGTTCGCGAAGACCAGGAACACGATGGCGAACAGGCCGAGGCCCGTCCCCCAGGGACTGTCGGAGAAAATCACCGCCTCCCGTGGCGTAACCGGCCGCTCCCGGGCTGGGGCGCGGCCGGCTCCCTCATAGCAAGTCTGTCCCCCGGAGCCTATCCGTCAGACGGCGCGGGGGCGCGCTCCTCCACGGCCGATGCCGTCGAGGAATATCGGCGCGCTCACGCCTCGGCACGTCGATGCATGAGCGTTCGGCGCATCGGCGCCCCTTCGGGCTCAGCCGGCGCCGTCGAACAAGTCCGCCCGAAGGCGCTGCGGGATAAGCGGAGGGCGTTTTCCCTCGTTTCGCGGCGCAACATCTGGCCTCGACCGGCGGATTCTGCTAGGCGCGCCCGAAATTCCTGCGCCGGCTCGGTGTCTGTCCCGGGCCTGCCCCCACGACCGAAAGACCCGGTGTCATCATGGCGAGCGACCTCTCCCGCATCTCCCGCGCGCTCCTCTCCGTCTCGGACAAGACCGGGCTGGTGGAGTTCGCGCGCGCGCTGGCCGCCCGCGGCGTCACCCTGGTCTCGACCGGCGGCACCCACCGGGCCCTCACCGAGGCGGGGCTGACCGTGACAGAGGTCTCCGACCTCACCGGCTTCCCCGAGATGATGGACGGGCGGGTCAAGACCCTGCATCCGGGGGTGCATGGCGGCCTGCTCGCGATCCGCGACAACCCGGAGCACCAGGCCGCCATGCTGGCCCACGGCATCGCGGCGATCGACCTCCTGGTCGTCAACCTCTACCCGTTCGAGGCGACGCTCGCGGCCGGAAAGCCGGCGGCGGAGTGCATCGAGAACATCGATATCGGCGGCCCGGCGATGATCCGCGCCGCCGCCAAGAACCACAAGGACGTCGCGGTCGTGGTCGACGTCGCCGATTACGACGCGGTGCTCGCCGACCTCGACGCCCATGACGGCGCCGTCACCTTCGCGACCCGCCGGCGCCTGGCCCAGAAGGCCTATGCCCGCACCGCCTCCTACGACGCCGCCATCGCGACCTGGCTCGCCGGCGAGATCGAGGCCGCGCCCGAGAGCCAGACCGTCCGGGCGCCAGCATTTCAGGCACTTGGCGGGACGCTCGCGCAAGGGCTGCGCTACGGCGAGAACCCGCATATGAAGGCTGCGTTCTACCGCACCGCCGGCGCCCCGCGCCCGGGCGTCGCGACCGCGCGCCAGCTCCAGGGCAAGGAGCTATCCTACAACAACCTCAACGACACCGACGCCGCCTACGAGGCGGTGAGCGAGTTCGACCCGGCCCGCACGGCGGCCGTGGTCATCGTCAAGCACGCCAATCCCTGCGGCGTCGCGGAGGGCGCGAACCTGCTCGAGGCCTATGAGCGGGCCCTGCGCTGCGATCCGGTCTCGGCCTTCGGCGGCATCGTGGCGCTCAACCGCACCCTCGACGCCGAGGCGGCGCGGAAGATCGTCGAGGTCTTCACGGAGGTGATCATCGCCCCGGACGCCACCGAGGAGGCGGTCGCGATCGTCGCCGCCAAGAAGAACCTGCGCCTGCTCACCGCCGGCGGCCTCGCCGATCCCCGTGCCCCGGGTCAGGCCTGGCGCACGGTGGCGGGCGGCTTCCTGGTGCAGGACCGCGACAACGCCGTCGTGGACGACATGCCGCTCAAGGTCGTGACCAAGCGGGCACCGAGCGAGGCCGAGTTGTCGGACCTGCGCTTCGCCTTCCGGGTCGCCAAGCACGTGAAGTCGAACGCCATCGTGTACGCGAAGGACGGCGCCACGGTGGGGATCGGTGCCGGTCAGATGTCCCGGGTCGATTCCTCGCGCATCGCCGCCTGGAAGGCGGCCGAGGCCGCCAAGGCCGCCGGGCTCCCTGAGAGCCTCGCCCGCGGCGCGGTGGTGGCCTCCGACGCGTTCTTCCCCTTCGCCGACGGCCTGCTCGCCGCGGCCGAGGCCGGCGCCACGGCGGTGATCCAGCCCGGCGGCTCGATGCGCGACGACGAGGTGATCCGCGCCGCCGACGAGGCCGGCCTCGCCATGGTCCTCACCGGCTTCCGCCACTTCCGGCACTGACCCCATCGAGGCCGGCCCGTTGACCGGCGGGCCGGCCTCTGCCACCCGGCCCGTTGACCGACGGGCCGGCCTCGGCCACCCGGCCCGTTGACCGACGGGCCGGCCTCGGCCAAGCCTCGCCGGAGCGTGACGACGGGCGGGGGCTTTCGAGGATGCGGCTGGACGAACATCCCCTGCGGGCCCGGGTGCTGGCGGAGGTTCACGCCCGGCCGTTCACCCCGGTCAAGACGCCGCGCCGCTTCCTGCACTACGCTTTCCTGACCGATGGCGAGGCGGCCGCCTCCGACCGCGACGCGCTGGAGTCCTATTGCGCCGGCCTCGGCCATCCCGGCCCGGCGCCGGGGGCCAAGCAGCACCGGGTGGTCTTCTCCGGCGCCGTCCTGCGGTGGGAGAGCCACAGCGAGTTCACCACCTATACCTGGGAATACGGCGACGCCCTCGGCCACGCCTTCCAGCCCCAGCCCGACGCGCTGGAAGGCGCGATGGGGGAGGTGACGCAGCCCGGCCCGCTCCTCGTCGCGGTCGACCTGCACCTCCTGCCGGCGGTCGAGGGCGGGCTGCCGTCCGAGATCGTCTCGACCTTCAACGCCGCCTCGCTGGCCATGGCGGAGGCCGAGGGCGGAGCGGCGGTGATCGCCACCGACTTCCAGCCCGATCCCTACGGCTATGTCCGCATCGTCGTCGCCGACCGGCGGCTCAGCCGGCTCGGGGCCGGCGCCCTGATCCAGCGCCTGCTCGAGATCGAGACCTACCGCACGCTGGCGCTCCTCGGCCTGCCGGAGGCGCAGAGCCTGGGGCCCACGATCCGGCGGATCGAGACCGAGCTGCCCACCCTGATGGAGGCGATGCGCACCAGCGAGGGCTTCGCCGAGAACCACGCCCTGCTCGACCGGCTGATCGCCCTCGCCGCCGAGCTGGAAGCCGGGTCGTCCCGCACGATGTTCCGCTTCGGCGCGACGCGGGCCTATGACGAACTGGTGCGGTTGCGCCTCTCGGCGGCGGGCGAGCACGCGCTGCCCGGACAGACGAGCTGGTCGATGTTCCTCGCACGGCGCTACAATCCGGCGATCCGCACCTGCCTGGTCACCGCCGACCGCCAGGACCTGCTCTCCCGCCGCCTCGCCCGCGCCGCGCAGATGCTGCGCACCCGGGTCGACATCGAGCTGGAGCGCCAGAACCAGGCCCAGCTCCAGGCGATGAACGACCGGGTTCGGCTGCAATTGCGCCTCCAGCAGACCGTCGAAGGCCTCTCGGTCGCGGCGATCACCTACTACGTGGCGAGCCTCGTCCACCATGTGCTGGAGGGCGCGCACCATGCCGGGATACCGGTCGACGCGACGATCGGGACCGCGGTGGCGGTGCCGCTGGTGCTGGTGGGCGTGTGGTGGACGGTGCGGCGGATCCGGCGGATGCATGCGGAGCCGGGCGGGCATTGAGGGGCAGAGAACTGTCGAACGAATAAGAAGCCTCGGGGAGTCTGCCGGCGATACTATGCGTCACCAGTCCCCCAGGGCGGCGTGCGCGCGGCGATGTTCACGATTTCAGGCACGAGAGTCGCAGGAGCGGACAGGATCGCCGTGAAGTGCGCCTAGGCTTCCCGGTGAGAGGTGGATCACCCGAGGGCCCTGCTCGTCATCGCTGTCAGACAGACCGCCATGCACCGGGACAGACGTCGTCCTCATTCGTCATGCTCATCGAGCCTCTCCCCGGTCCGAGGATGCATCCGGCGATCACTGCCGCAAGCCTTACCCGGCGGCAGAGAAGGGCGGCAGCCAAGGCCGCCGCCCTCATCCCATCAATGGGCGTGCGCCCCGGTCGCCCCGATGCCGGTCTCGGATCGCACGTACTGCGCCTCGAAAGCCGCCCGCTCGCGCTTCGCCCGGGCGCTGTTGTCCATTTTCGACACGAGCCAGATGCCGAGGAAGGCGATCGGCATCGAGAACAGGGCCGGGTTGTCGTAGGGGAAGAGCGCGGCCGGATGGCCGAAGGTGGTGACCCACACCGCCTTCGACAGCACCACCATGACGACCGCGGTGACGAGGCCGACGAGGCCGCCGACCAGGGCGCCGCGCGTCGTGGTGCCCTTCCACAGGATCGACATCGCCAGGACCGGGAAGTTGCAGCTCGCCGCCACCGAGAAGGCGAGGCCGACCATGAAGGCGACGTTCTGGTTCTCGAACACGTAGCCGAGATAGATCGCCACGAGGCCGATCACCACCGCGGCCCCCTTGGACAGGTTGACCTCGGTGCGCTCCGTGGTGCGGCCGCGGGCGAAGACCTGGGCGTAGAGGTCGTGGCTCACCGCCGAGGCCCCGGCGAGCGTCAGGCCGGCCACCACCGCCAGAATGGTCGCGAAGGCCACCGCCGAGATGAAGCCGAGGAAGTACGGGCCGGCCACCGCGTTGGCGAGGTTCACCGCCACCATGTTGGTCGAGCCGTTCATCCCGGCGATCTTGTCGTAGGTGCCGTCGGCCGCGAGCTTGAAGTAGCTCGGATCCGACATCAGCAGGGCGATGCCGCCGAAGCCGATGATGAAGGTGAGGATGTAGAAGTAGCCGATCAGGCCGGTGGCGTAGAACACCGACTTGCGGGCCGCCTGCGCATCCGAGACGGTGAAGAAGCGCATCAGGATGTGCGGCAGGCCGGCCGTGCCGAACATCAGGCCGATGCCGAGGGAGATCGTGTCGATCGGGTTCGCCACCGGGCTCTTGGGACTTCCGCTCGGGCCCATGATCGCGTCGCCGTTGGGGTGGACGCGGGTGGCGGCGGCAAACAGCTTCTCGGGGCTGAAGCCGTACTTGTAGAGCACGGCGCCCGCCATGAAGGTCGCGCCGAACAGGAGCAGGCAGGCCTTGATCACCTGCACCCAGGTCGTCGCCTTCATGCCGCCGAAGGCGACGTAGACGATCATCAGGAGGCCGACGATCACCACCGCGTAGAGGTAGGGCAGGCCGAACAGGAGCTGGATCAGCTTGCCGGCGCCGACCATCTGGGCGATCAGGTAGAACGCCACCACCACCAGGGTGCCGGTCGCCGACAGGATGCGGATCCGGGTCTGGTCGAGGCGGAAACTCGCCACGTCGGCGAAGGTGAACTTGCCGAGGTTGCGCAGGCGCTCGGCGATCAGGAACAGCACGATCGGCCAGCCGACCAGGAAGCCGGTCGAGTAGATCAGCCCGTCGAAGCCGAAGCTGTAGACCATGCCGGAGATGCCGAGGAACGACGCCGCCGACATGTAGTCGCCGGCAATCGCCAGCGCGTTGGTGCCGGCCGAGATGCCGCCGCCGGCGGCGTAGAAGTCGGCGGCCGACTTCGAGCCCTTGGCCGCCCGGTAGGTGATGCCGAGGGTGAACAGAACGAAGAACAGGAACATGCCGATGGCCGGCCAGTTCGTGGCCTGCTGCTGCACGGCGCCGAGGTCGGGACCGGCCGCGAGGACGGCCGTGGGGGCGAGGAGCGCGAGGGCTCCCAAGACGAGACGGCGCGAGATGGGACGGTGCATGGCGAGGCGGCTCATCGGCCGAGCTCCCGGTTCAGATCGCGGGTGAGGTCGTCAAAACGGCCATTGGCGCGGAAGACGTAGATCCCGGTGAGCAGGAAGGCGATCAGGATCACCCCGATGCCGAGCACCAGGCCGAGCGAGATCGTGCCGCTGACCTTCGTCGCCATCAGGCCGTGCGCGAAGGCGATGAGCAGGATGAAGACCAGGTAGATCGCCAGCATCGTGCCGGACAGGATCCAGGCGAAGCGGGTGCGCTCATGGACCAGCTCGCGGAATCGCGGGCTCGCCAGAACCCGTGCGGTGTCTGCCTCTGCCATCGGCGGGCCTCCCTTTGTCTCGCTTTTGCGGCCGGACACGATTCTGCCCCGCCCCGGCTCGTAGAGTGTCGGGCCGCGAAGCTCATGCTCCGGTCATTACTATGCTTTCGCCCGCTCTCGCCGGGCCGACGTCTTGCACGGCCGACTCAAGCCGAGTGTGCATGATGCGACGCAATAATCGGATGACCTGAAATTGCTGCGAATGCCAGCATAAAGAGACTGAGAAAGCTCTTCCTACGACGAAGGTCTGATAAGCGCGGCGCTTTTCGTCCGGATGACAAGCCGGGGCCCGTTCGTGGGTCCCGGCGTCACGATCACCTCGTCAGCGCCACGTGCTCACGGTCACTTGGTGCGGTTCTGACGGTTCTCGATCAGGTCGTCGACCACCGCGGGCTCGGCGAGCGTCGAGGTGTCGCCGAGCGAGGAGAACTCGTCCTCGGCGATCTTGCGCAGGATGCGGCGCATGATCTTGCCGGAGCGGGTCTTGGGCAGGCCCGGGGCGAACTGGATCAGATCGGGCGAGGCGATCGGCCCGATATCCTTGCGCACCCAGGCCACCAGCTCCTTGCGAAGTGCGTCCGAAGGCTCCTCGCCCTGCATCAGGGTGACGTAGGCGTAGATGCCCTGGCCCTTGATGTCGTGGGGATAGCCCACCACCGCGGCTTCCGACACCTTCGGGTGAGCGACCAGCGAGGACTCGACCTCCGCGGTGCCCATCCGGTGGCCCGAGACGTTGATGACGTCGTCGACCCGGCCGGTGATCCAGTAATAGCCATCCGCGTCGCGCCGGCAGCCGTCGCCCGAGAAGTACCGGCCCGGGAAGGTCGAGAAGTAGGTCTGCACGAAGCGCTCGTGGTCGCCCCACACCGTGCGCATCTGGCCCGGCCAGGAATCGTCGATGCAGAGATTGCCCTCGCAGGCCCCCTCCAGCACCTTGTTGTCGGCATCGACCACCACCGGCTTGACGCCGAAGAACGGCCGCGTCGCCGAGCCGGGCTTGAGCGGCGTGGCGCCGGGCAGCGGGGTGATCAGGATGCCGCCGGTCTCGGTCTGCCACCAGGTGTCGACGATCGGGCAGCGCTCGTCGCCGACGACCCGGTAGTACCACTCCCAGGCCTCCGGGTTGATCGGCTCGCCGACCGAGCCGAGCACGCGCAGGGTCTTGCGGGACGTCTTCTTCACCGGCTCCTCGCCGGCGCCCATCAGCGAGCGGATCGCGGTCGGGGCGGTGTAGAAGATGTTGACCTTGTGCTTGTCGACGACTTCCCAGAACCGGGAGATCGACGGATAGGTCGGGATGCCCTCGAACATCAGGGTCGTGGCGCCGTTCGCCAGCGGCCCGTACAGGATGTAGGAATGACCGGTGACCCAGCCCACATCGGCGGTGCACCAGTAGATGTCGCCCTCGTGATAGTCGAAGACGTATTGGTGCGTCATCGCGGCGTAGACGAGATAGCCGCCGGTGGTGTGAACGACACCCTTCGGCTGGCCGGTCGAGCCCGAGGTGTAGAGCAGGAACAGCGGGTGCTCGGCCTCGACATGGGCGACCGGGCACTCGTCCGTGACCTGGGCAGCGGCGTCGTCGTAATAGACGTCGCGGACGGGATCCATCTCGACGGCGCCGCCGGTGCGGCGCACCACGATGACGTGGTCGACGCTGTCGGCGGGCAGACGCTGGATCGCCGCGTCGACATTGGCCTTCAGCGGCACCTTGCGGCCGCCGCGCAGGCCCTCGTCGGCGGTGATGACGAGCTTTGAGTCGCAGCCCTGGATGCGGCCGGCGAGGGAATCGGGCGAGAAGCCGCCGAACACCACCGAGTGGATGGCGCCGAGCCGGGCGCAGGCCAGCATCGCGAACGCGGCCTCGGGGATCATCGGCAGGTAGATCGTGACCCGGTCGCCCTTGGAGACGCCACGGTTGCGAAGGACGTTGGCCATCCGGCACACTTCCGCGTGCAACTCGCGGTAGGTAATGTGGCGCGATTCCGACGGGTCGTCGCCCTCCCAGATGATCGCGACCTGGTCGCCGCGCGTGGCGAGGTGACGGTCGATGCAATTGTGGGCGGCATTGGTGACGCCGTCCGAGAACCACTTGATCGAGACGTCGCCGGGGCCGAACGACGTCTCCTTGACCTTGGCGTAGGGCGTGAACCAGTCGATCCGCTTGCCGTGCTCGCGCCAGAACGCCTCCGGATCGCGAATCGAGGCCTCGTACCAGGCCCGATACTTCGCCTCGTCGATATGCGCCCGCGCGCGCGCATCCTGGGTGACCTCGACGACCCGCTGGTTCATGGCGCTCCTCCCCTGTCTGGTCGCTCCGGCCGCAGGCGCGGCGACCGGGCCGATTGCGGTCGGTTTAGGCGCCTGCTCGCTGCGTCTGCAACCGATCATTCCGTCTAATGCAGACCGGATTAATGCGCCCGATCGGCCGTGTCAGTTCTACTCGGTGCAGCCCGCGCAGATCCCGGTATCGATCTTGCGCTGAATCGCCCGGTCACGCTGCTGCAAGTCCGGCGTCAGACCGGCGTCGGGGCCCAGCGCCGCGCCAGGCGGCTTGGTCTGGCCGACGCCGGTGGTCTCGCGGGTGGCGGGGCCGAGCGAGCCGGTGATCCCGGGATCCCGCGCGGGCGGCATTTCTTGCGCGAGAAGCGGAGCGGGAGCGAGGGCTGCCGCCAGGAGGACGGCGAGACGATGCGTGCGGCGCATGGGACCTCCTTCCAGGGTTCAGGCTGGCACACCGGATCGATGCCCAAGATGTCCGAAATGAGAACGTGCTGTGAAGGCTCTGGTTTCCGGATCCGTTCGAGGCTTCGACATCTCCGGATGCCGCCCTGCATCATCCCGGGTCCGCGCGGCGGAAGCCAGGCTTCAGAGCCGCTGACGAGGCAAGACGAAGGGGGAGGCGGTCCGTTTCGTTCTCCAGCGTCAGCGTTTATGGATCCCGGGCGCTCGTCTTGGAGGAGTCCCGGGATGACGGAGACGGGTGTCGACGTGACTGCCGGCTCGACTGGCCGCTCCGATCGCTCAGGCTCGGGATGTCCGCTCGTCAGTAGGGCACCCGGTCGGCCTTGGCCTCGTAGCGCTCCCAGACCTCGATCGCCTCGGCGCGCATGATCTGCCGGATCGGGATCTTGCGCTGGTCCGCCGGCTTGCGGATCTCCTCGTAGATCATGCTGTCGTCGAAATTGCCGTGGCGAAGCGCGTCCTCGTTGGTCGAGGCGTAGAAGATCCGCGAGATGCCGGCCCAGTAAGCGGCCGCCATGCACATCGGGCAGGGTTCGGCGGACGTATAGAGGGTGGCGCCGGGCAGCTTGAAATTGCCCTCCTTCTTGCAGGCGTCGCGGATCGCCGCCATCTCGGCATGCCAGGTCGGATCGTTCTCGGCGACGACCCGGTTGGCGCCCTCGCCGACGATCTCACCGTCGCGCACGATCACCGCACCGAAGGCGCCGCCGGCGCTCTCGACGAGCGCGGTGCGCTCCGACAGCGCGATGGCGCGCGCCATGAAGGTCTCGTCGTCGGTCATCGGGGCTCCTCTCGGCTGACCTTGCGGCTGCCGGTGGGAGCATGGCGCCAGCGGGCGGAAAGGCAAGCGGGGAGGTGCGCCGTGCGGGCCGGACGCGGCGAAACGCGCCCTCCCACCGGAAACCTCCTCCCGAGGTTCCGGGTGGGAGAGCGGAGCAAGGGGTGTCCGGCCCTCAATACGTCCAGCGCTGCGCCTTCGCGACGAGAAAATCCCGGAAGGCCTGGACGCGGGCCACCGTCCGCATCTCCTCGGCATACACGAGGTAGCTCTCGAGGTTCGGCATCTCGTAGTCGCGCAGGACCTGCACCAGCTGCTCGTTCCCGTCCGCCACGTAGTCCGGCAGGATGCCGATGCCGGCGCCGGTCTCGACCGCGAGCTGGAGCGCCGAGATGTTGTTGACCGTGAAGTGGATGGTGCGGTGCTCGCGGCCCTCGCGGCCGACGGTGGAGAGCCAGTGGGTCGCCATCAGGTAGGAGGGCTGATCGCCGCCGAACGAGACCAGGCGGTGCTTGTCGAGGTCGTCGATCGTCTTCGGCTCCCCGAAGCGCTTCACGTATTCGAGCGAGGCGAACACGTGGTAGTGCACGGTGAACAGCCGGCGCTGGATCAGGTCCGGCTGGGCCGGGCGGCGCAGGCGGATCGCCACGTCGGCCTCGCGCATGGCGAGGTCGAGCTCTTCGTTGGTCAGGATCAGCTCGACGCGCACGTCCGGGTGCAGGTCGAGGAACTCGGCCACCCGCTGCGACAGCCAGGCGGTGCCGAGGCCGACGGTCGTCGTCACCTTGAGGTCGCCCGAGGGCCGCTCGCTGGTCTCGACGAGGCGGGCCCGGGTGGTCTCCAGCCGCATCTTCATGTCCCGGGCGGCCCGGAACAGCAGGTCGCCCTGCTCGGTCAGGATCAGCCCGCGGGCGTGGCGGTGGAACAGCGGCGCCTTCAGCTCGCGCTCCAGCGCGCTGATCTGGCGGCTGACGGCCGACTGGCTGAGCCCGATGTCGTCGCCCGCCTTGGTGAAGCTGCCGGCTTCGGCGACGTTGAGGAAAATCCGGATCTTGTCCCAGTCCACGGCCGTCAAACCCCTCGCCAGAGCCCCGGCCGGCCTGAAGAGGAGCCGGTGAGTTCAGAGCGAACGCCAAAGGCCGGGACCGGGGCGCATCCCCGGCCCCGGTACAACTCGCCTACTCGGCCGCGGCCTGGCACGGCTCTTCGCCGACAGCCAGGTTGGCCAGGTACTTCTCCGCTTCGAGGGCAGCCATGCAGCCCATCCCGGCGGCGGTGATCGCCTGCCGGTAGACGTCGTCGGTCACGTCGCCCGCCGCGAACACGCCGGGAATCGCCGTCATGGCGGTGCCGGGCGTCACCTCGAGGTAGCCGCCGGCCCGGAAGGGCAGCTGCCCCTCGAACACGGCGGTCGCCGGCTGGTGGCCGATGGCGACGAACACGCCGTCGGCCTTGCGCTCGGTGATCGCCCCGGTGACGGTGTCGCGCAGGCGGACATGGGTAACCGAGGGGGCCGGCTTGTCGCGGCCGCAGATCTCGTCCACCGCGTGGTTCCACACCACCTCGACATTCGGGTGCTTGAACAGGCGCTCCTGCAGGATGCGCTCGGCGCGGAAGGTGTCGCGCCGGTGCACGACCGTGACCTTCGAGGCGAGGTTGGCGAGGTAGAGCGCCTCCTCGACCGCGGTGTTGCCGCCGCCGACCACCACGACCTCCTTGCCCCGGAAGAAGAACCCGTCGCAGGTGGCGCAGGCCGAGACGCCGAAGCCCTGGAACTTCGCCTCGGAGGGCAGGCCGAGCCATTTCGCCTGGGCGCCGGTGGCGATGATCAGCGCGTCGCAGGTGAAGACCGCGCCGGAATCGGCCTCGAGCCGGAACGGCCTTTGCGCCAGGTCGACCTTGGCGATGTATTCCGAGACGATCCGGGTGCCGACATGCTCGGCCTGGAGCCGCATCTGCTCCATCAGCCACGGGCCCTGGATCGCCTCGGCAAAGCCCGGATAGTTCTCGACGTCGGTGGTGATCATCAGCTGGCCGCCGGGCTGAAAGCCCGAGATCAGCAGCGGCTCGACCATGGCGCGGGCGGCGTAGATCGCGGCGGTGTACCCGGCGGGGCCGGAGCCGACGATCACGAGCTTCTCGTGCTGGGGAGCCTGCTTGGTGGTGGACATACGGATCTCCGGGGCTGCCGCCAAGCAGGCTCTAACGAGCCGTTCGGCGGGCGAGCGCGTCGCGATGCCCGATATAGGCATTCGCCACAGCCTGCGCGATCGCGAGTGTCATGTCTAAGGGCTTGGACGGCAACGACTCAACCCGTCCGTCGAAGACATGCACAGTTCCGTGCCGTTTCAGCGCCTCGAACAGCGGCCGGTGGCGGGCGTAGAGGTTCCGCGGCTCGAACAGCAGCACCGGGACGCCGGCGGCGCAGGCCTCCGTCACCATGTTGGCCGAATCGGCCGTCGCCACGATCGTGTCGGCCAGCGCCAGCATCGCCAGGTAGGGATTCGCGCCGCTGCCGTCCCAGAAGAAGCCGCCGCGACCCCGGGCCAGGTCGGCCAGTCCCGCCCGCAAGCGGTCGGGCGTGCGCCGGGAGGCGGTGATCATCAGGCTCGCCTCGCCGGCCAGGCGCTCCAGCCCGGCGAGCAGGGCTCGCGCGTCTTCCTCCGGGAAGCGCCCGTGCCGGCTGTCGCCGCCGACCAGCACCGCGGCCCGGGGGGAGGGCAGGCCGGCGAGACGCGGGTCGGGATCGGCTCGCGCGGCGGCGAGGCGGGTGGGGGAGACGGGGTGCGGGCCGGTCTCGGTGACGACCACGTTGGGGGCGCGCAAGCGGTCGTGGGACGGCACCCAGATCAGGTCGGCCGCCCGCGCGCCGATCCGGGGGTCGCGCAGGAACACGGTGAAGGTCCTGGCCCCCGAGCGGCTTTTGACCGCGCGCAGTGCCGGCACCGCCCGGCGCCCGGTCGCGATGGCGAGGTCGGGCCAGGGTGCTGTCAGCGCTCGCTCCCGCGGATCGGCCGGACCGCGGGGGGCGAGCCAGGAGAAGGGCGGGCGCGGCGCGATCACCCGCTCCTCCGCCATGACCCCGAGGGCCTCGGCGAGGCCGCGGCAGGGCGCGAGGTCGCCGGCCTTGCCGTCGGTGATCAGCCAGGCCGTGGTACCGGCCGGCAGAAGGGGTGAGAGGGAGGCCACGGGCCCGCGATGCGGCGCCGGGACAAGATCTGTCAAGCGCCAGGTCTTCCGCCAGGTCTTCAAGGGTTCGGGCCATCACCCGATTGCGCCCCGCTCCGCCGATGCTCTACGAGGGCCGGCATGGCACCCGTCGTTCGCTTCGCTCCCTCGCCCACCGGCTTCCTCCATATCGGCAATGCCCGGCCGGCCCTGTTCAACGCGCTGTTCGCCCGCCGGGAGGGCGGCCGGTTCTGGCTGCGCCTCGACGACACCGACACGGCGCGCTCGACGGCCGAGTTCGCTGCGGCGATCGAGGAGGATCTCGGCTGGCTCGGCATCGTGCCGGACGGGATGTTTCGCCAGTCGGAGCGCCTGGCGATCTACGACGCGGCTGCCGAGCGGTTGAGGGCGGCGGGCCGGCTCTACCCGGCCTACGAGACCGCCGAGGAGCTGGAGCGTCGTCGCCGGCGCCAGCTCGGCCGCGGCCTGCCGCCGGTCTACGACCGCGCCGCCCTGAAGCTGACGCCGGAGGAGCGCGCCGCCTTCGAGGCGGAAGGGCGCCGGCCGCATTGGCGCTTCCGCCTCGATCCCGGCACGGTGACCTGGGACGACCTGGTGCGCGGGCCCTGCCACGTCGAGGCCGACAGCCTCTCCGACCCGGTCCTGATCCGCGAGGACGGCAGCTACCTCTACACCCTGCCTTCTGTCGTTGACGATGCCGAGACCGGCGTCACCCACGTGATCCGCGGCGAGGACCATGTCACCAACACGGCGGTCCAGATCCAGATCTTTTCGGCGCTGGGGGCTCCGGTGCCGGTCTTCGCCCACCACAACCTCCTCACCACGGCGAGCGGCGAGGGGCTGTCGAAGCGCCTCGGCCACCTCTCCCTGCGGGGCCTGCGCGCCTCCGGCTACGAGCCCATGGCCGTCGCGGCGCTGGCGGTCCTGACCGGCTCGGCCGAGGCGGTGCGGCCGGTGGCCGATCTCGACGAGCTGGCCGCCCTCGTCGATCTCGCCCATGTCTCGCGGGCCCCGGCGAAGTTCGACGAGCACGAGCTCGACGGACTCAACGCCCGCGTCGTCCACGGCCTGTCCTACGCGGCGGTGGCCGACCGGCTCACCGCCCTCGGGGTCGCGCCGGAGCGGGCCCAAGCCTTCTGGGAGGTGGTGCGGGCGAACCTCAACCGGGTGTCGGATGCCGCCGAGTGGTGGCGCGTGGTGCAGGGCCCGGTGACGCCGGTGACCGGCGAGACGCCGGATCTCCTTACCGTCGCCCGCGAGTCGCTGCCGCCGGAGCCATGGGATGCCGGCACCTGGAAGCAAGTGACGGAGGCCGTGCGCACCGCCACCGGCCTCAAGGGCAAGGCGCTGTTCCTGCCCCTGCGCCTCGCGCTCACCGGCCTCGACCACGGCCCGGACCTCGCCGGCCTGCTGCCGCTGATCGGCCGGGAGCGGGCGCTGGCGCGGTTGAAGGGGGAGGTGGCGTGAGCCTTGGCTTCTGCACGTTGCAGAAGCATCACGCCGACACCTCTTCCCTTCGTCCTGGGGCTCTCGCCTGTGCGAGCTCCAGGACGAAGGAAATCAAGACCGGCTTGCGACCGTCGTCCTTCGCGCGGTCGCCATTCGATCTCCCCCGATCCCGACCGAGTTCGACCTAACCCACCACCGGCCACGGCCTCAACGCCGGCCGGATCCGCTCGAACGCCCGCGCCAGCCGCAGCACCCCGACATCGTCGAAGCGCTTCCCGGCGATCTGCAGGCCGACCGGCAGCCCGTCCGGCGTGAAGCCCGCCGGGACCGAGATCGCCGGCTGCTCCGACATGTTGAACGGCACCGTGTAGGCGATGTGGGCCATCGCCCGGGCCGGGTCGTTGGTCGGCGAAGCGTGCTCGGCCGGGAAGGGCGGGTTCGGTGAGACCGGGCCGATCAGGAAGTCGAACGGCCGGACCGCCGCGAGCGCGGCGTCGCGCATCGCCGCCATCTGGCTCATGCCGTGGAAGACCGCCGCGCCGCTCAAACCGCGCCCGCCCGCCGCCCAGTCGCGGATGAACGGCAGCACGCGGGCGCGCCGCGCCTCGTCCAGCGCCTCGATGTCGAGGGAGGCGCGCTGGCGCCAGAACAGGTCGAGCCCGTCGAGCATCGCCTGGCTGAGGAAGGCCGGGACCGGATCGACGATCGCGCCGGCCTCGGCGAGCAGCCGGACCGCCGCCTCCACCACCGCGCGGTTCGCCGGGTCGAGGGGAAGGCCCGCCGCACTCTCCATCACCAGCCCGAGGCGCAGGCCCTTCAGCTCCAGGCCGTCGAGGTCGAGCCAGGGCAGGGCGGCCGGCGGCAGGGCGGTGGGGTCGCGGTCGTCCGGGCGGCTGATGCTGCGCATCGCCAGCGCCGCATCCGCGACGCTGCGGGTGAGGGGGCCGGCGCAGCGGCCGTAGAATGCGTTGTCGAGGGGCACCCGGCCGTGGCTCGGCTTGTGGCCGACAATGCCGCACCAGGAGGCGGGCAGCCGGATCGAGCCGCCGATATCGGTGCCGAGATGGATCGGTCCGTAGCCCGCCGCCGCAGCGGCGCCCGCGCCGGCCGAGGAGCCGCCCGGGCCCTTGGTCAGGTCCCAGGGGTTGCGGGCGAGGGGGTGGAAGCTCGACAGCCCTGAGGACAGCATGCCGTAATCCGGCATGGTGGTGCAGGCGACGATCACCGCCCCGTCCTCGCGCAGGCGGGCGGTGGCGGGCGCGTCGCGCGGGCTCGGCGGCGCGTCGTCCCGGGCGGCGGTGCCGAGCGGCATCGGCACGCCCGCGACGGCGATGTTCTCCTTGATGGTGACCGGCACCCCGTCGAGGGGCAGGGCCTCGCCCTTCATCCACCGCGCCTCGGAGGCGCGGGCCGCCGCCAGGGCCGCCTCCGGCGCGAAGGCGTAGAGCGCGTGCAACTGCGGCTCGGCGGCCTCGGCCCGGGCGATCACGGCCTGAGTCACCGCGACCGGCGAGAGGGCGCGGCTCGCGTAGAGGCTCAGGAGCGCGGTGGCGGTCAGGTCGGCGGGGTTCGTGGCGGAGGGCGGGGTCGCCATCGTCTCAGCGCGCCTCGGGCGTCTTGTCGGGGCGCCCGGCCAGGGCGACGTAGAAGCCGAGGCCGTCCTGGGCCGGCAGGGTCTGGAGCCGCTCGACCCAGCCGCGGCGCTTGGCGTCGAGGAGCTGGCGGCCGACCGGTTGGAACAGGGTCTCGCCGCCGCCGGGGGTCGGTCCGTCGAGGCGCACCGCCACGGTCTTGCCCTTGGCGAAGCGGCTGCGCTCCAGCATGTCGGCGAGCGAGGCCTCGGCCTGCGGCCGGGGCGCGCCGCGCAGGTCGAGCACCGATTCGGCGTCGGTCACCCCGAGGGAGCCGCGCAGCTTGTTGGCGTAGAATTCATCGAAATGGGGCAAGGGCGGCTCGGGATCAGAGGGGGATGTCTTCGTAGAGGGCGGCGACCGGAATTGCCCCGTCGAGATCCGGCAGCGGGATCACGTCGTCCCGGCCGAGGACGCGCACGGTCGCATCAGGGCCATTCCCCCGCGACCACAGCTCGACCCGGGCTTCGTCGGAATAGACGATCAGGTAGGCCCGCAGCGTCTGAAGGCCCTGGTAGAAAGCCGCCTTGCGGCCCCGGTCGTTGTTCATGGTCGAGGGCGACAACACCTCGGCGATGAGGATCGGGTCGCGGGCATAGCCGTCGGGGAGGAGCGGGCCGCAGCGGACGACGACATCGGGGATCGGCGCGTAATCGTCGACGAAGTCGTTCCGCAGCCCGAGCCCGGGCAGGGCCCGGCATCCGAACTTCGCCGCGAGCGGTCGCAGCGCAGAAATCAGGTTGCTGACGATCTGCTGATGGCGCTCGCCCGGCGGCGCCATCAGCACCGCCTCACCGTCGAGAAGCTCCCAGCGCTCCTCGTCCGGGCGGTCGCGGATCATCTCGATGAATTCGGCGACCCGCATCCGCGGGGCGCGCCGCAGCGCGAGCGACATGACGGCTCCCTGTCACCGCCCCGATCGTAGCACCGGGCGGGGACGGGCGACAGCCTGCGGCGGTGAGGCACCGCGCCCGAAGATCGGGCGCGGTGCCGCAGATCCCTGCTTTAAGCCCCGTGCACCAGCACGTTGCGGAACTGCCAGGGATCGCTCTCGTCGATGTCCTCCGGGAAGAGGCCCGGGCGGCCCGCGAGCGGGGTCCAGTCGGTGTAGACCCCGATCACCGGACCGAGATACGGCGTCTGCACCTCGAGGCAGCGGCGGAAATCGACCTCGTCGGCCTCGACGATGCCGGCCTCGGGGTTCTCCAGTGCCCAGACCATCCCGGCGAGCACGGCGGAGGTCACCTGCAGGCCGGTGGCGTTCTGGTAGGGGGCGATGCGGCGGGTCTCCTCGATGGAGAGCTGCGAGCCGTACCAGTAGGCGTTCTTGCCGTGGCCGTAGAGCAGCACGCCGAGCTCGTCGATGCCGTCGACGATCTCGTTCTCGTCGAGGATGTGCTGCTTCTCCTGCACCTTGCCGGCCTGGCCCCACATCTCGTGCAGCGACAGCACCGCCTCGTTGCAGGGATGGTAGGCGTAGTGGCAGGTCGGCCGGTAGACCGGCTTACCGTCCTGGCGCACCGTGTAGTAGTCGGCGATCGAGATCGCCTCGTTGTGGGTGACGAGGAAGCCGAACTGCGCCTGCGCGGTCGGGGTCCAGGAGCGCACCCGGGTGTCGGCGCCGGGCTGGAGCAGGTAGATCGCCGGCGCGTCGTTCGGGAGCGTGCGGCCGTTCTCGGGCATCCAGGTCTCGTGGGTGCCCCAGCCCAGCTCCGCCGGCTGGTTGCCCTCGGACACGAAGCCCTCGACCGACCAGGTGTTGACGAAGACGCCCTGCGGCTTCTCCGACTTGGCGCGCTGGGTGTCGCGCTCGGCGATGTGGATGCCCTTGACGCCGGTCTCGCGCATCAGCGCGGCCCATTCCTCGCGGGTCTTCGGCTCGGGCGTCTGCAGGCCGAGATCGGCCGCGACGTTGAGGAGCGCCTGCTTGACGAACCACGACACCATGCCGGGATTGGCGCCGCAGCACGACACCGCGGTCGGGCCGCCGGGCTTGCGGCGGCGGGCGTCGAGGACCTGCTCGCGCAGGGCGTAGTTGGTGCGGTCGGCCGGCCCGGCATTCTTGTCGAAGTAGAAGCCCGGCCACGGCTCGGCGACGGTGTCGATGTAGAGCGCGCCGATCTCGCGGCACAGCTCCATGATGTCCCGCGAGGACGTGTCGACCGAGAGGTTGACGCAGAAGCCCTGGCCGCCGCCCTCGGTGAGCAGGGGCGTCAGAACCTCGCGATAATTGTCCTTGGTCAGCGCCACCTGCTCAAAGCGCAGGCCGTGCTTGTCGGCGAGCGCCTTGTGGGCGTCCGACGGCTCCACCACCGTGAACCGGGCCTTGTCGTAGGTGAAGTGGCGCTCGATCAGGGGCAGGGTGCCCCGGCCGATCGAGCCGAAGCCGATCATCACGATGGGGCCGCTGATGCGGCCGTGGACGGGCCAGTCGGTCATGGCGCTCAAAGTCTCCGGATAGTGTTCGCTGTGTGCCCCGCCTGCGGGGCGATGCCCCCCGAGCCGGTCGGCTCGCCTAGCAGGCCAGCATGACGCGCGGGCGACGGGGCCAGCGTCCGGGTGATTGACGCGTCGGGTCCCCCGGGTCAACCCCGGTCAACCCGTTGGTCCGCCACGCGCAAGCGTCACCGCCGGCTTAACGGCGGCGGCGGATTCGGCATGCCGGATTCGCATGGCGCCGCTGCACCGGCGACGCTTGTGTGCGGCGCGGCAGAGTCCATATTGCGTTGCAACAAGAACATTGGAAACGCCCGCGCGCAATCTCTCGAGGAGATCCCCATGCTCGCGGTCATCACTCACTCGCTCATCACCCCCGCCGAGGAGCGCTCCGACATGGAGCCCGGCATCCTCACGCTCGTCAGCCGCATCGTCCATGCGGTCCACGCCGCCAACCAGCGCCGCCAGGAGCAGCGCATCGGCGAGTTCGTGGAGACCCGCGGCGGCCGCATCACCGACGATCTCGAGCGCCAGATCGGTCAGTACTTCTGCTGATCGCTCCGCCCCGGCGCGCCGGGGCGACGCACTCGGACATTCAAGCAGGCGCCGGGGGCGAGGCAAACGCCCCTCAGGCGCCTTCTTCGTGTCGGGGGTTCCGGCACGCCGAGGGCCACGGCCTCGTCGTGAGGCCGGTGCCTCACTCGACACGCCCCAGGATCACGTGCCGTCCCGCCACCGCCTCCAGCCCAACCTGGTAGGCTGCCAGAACCTCGGCCTCCGCTCGCGCGGCCGCCGCCTCGCTGCGGGCATGCACCACCGCGAGGGGTCTCTCCGGCCCGACTTCGGCGCCGACCGGCGCGAGGTCGGTGAGGCCGACGGCGTGGTCGATCCGGTCCTCCGGTCGGGTGCGGCCACCGCCGAGGCCGATCACCGCGACGCCGATCGCCCGCGTGGCGATGGCGGCGACATGGCCCCCCCGAGGCGGCAAGACCCGGCGCGTCACGGGGGCGGCCGGCAGGTGGCGCTCCGGATGCGCGACGAGGTCGGACGGCCCGCCGAGGGCCGCCACCATGCGCGAGAAGGTCTCGGCGGCGCGGCCCGAGGCCAGGGCCTCCTCCAGGCGCGCGGTTGCGGACGGGATGTCGGGGCTCAAGCCTCCGAGGACCAGCATCTCGGCGCCGAGCGCCAGGGTGACGGCGTGGAAGCGCGGCTCGCGCCGGCGGCCGGTCAGGTAGTCGACGGCGTAGGCCACCTCGCCGGCATTGCCGGCGACGGACGCGAGCGGCTGGTCCATGTCGGTCAGGAGGGCGCGGGTCGGTAGGCCGGCGCCGTTCGCGACCGTGACCAGGCTCTCGGCGAGGCCATAGGCTTCCTCCGTGCGCGCCATGAAGGCGCCGGATCCCGCCTTCACGTCCATCACGAGGCCCTGCAGGCCGGCGGCGAGCTTCTTCGCCAGGATCGAGGCGGTGATCAGGTCGAGGGATTCGACCGTGCCGGTGACGTCGCGGATGGCGTAGAGCCGCCGGTCGGCGGGGGCGAGGTCCGGGGTCTGCCCGATCACCGCGCAGCCGACCTCGCGGGTGACGCGCCGAAAGAGGTCGACCTCCGGCTGCGAGACGTAGCCCGGGATGCTGTCGAGCTTGTCGAGGGTGCCGCCGGTATGGCCGAGGCCGCGGCCCGCGATCATCGGCACGTAGCCGCCGCAGGCGGCGACCATCGGGGCGAGGGGCAGGCTCACCGTGTCGCCGACGCCGCCGGTCGAGTGCTTGTCGACGACCGGGCCGGGCAGGTCCCAGTCGAGCACCGTGCCCGAGCGCATCATCGCCCGGGTCAGCGCCACCCGCTCCGGCAGCGACAGGCCGCGGAAGAACACCGCCATGGCGAAGGCCGCCGCCTGCCCTTCGGTGACCCGTCCGTCGGTCAGGCCCGCGATGAAGGCCTCGATCGCCTCCGGCGGCAATGCGTGGCCGTCGCGCTTGAGGCGGATCAGTTCCTGCGGCAGCAGCGTCATGAGGGTGTCCCGGGAAGAGGAATCAGAGGTCGCCGGAGAGCAGGGCGGTCACGAGGCGCCCGACATCCTGCGCCGCCCGCGCCGCCACCCGCTTGGTCTCGGCGTGATGCGGGGCGCCGATCTCGGCGCCGGCTGCGAACCCCGCGGCGTAGTTCGTCACGAGCGAGAGCGCCGCGACCCTGAGGCCGAAGAAGCGGGCGAGGATCACCTCCGGCACCGTCGACATGCCGACGAGATCGGCGCCGAGGGTCTTTGCCATGCGGATCTCCGTCGGGGTCTCGAAGCTCGGACCCGAGAACCAGGCATAGACGCCTTCATGCAGCGGCACGCCGCTCGCGGCGGCGGCGGCCTTCAGCGCGGCCCGTAGAGCGGGATCGTAGGCATCGACCATCGGCACGAAGCGGGCATCGGAGGGCTCGCCGTAGAGCGGGTTCATCCCCGACAGGTTGACGTGGTCGGTGATCAGCGCGAGGCAGCCGGGGCCGGCCTCCGGGAGGAGCGAGCCGGCGGCATTGGTGAGGAGGAGGGGTGGAGCGCCGAGCGCCGCCACCACGCCGACCGGCACCCGCATCGTGGCGGCATCACCCTGCTCGTAGGGGTGGGCGCGGCCCTGGAACAGCAGCACAAGCCGCCCGCCGAGACGGCCCGCCACCAGCCGCCCGGCATGGCCGGAGACGCCGGAGGCCGGGAAATGCGGAATCTCGCCGTAGGGCAGGGAGACCGGATCCTCGATCCTGTCCGCCAGGGGTCCGAGGCCGGTGCCGGTGACGAGGGCGAGCGCGTAGGCGCCGCCGAATCCGCGCGCGCGCAGGAAAGCGGCAGCCTCGGCGACGAAGGCGTCGTCGGGCGGGACGCTCACGCGAGGTTGTCCGGCCCGAACGAGGCGGGCAGCAGCTCGTCCAGGGTGAAGGTTCTCCTCACCCCCTGCGGCCCCGCGACGTGGATCGGCGTGTGCGGCGCGGCGAATTCGCGGATGCGCTGGCGGCAGGCGCCGCAGGGGGTGACCAGGGCCTCGCCGTCCCCCAGCACCAGGATCGCCGCGATGCGCCGGCCGCCGGCCGCGACCATCGCCGCGATGGCGCCGGCCTCGGCGCAGGTGCCGACCGGGTAGGCGGCGTTCTCGACGTTGCAGCCGGCATGGACCGCCCCCGCCTCGTCGCGGAGCGCGGCGCCGACGCGGAACCGCGAATAGGGCGCGTGGGCCCGCGCCTGAGCCGCAAGAGCCGCCGAGAACAAGGCATCGGAGAACAGGGTGTCGGTCGAGCTCATCCGCGTCCCGCTGGCCGCCTCGGGGAAGTCCCGGATCATGGCTGCCTGAGCGCCCGCCGTCGAGCCCGTCGACAAGCCGCGCCGCGGGCCCTACACCCGCATTCTTTCCACCGAAAAGGAATGGGTCGATGCTCGGACGGTTCGAGCGCGGCGGGTCCGGCGAGGCCGTCGTGGAATATGGCGACAGCAACCTGCGAGTCGTGCGGCCCGGCCGGTTCGTGCGCTGCGCGGTGACCGGGGTCGAGATCCCCCTCGACGCCCTGCGCTACTGGAGCGTCGAGCGCCAGGAGGCCTATGCCGATCCCGACGCCGTGATGGTGCGCCTGCGCCAAGCCCCTCCGCATCAGGATTCAAAGACCGCGTAGCAGGGCGCTCACCGCGTCGGGCTCCTCGAGCGCCAGCCTCACCGGCAGGGTCGCCACCGGCAGCGCGGCGGGAAGCCGCACCCGGTCCTTCTCGGTCGTCACCAGCAGGAGGTCCTGGGCGGCGGCCTCCGCCGCGAGGGACTCGGCCTCGACGGCGGTGAAGGCGTGGTGGTCCGGGAAGGCGCGGGTCGCGCGCAGGTCGGCCCCGATCTCGCGCAGGGTCGCGAAGAACTTTTCGGGCCGTCCGATCCCCGCGAAGGCCAGGACCGGGCGCCCGCGCAACCGTCCGGCCGCCGCCGGATCGGGCAGGAGCCGGCCGCGCAGGGCCGGCAGGCCGCGGCGTTCCGCCTCCGCCAGCACCCGCGCGCCGGGCGCGCCGTCGCCGATCACCAGGGCGGCGTGGACTTGGCCCCACTGCGCCTCCGCGGGCGCCCGCAGCGGGCCGGCCGGAAACACCCGCCGGTTGCCGAGGCCCACCGCGCCGTCGACCACCGCGATCACTAAAGTCTTGGCGAGGCTCGGGTTCTGCAACCCGTCATCCATCACCACCACGTCGGCGCCGGCCTCGCGGCAGGCCCGCGCGCCCGCCACCCGGTCGCGGGACACGATCGCCGGGGCGGCGCGGGCGAGGAGCAACGGCTCGTCGCCGACCTCCGCCGCCCCGTGCCGCGCGGGGTCGACCCGCACCGGCCCGGTCAGGCGCCCGCCATAGCCCCGGCTCAGGAAGACCGGGCGCCGGCCGAGACCGCGGAGGAGGCCGGCCACCGCCAGGGCGGTCGGCGTCTTGCCGGCGCCGCCGAGGGTGAAATTGCCGATGCAGACCACCGGGCAGGGCGCCTCGGCGCCGGCCCGCGCCATCCGGCGGGCGGCGAGGCCCCCGTAGATCGCCCCCAAGGGGGCGAGCAGCCGGGCCGTCAGGGTCGCTTCG
Organism: Methylobacterium currus; assembly: GCF_003058325.1. NCBI lineage: Bacteria > Pseudomonadati > Pseudomonadota > Alphaproteobacteria > Hyphomicrobiales > Methylobacteriaceae > Methylobacterium > Methylobacterium currus. The sequence goes on from NZ_CP028843.1 coordinate 4,236,519, forward strand.
TCCCGCCACCAGAAGCCCGGCGCCTGGATCACGAGGCGAACCGCCCGGCGATCTTCAACTGGCAGATGAAGGGCTCGATCGCCGCCATCGCCCGGTCGGTCGCGCCGCCGGCGCTCTCGATCGCGGCGGCCCCCGCCCGGGCCATCGCCCGGCGGCCGGCGGGATCGGCGAGGAGCTGGTCGATCGCCGCGATCAGCTCCTGCCCGTCGCGCACGATCCGGGCGCCGCCGGCCCGGTCGAGCGTGCCGTAGACCGGGGCGAAGTTGCGCACATGCGGCCCGTACAGGATCGCGGCGCCGAGCCGGGCCGGCTCGATCGGGTTCTGGCCGCCGTGGCGGGCGAGCGAGCCGCCGACGAAGACGACCGGGCAGAGGCGGTAGAACAGGCCGAGCTCGCCCACCGTGTCGGCGACGTAGAGATCGACCTTGTCGTGCGGCTGCCCGCCGGTCGACCGGCGCCCGACGCGCAGGCCCGCCGACACCGCGTCGGCGGCGATGGCCGGCCCGCGGTCGGGGTGGCGCGGCACCACGATGGTGAGGAGGCCGGGATAGCGCCGCGCCAGGGCCCGGTGGGCCGCCGTCGCGGCCGCCTCCTCGCCCGGATGGGTCGAGGCCGCGAGCCAGACCGGGCGCCCGGCCATCACGCCCGCGAGCTGGCGCAGGGGCTCGGGATCCGCCGGCGGGGCCTCGGCATCGAATTTCAGGTTGCCGCCGAGCTCGACCCGGGGGGCGCCCAGCCGCGCGAAGCGCTCGGCCTCGTCCTGCGTCTGGGCGAGGCAGAGGGCGATGCGCGACAGGAGGGCGCGGGCCACCGTCGGGGTGCGCGCCCAGCCGCGGGCCGAGCGCTCGGACATCCGCCCGTTGACCAGGATCAGCGGCACCTCGCGCTCGTGCAGGGCCAGGATGGTGTTGGGCCACAGCTCCGATTCGGCGACCAGCGCCAGGTCCGGCTGCCAATGGTCGAGGAAACGGGCGAGGTAGCGTGGCGCGTCGAGGGGCGCGAACTGGTGCAGGGCGCCCCGGGGCAGCCGCCGCGCCAGCAGCTCCGCCGAGGTGCGGGTGCCGGAGGTGACGAGCACGGTGAAGCCGCGCCGGGTCAGGCGCTCGACGAGGCCGATGAGCGACAGGGCCTCGCCGATGCTGGCGCCGTGGGCCCAGACAAGGGGCCCGGCGGGCCGCGGCTTGCCGGGCCGCCCGGTGCGCTCGGGCAGGCGCACCGGATCCTCCTTGCCGCGCTGGCGCCGCCAGGCGAGCAGGCCGGCGAGCGCCGGCTCGCCGGCGATCAGGCCGTAATGATAGGCGCGCAGCAGCGCCGGCACATTCCCGCGCCTCATCGGGGGGAGGTCCGTCGTCCGGTCAGCACCGGATCGGTCCGGCCGACCTGCGCGAAGGCGCGGGCATGCACGGCGTCGAGATCGGCCTCGATGCGCAGGCGCGCCGCCTCGATTCCGCCTGCGTCGAGGTCGCGGGCGACGGTGATCGGCTCGCCGAAGGCCATCACGCCGCGGCCGAAGGGCAGGCCGAGGCTCGCCCGGTCCCAGCTGTCGAATTGCAGGTAGCGGCTCGTCACCACGGCGGTCGGCACCACCGGCCTGCCGGAGAGGCGCGCCAGCATCACGATGCCTTCGCCGCAGCGCCGCGACACCTTCGGCACGTCGGCGCTGAACGCCACGTTCTCGCCGTCCTCCAGCGCCTTCAGGCAGCCGCGCAGGGCCTGCACCCCGCCCTTGGCCCAGATGTCGCTCGCCCTCCGGGCGCCGGAGCCGCGGATGACCCGCACGCCCATCCGCTCCAGCACGGCGGTGTTCACCCCGCCGTCGAACGAGCGCGACACCATGGTGGCGGCCCGGTCCTCGGGCCGGCGCATGAAGGGCACCAGCAGGTGCTGCCCGTGCCACATCGCGATGATGAACGGCCGCAGGGGCGACAGCCAGTCATAGGCGCCGGGCGGATCGAGGGTGAAGCGGTTCGTGCCGCGCACCAGCTTCAGGTAGCTCGCGCCGAGGAAGCCGAGGCTCTCCTGGGCCGCCCGGCTGCGGGCGATGCGGGTGACGACGCTCATTCGGCCACTTCGTGGAGGAGAAACGCTTGCGTGAGGGACGCGGTGAATCCGGCCCGGCCCGGCTCCGCGAATCCGGGCGCCGTCATGCTCCGTTCGGGCCCGCGAGGCAACCGCCGCCACGTTGCACGCCCGTGCCGTTGCGTGCGGCACCGCACCCGCGGGGTGCTTGTGGAGAGATCCCCGCGCGGGCGGGGAAGCGGAGTTCTCGCCTCGGCCTATCCCGTCGAGCACCGGGCGATCCCCGCATAGACGGGGGAGCCAAAGCCCGGTCCCGCCAGGGAGGCGCCCATCCGAGTCGATCCCCGCGTAGGCGGGGGAGCCATCGTGATGGCCTGGTCCTTGTAGCCGGTGGCGGGTCGATCCCCGCGTAGGCGGGGGAGCCCGCTCGCCGTAGAGGGCAGAAGCCCCCGACGGGGGTCGATCCCCGCGTAGGCGGGGGAGCCAAGGCCGGCCCGGTCTGGACCGGCGAGATGCGGGGTCGATCCCCGCGTAGGCGGGGGAGCCCACAAGGCCTCCCCCAGGCTGGACAGGTCGGCGGGTCGATCCCCGCGTAGGCGGGGGAGCCGGTGGAGGGGGAGGAAGGGATAACCCTCCCCGGGGTCGATCCCCGCGTAGGCGGGGGAGCCACGCCGGCCGGGCGCCCGTTCTGCGGCGTGATGGGTCGATCCCCGCGTAGGCGGGGGAGCCTCAGCATCCCACTTGGCCCGATATGCGGCGTAGGGTCGATCCCCGCGTAGGCGGGGGAGCCGATCGTGTGCGCGCCAGGACGAAAACCGAGCGGGGTCGATCCCCGCGTAGGCGGGGGAGCCCGGCTAATCAGACAGCCGGCGCCCTTTCACGGGGGTCGATCCCCGCGTAGGCGGGGGAGCCGGGATGCTTACGAAGGTCACCGCAATAGGCGTCGGTCGATCCCCGCGTAGGCGGGGGAGCCTTCGGCTGGATCGGGTCAGGCCTCGTCTCGGCGGCTCGATCCCCGCGTAGGCGGGGGAGCCGGCCGGATCGGCGGACAGCCGCGCGTCGTTCAGGGTCGATCCCCGCGTAGGCGGGGGAGCCGCGTCGAGGTGTTGGCCGAGAGCGAAACCGAGGGGTCGATCCCCGCGTAGGCGGGGGAGCCATCACCCCGTAGGCTACCTTCGGCCCGGCCAGCGGTCGATCCCCGCGTAGGCGGGGGAGCCAGCTTGTCGGCGCTCCTCAGGCGTCATCTTGCGGGTCGATCCCCGCGTAGGCGGGGGAGCCGGCGTCTCGTAGATGCAGGTCACATAGACCCGGGGTCGATCCCCGCGTAGGCGGGGGAGCCCGCCATCCTCAAGATGACGATCGACATCGGCGGGGTCGATCCCCGCGTAGGCGGGGGAGCCTCCACCAGGTCCGCGAGCTGCGTCGCGAGGAGGGGTCGATCCCCGCGTAGGCGGGGGAGCCTCATGTCGGCAGGATTGTATAGCAGTGTATGAGGGTCGATCCCCGCGTAGGCGGGGGAGCCCCCCAATACACGGTCAATGGTCACTCCATAAACGGTCGATCCCCGCGTAGGCGGGGGAGCCCAGAAGGAGATCGGCTACCGCGGCATCAAGCGGGGTCGATCCCCGCGTAGGCGGGGGAGCCAAGCCTGCCTGCGGAGCTGGTGAACGGGTACCGGGTCGATCCCCGCGTAGGCGGGGGAGCCGCTCGGGCATCTAACGCAAGCTCTAACGCTTTGGGTCGATCCCCGCGTAGGCGGGGGAGCCAAAGCCGAGCTTCTTGGCGTGCTTGATGACTGGGGTCGATCCCCGCGTAGGCGGGGGAGCCACCTTCGGGTTCATCCTGGCGCCGTTCGTGCGGGGTCGATCCCCGCGTAGGCGGGGGAGCCCAGCACGTGTCCGGCGGCGTCAGCACGCTCGGGGGTCGATCCCCGCGTAGGCGGGGGAGCCTTCTCACCGGGCCGGCGCCGATGCTCAACCTCGGGTCGATCCCCGCGTAGGCGGGGGAGCCGGCATCTGCATGATGCGGTCCGCTTCCTCAAGGGGTCGATCCCCGCGTAGGCGGGGGAGCCGGCGGAGCACACGAATAGATCAGGCTGGCCGCGGGTCGATCCCCGCGTAGGCGGGGGAGCCGCTCCTCTGGTCGTTGTTTTTGGCAACGGCTGCGGTCGATCCCCGCGTAGGCGGGGGAGCCATGGCGTGATGCGCGGGATCTCCGCCAATCACGGGTCGATCCCCGCGTAGGCGGGGGAGCCCGCGCCGTGTTGAGGTCAGCGGTGAGCTTCAGGGGTCGATCCCCGCGTAGGCGGGGGAGCCGAGGGGCCGACACGGATTTCCCCTGCGGTGGGGGGTCGATCCCCGCGTAGGCGGGGGAGCCCTTCCAGTTAAGTAGCTGGTGCCATTCACAATGTCAAAGAACGCCACCTTTCGCAGGTGCGAAGCGGGCCCGTCGCAGTCCCCGAGAATGCCGGGTGCGGACTAGGTCGTCCAGGGGCGGGGAGGGCTCGGCGGCATCCGCTTTGATCCGGCAGCAGGCGCTGACAGATCCCGATGCCCGATCGCGACTTGTTTGGAATGGCTCCAATCTATAGATTGGAGCCATTCCAAACAGGAACGTTCGCATGAAGGCCCTGACCGATCTCACCGAGCGCGAGGTGCTGGCCCTCGCCATCGCCAGCGAGGAGGAGGATTCCCGCATCTATCGCAGCTTCGCCGAGAGCCTGCGGGCCGACCTGCCGGGCTCCGCCGGCCTGTTCGAGGCGATGGCCGACGAGGAGCGGGGCCACCGCGACGACCTCTATGCGGCCTATCGCGCGCGCTTCGGCGAGCACCTGCCGCCCCTGCGGCGCGAGGACGTGCGCGGTTTTCCCCGCCGCCGCCCGTTCTGGTGGCAGGGACTCGATGCCGCCCGGATGCGGCGGGAGGCGCAGGCCATGGAGGAGCAGGCCGCCGGCTTCTACGAGCAGGCGGCGACGCTCACCCGCGACCTCGGGGTGCGCCAGCTCTTCACCCGGCTCGCCGAGATCGAGCGCGGCCACGGCCGCCGGGCCGAGGCGCTGACCGCCGAGCAGGAGACCGGGGACGCCGCCGCCGAGGAGGCCCGGGCCGCCCACCGGCTGTTCGTGCTGCGCTACGTGCAGCCGGGCCTCGCCGGACTGATCGACGGCTCGGTCTCGACCCTGGCGCCGCTCTTCGCCGCCGCCTTCGCCACCCACAACAACTGGCAGACGTTCCTCGTCGGCCTCGCCGCCTCGATCGGCGCCGGGATCAGCATGGGCTTCACCGAAGCGCTGTCCGACGACGGCAGCATCACCGGGCGCGGCTCGCCCTGGCTGCGCGGCCTCGTCTGCGGGGTCATGACGGCGGTCGGGGGCCTGGGCCACACGCTGCCCTACCTGGTGCCGGATTCCTGGTCGAACGCCTTCGCGATCGCGACGGTGCTCGCCGCTCTGGTGGTGACGGTGGAGCTGCTGGCGATCTCGGCCATCCGCACCCGCTACATGGAGACGCCGTTCTGGCGCGCCGCCCTTCAGGTGGTGCTGGGCGGGGTGCTGGTGCTGCTCGCCGGCGTGGCGATCGGCAGCGCCTGAGATGGCGTCATGCGGCACCGTGCGCGGGCGGCGGCCCCGAAAGCCGCTCCCGCCACCTTGAAAATGGTCTAGAAACGGCCCGAAGGCAGCGAAAGATCGCCCCCGAACGAGTGCCCCGAGGAACCGCCGTGCAGACCAGCTTCACCCCCGCGCAGCTCGCCGACCCGGCCATGGCGGCCTCGGAGAAGATCCTGCGCACCTGCGTGCATTGCGGCTTCTGCACCGCCACCTGCCCGACCTACCTGCTGCTCGGCGACGAACTCGATTCGCCGCGCGGGCGCATCTACCTGATCAAGGACATGCTGGAGGGGGGCAAGCCCGCGAGTCCGGAGGTGGTCAAGCACGTCGACCGCTGCCTGTCCTGCCTGTCCTGCATGACGACCTGCCCGTCGGGGGTGCATTACATGCACCTCGTCGACCATGCGCGCGCCCATATCGAGAAGACCTATTCGCGCCCGGCGGAGGACCGGTTCCTGCGCGCGGTGCTGGCGCGGGTGCTGCCCTACCCGAACCGCTTCCGCCTGGCGCTTCTCGGCGCCACGCTCGGCCGGCCGTTCCGGGGGATCGCCGCGAAGATGCCGAAGGTCGGCAACCGGCTGGCCGCCATGCTCGACCTCGCCCCCGCCGCGCTGCCGAACCGCTCGGCGCAGGACAAGCCCGGCCGCTTCCCGCCCGCCGGCCCGCGCCGGGGCCGGGTCGCACTCCTGCGCGGCTGCGCCCAGAGCGTGCTGCGGCCGGACTTCAACGAGGCGGCGATCCGGCTCCTCAACCGCCACGGCGTCGAGGTGGTCCAGGCCAGGGGCGAGGGCTGCTGCGGCGCGCTCACCCACCATATGGGCCACGAGGATTCGTCGCACGCGCTGGCCAAGCGCACCATCGACGCCTGGATCGCCGAGATGGACGGCGAGGGGCTCGACGCGATCGTGGTCACGGCCTCGGGCTGCGGCACGACGATCAAGGATTACGGCTTCATGTTCCGCGACGACCCGGCCTATGCGGACAAGGCCGCCCGGGTGGCGGGGATCGCCCGCGACGTCACCGAGTATGTGACGAGCCTCGGCCTGTCCGAGCCGGTGGTCGAGACCGACCTCGTCGTCGCCTACCACTCCGCCTGCTCGATGCAGCACGGGCAAGGCCTGCGCACCGAGCCGAAGGCGCTGCTGGCGCGGGCCGGCTTCACCGTGAAGGACGTGCCCGAGGGCCATATCTGCTGCGGCTCGGCCGGCACCTACAACATCCTGCAGCCGGAGCTGGCCGCGCACTTACGCGCCCGCAAGGTCGCCAACATCGAGCGCGTCCGGCCGGACGTGATCGCCACCGGCAATATCGGCTGCGCCACCCAGATCGGGAAGGGCACCGCCATCCCGATCGTCCATACGGTGGAGCTCCTCGACTGGGCGACGGGCGGCCCGCGGCCCGCGGCTCTGGACGGGGTGGCGGAGAGGCGGCCGGCGCTGGCGGCGGCGGAGTAGGCCGCAGGCGACACGACGACGCGCGGGTCTTCTCCCTGTCCCCCGGCGCGGGGAGTGGGAAAGATCCGCGACTCGTCTTGCTCCGGGCAGCCCGGCGGCGACCGTCCGCCTCACGACGCCGACGCCGCAGCCTCCACCTTCCCCCCGGCCGCCATCCGGCAATCCGCGACCGTCGCCCGCGCGGTCTCGATCGCGATCGACACCGCCGCCATCGTCCGCGCATCCAGCTCGCGCCGGCGGAGGTCGCGTACGACCTCGATGGCGAGCTTGTCGATCTCGACCGACAGGGCGGCGATGGCGGCCGGGTCGCGCAAGGAGCGGGCCTGGTCGGTGATCTCGACGAGCCGGTCGGTCACCTCGTCGATCCGCTCGCGCCGCAGGCTCGCCAGGCGCTGGCGCAGCCAGGCCACCGCCGAGGCGAGGCCGCCGGCGAGCGCCGCCAGGAGGTAGAGCGTGTCGCCGTAGCGCTCGACGAAGCCGTGCTGCTCGCGCTCGAAATAGTCGATCGCGCCGGGATGGATCGGAATGCGGGCGCTCGTCGCCGCCACCGTGGTCTCGTAGGACGGGGCCTGGACGTATTCCGCCGCGTCGGTCTGCTCGGCGGCGGCGGTGCGCATCTCGAACAGGTGCTGGGTCACGTCCGCGGCGACGGCGCGGCTGAGCGAGGTGCGCGCCATCAGCCGGTACGAGGCGCCAACGGTCTTCACGTCCTCCGCCGGCAGCTTCGGCCGGCCGCCGAACAGCCCGGCCGGCACGGTGACGGCCTGGAGGCGGGGGAAGCGCTCGATCACCGCGTCGCTGTCCGGCACGTCGACGAGGTCGACCTTGCCGGTGCGGCCGATCCCCCGCACCGATTCGACGAGGGCGCGCGCCTTCGGGGCGGAGGCCGCGATGATGCTGGCGAAGGCGTCGATCCGCCGGTCGCGGATCGCGGCCGCCGCCTCGGCCCCGTCGATGGCGACGAGGCGGACCGCGCCGGCCGGCACCGGCCCGATCGCGGGCGTCGCCTCCGGCCCCTCGAGGGTCAGGGTGTAGTAGGCGAGGATGTTCTTCAGAAGCCAGAAATCGGCGCTGCGATGGGCCGCGATGCCGAGGCGTCGCCCCGCGAGCTTCGGGAAGCTCGTGATGCCGGACCCCTCGGGCGAGACGATCAGCATCGCCTGGTCGCGCAGGATCGCGAGGGTCAGCCCGTTCTTCGGCAGGAGCACGTCCGGCCGCACCACCGCGAGGTCGGCCCGGCCGTCCTGGAGCGCCGCCGCGCTCTCGCGCACGTCCTCGAAGGACAGGATCCTGAGCCGGATATTGGCACGGTCCGCCGCCAGGGCATCGGCATAGGCCTTGATCAGGGCCGGCTCGGTCCCGTCCCGCGGGGCGACCGCGATGGTGAGCGTGGTCGCCTGGCTGACATACAGGGCGGCCGCGATCCCCGCGGCGAGGGCCGCGACGAGCACGGCGGCGAAGGTCTCGCGCCGCAGGACCCAGTCGGGGAGGGTGGGCATGGGACCTCCAGCCGGGGGGTCAGAACGCCGAGATCAGCACGATCCCGCCGATCATCAGGGCGGCGCCCAGCAGGCGCGGCGGGCCGGCCTTGACCTGGCGCATGCCGAGCCAGCCGAAATGGTCGAGCGCCACCGAGGTCAGCAGGTTGGCGGTGATGAGCAGGCCGTTGAGGGCGCCGGCCCCGACCTTGTCGACGAAGAGGAGGCCGGCGAACACCGCGACCGCCCCGGTGAGGCCGGCGAGCGGCATCCACCAGCGAACACCGGCCAGATCCTCGCGGGTCGGCAGCGGCGTGGGCTTCAGCAGGGTCAGCAGCGCGAAGGCGAAGACGACGGGCAGGAACGACACCGTGGCGGCGAGCCACGGATTGACCAGCGCGCCGCGCAGCTGCGCGTTCCACACCACGCCGATCGCCATTAGGGCGCCGGCGACCAGGATGAACGGGTAGAGCAGCTTGCCGCCGACGCCGTGGCTCTCGCCCTCGTCCTTCTTGCCGGCGCTGCGGGCGATGAACACCACGCCGACCGCCATCAGCAGACCGCCGAGCCAGGGCAGCGGCTTGAAGCCGGAGGCCTGGAGCCCGAACAGCCCGAAGGTGTCCAGGGCGAGCGAGGTGATGATGTTGGCGGTCAGCGTCAGGCCGTTGAACGGACCGGCCCCGACCTTGTCGATGAAGGCGAGCCCGCCGAACACCGCGACCGCCCCGGCGAGCCCCCCGAGGGGGGCGTACCAGGGCATCTTGCCCAAGCTCTCGAGGCTCGGCAGCGGCGTCGGCATCACCAGGAACAGGGTGACGAAGACGAACACGATCGGCAGGAACGACACCGTGGCGGCGAGCCACGGATTGACCATCCGGCCGCGCAGCTGCGCGTTCATCGCGTTGCCGAGCGCCTGGACCGCACCGGCGACCAGGATGAAGGGATAGAGGAGCGCGGCGATCGACACCGGGGATACCTTCCTGTGGGAGGGGGTCAGACGAGGAGGAGGCCCGCCAGCGCCAGCCCGAGGGCCGGCGGCATCACCAGGGCGCCGAGCTTGAGGAAGCTCCAGAAGCTCACGTCCTGGCCCTCGCGGCGGATCGCGGTGAGCCACAGGATGGTGGCGAGCGAGCCGGTGACCGAGAGGTTCGGCCCGAGATCGACGCCGATCAGCACCGCGCCCGCGACCTTCTCCGGCACGTGGGCGGCCTGCACCGCGGCCCCGGCGATCAGGCCGGCCGGCAGGTTGTTGACGAGGTTGCAGGCGACGGCGATCAACGCGCCGGCGCCCCAGGCCGTCTCGGCGGGCGCCGTGCTCGCCGCCCGTTGCAGCTCCGCGGCGATAATCGCCAGCACGCCGGTCTTCTCCAGCGCCTCGACCAGCACGAACAGGCCGGCGACGAGGGGCAGCACGCTCCACGACACGTCCTTGACCACCTCGGCGGCACCGCTGCCGCGCCGCAAGGCGATCACGATGAGCGTGGTGGCGAGGCCGGCGACGAAGGTCGGCAGGCCGAGATCCTTCCCATAGGCCGAAGCGCCGATCAGCACCGCGCCGGTCGCCACGATGCCGAGGCCCGCGACGAGGCCGGTGCGGGACAAGGACGCCGTCTCGACCTCGGTGGCGACCTGCTGCTGCCGCAGCGTCCCGTTCTGGGTCAGCCGCAGGACGAGGTAGGTCGCCAGGATCGCGAGGAGCGACGGCAGGGTGAACAGGGCGAGCCAGCGCGTCAGCGGCGGCATGGCTTCCGCGAAGACCACGAGATTCGCCGGGTTCGAGATCGGCAGCACGAACGAGGCGGCATTGGCGATGAAAGCGCAGATGAACAGGTAGGGCAGAGGGTTCTCGACCTTGGCGGCGCGGGTGGCGGCGTAGACCGCCGGGGTCAGCACCACCGCGCAGGCATCGTTCGAGAGGAAGACCGTGACCACCGTGCCGACGAGGTAGACGAGGGTGAACAGCCGCGTCGCCGAGCCCTTGGCGGCGCGCACCGCGATGCCGGCGAGCCAGTCGAACAGGCCCTCCTTCCGGGCGACCTCGGACATCAGCATCATGCCGACGAGGAAGAGGTAGACGTCGGTGCCCTTGAGCACGCCCGCCCAGGCGGTGCCGGCCGGGAGCAGGCCGAGGAGCACCAGGGCGAGGGCGCCGGCCACCGCCCAGATCGCCTCCGGCCAGGAGAACGGGCGCACGATCACGCCGAGCGTGGCGAGGGCGGCGATCGCCCAGGTCGCGAGGTTGGGGCTGAGCGTCAGCGCGGCCATGGAGGGAGAAGTCCTGTCGTCGGTGTCGAGGAGAGCATGATCCGAGCCGCTGGACGGCTTCGCCGGTCACCGGCTCGTCCCACCCGCGACCTCCTCCTGAGGTGCGGGTGAAACGGGCCTCGAAGGAGGCCTCCAGGGATCGCGAGACTTCTGGAGCCGTCCGTCGAGGCTGCCGCACGCGGCACCACCTCGGGAGGAGGTCGTGGATGGGACGTGTAATACCGCAGCGCCTTCGAACGGACTCGTTCGAAGGCGCTGGCTAAGCCCGGACGGGCTTCGGCGCTGATGCGCCGGACGCTTTCGCATCGACGTGGCGATGCGACGGCGCGATGGTAAAGGTCGTGGATAAGGTCTCCGAGGACCGGGAGGCCTGTCCTCACCATTGCCGCCCGTTGCGGTTCGGCCCGAGCTGGGTCCCGAGCAAGCCCCGCTCCGGCCACGCCCCGAGCGCGTCCGCGTCGCTGCCGATGCCGCGGGAGATCGGTAGGCTGGTCGGATCGGTCGCCGGCTCGATCGCGTCGCTATCCTCGGAACCCCGGCCCGTCGCCCGCACGGCGACGACCTGAGCGCCTGCCGGCCAGACCACGTCGGCCGCGTAGCAGCGCGCCCCGTCCTCCCGCGCCATCGCCTGCCACGGCCCCTCGTCGATCCGGTACTCCACGCGTTCGGCGGAGCCCAGCACCAGGGCACGCAGGATGAAACGCTCGCCGACCGCGTGGCCGGATTCGTGGGCAAGGCGCCGGTCGGCGGGGGCTGTGATCAGCACGAACGGCCAGGGCCGGCCGAGGTCCTTGAAGCGCCAGCTTACCACGCCGCCATCGAGCGCGGCGACCGCGTAGCCGACCGGCCCCTCTTCGATCTGGCCGGTGGAGCGGGTCGCCGCGTACACGGTGCGGCCGTCATTGGCGAGCTCGTTGTAGTGGGTGTGGCCCATCTCGACGAGGCGCACCGGCCCGCGATGGACGAGGTCGGCGACGCGCGCGGCCTCGCCCTCGCCCTTGAGATCCGCCGGGTAGCTGTGCATGAACAGGATGCAGTCTCTGCCCTGCGCGCCCGCCAGCTCCGCCGCGAGCCACGCGACCTGGTCGGGCCCCAGGCGGAAATCCGGTCCGCCCGTGCCAGGCCCGCACATGTCGAGGAACAGGCAGCGCACGCCCCGGACGTCGACGGCGTAGGGCAGGCGCGGAACGTCCAGCCCGGCATAGAAGGCGTCGAGGCTGCCGCCCTCCCTGTCGTGGTCGCCCGTGATGACGTGGACCGGCAGGTGGAGCCGATCGAGGCCCGCCCGCACCAGGGCGTATTGCTCGGGGCGGCCATTGTCGGCGTTGTCCCCGGGCAGGAAGACGAAGTCGAGTCCCTCGATCTCGCCGATTTGCGCGACGATCGCCTGATAGTCGCGCGCGTTCCCGGCCTCCGCGCCGGTCAGGTGAAGGTCGCCGATATGCGCGAAGGCCAGCGGGGCGGTCTTGGGCGGGGCGGTCTTGGGCGGAGCGGTCTTGGGCGGGGCGATCATGGGCGAGGCCTTCAGGCGGTGGCCAGGGCCGGGCGGCCGGTGGGATCCGAGGGCGTGCCGGCCTGGGCCGGCTCGAAGCCGCGGGTCTCGGGCATCGCCAGGAGGTAGAGGGCGAAGCCCAGGCCCGCGATGCCCGCGAGCGTCAGGAAGGCCGCCGAGTAGCCGGCCGAGACGATGATGAGGCCGGCGAGCGTGGCGCTCAACGAGGCGCCGAGGCTCTGCGCCGTCGCCACCGCGCCCTGGCTGACGTTGAACCGGCCGGTGCCCCGGGTCAGGTCGGCGACCACGATCGGAAAGAGCGCGCCGTAGACGCCGGCGCCGATGCCGTCGAGGAGCTGCACCGCCACGAGGTAGAACGGGTTGTTCGAGAAGGTGTAGAGCACGCCGCGCAGGGCCAGCACGCCGAAGGCGGCGAGGAAGATCGGCTTGCGGCCGATCGCATCGGCCTTGTGGCCGACGAACATCGCCACCGGGACCATCACGCATTGCGCCGCCACGATGCAGATCGCGATCAGCGAGGTGGCGTTGTCCTTGCCCGACAGGTGGGTGAGGAGCTGGCCGACGGAGGTCAGCATCGCGGCGTTGGAGAGGTGGAAGATCGCGGCGAGCAGCGCGAACAGCATCAGGTGCTTGTTCTGTAGCAGAGCCGTCAGGCCGGAGGGCTGCTCGCAGGATTCCTCCTCGGCGCAGTCGAGGCCGCGGGCGAGGTCGTTGTCGATGGCCTCGTCCGGCACCATCAGCATCGCGCCGATCGACAGGGCGGCGAGCACGCCCATGAGCCAGAACACCACGATCGGCCCGAACAGGTAGGCGAGCCCGCCTGCGAGCGCCGCCGAGACGGCGTTGCCGGCATGGTTGAAGCCCTCGTTGCGGCCGATGCGCTTGGAAAAGAGTTTCGGGCCCACGACCCCGAGGGTGATGGCGGCGAGCGCCGGCGGGAAGATCGCCCCCGCGATGCCGGCGAGCGACTGGGTGGCGGCGACGGCGTAGAAATTCGAGATGAAGGGCAGGGCGAGGCAGCTCAGGGTGACGGCGAGCGCCGCTGCGATCACGATGGCGCGCTTGTGTCGTGAGCGATCGATCAGTGCGCCGGCGGGGGTCTGGGCGATGAGGCCGGCGATGCCGGCGATCGTCATGATCATGCCGGTGGTCGCCTCGTTCCAGCCCTGGTCGGGGCCGCGCACGGCGATGAGGTAGATGGCGAGGTAGGGGCCGAGGCCGTCTCGCACATCCGCCAGGGTGAAGTTGAGCGCGTCGAGCCCGCGCAGGGCGCGCGTCGACGGCTGCCGATCGGGGAGTCCGGACGCAGAGACAGGGGCGGAGGGTGCGGTGCTCACCGTGATGTCTCCTTGAGGAAGGACCGGCCGATCCGGAGCCGAGAACCGGCGAGATCGCCAAAAGTTGCTATTCAAGAGGGATTAGTCTGCGGGAGGGCGCCGTATCGCTCCGCGGGTCCGAGAAGAGTGTCGGGTTCAGAACCGACGCGGAGGCGCGCCGCCGGGCGGCGGAGGCGGGGGAGGAGCGGAGCCGGGACCGGGCGGCGGAGGAGGCGGAGCGTCGGGGCCGCCGGGCGGCCCGGCCTCGCCGCGCGGTCCCGGGGGACGCGGCGGGCGCCCGCCGACCGCGACCAGGCTGTCCGGGCTCGTCCCGAGGGCGCGCACCTCCACCACCGTGCCGAGCGGGCTCCTCGCTACCGTCCCGCGGACGCTGACGCTCTGGCCGGCCCGCAGGGTCGCGCTCAAGCGCGCCGCCTCGGGCGGCGGCAACCGCAGGGTGGTGCCGTCGTCGAGGAGCGCCCCGTTCACCTCGCCCCGGCGCCCGTGCAGCAGAGCCGCGATGCGCCCGCTCAAGCTCGTCTCGTCGGCGGCCGGATCCGGCGGCCCGAGGGTCGTGAGCGTGGCGCCGCTCGCCTCGTTGCGGATTGAGGCGCCGTCGACGAGGGGCAGCGCCCGGGCCCGCATGCCGCGCACCGAGATCGGGTCGCCCGGGCGGACCGTGAACACCACCGCGCCGGACATGCGCGGCGGCAGCTTCACCTCGGTGCCGTCGGTGAGGATCAGCCCGTCGACGTCGCCCCGGGGGGTGAGCGTGTACTGCTTCACCGTTCCCTTGGTCTCCGGCAGCGTGCCGGGATCCCAGACCGAATTGTCCTGCGCCGCGGCCGGGATCGCGCCGAGGATCACGGCCGCGAGGCTCGCCGCGAGGCGGCGATGCTGAGCCATCGTCATGGAGGTCGCTCGTCTGCGCCGGCGGGCAGCCGGCTCAACGAGCCCCTGTCAACTCCCGTGCCAAACGCCAAGTCCTTGCAGAACCAGCAAAACCCGGCGTCAGTCGATCGACCGGCCGTCGGGATTCCCGACATCCCCCGTCGGGTTTTCCGACAGGTCCGCGTCGCGCAGGCCGTAGCGCTCGATCTTGGCGTAGAGGAGCTGGCGCTGGATGCCGAGGCTCTTGGCGGCCCGGGCGCGGTTGCCGCTGCTCTCGCGCAGGGCCCGGCGGATCATCGCCTCCTCGAGGCGGGCCACGGCGCCCGGCAGGTCGCCGTCGAGCCAGGCCGGCAGGGCCGCGCCGGGCTCCGACGCCGCCTCCGACAGGCCGAGATCCGCAGACCCGATCACCGCCCCGCGGGCCAGCACCGCCGCCCGCTCGATCACGTTGCGCAGCTCGCGCACGTTGCCGGGCCAGGAATGGCGCATCAGCGCCGCGGCGGCCTCGGGCCCGAGGCGCTTCTGCCCCGCGCCGCTCGCGCACAGGAAATGCTCGGCCAGGGGCAGGATGTCGGCCAGGCGCTCGCGCAAGGGCGGCAGGGTGATCGGCACCACGTTGAGGCGGTAGAAAAGGTCCTGGCGGAAGCCGCCTTCCGCCACGAGCCGCGGCAGGTCGCGATGGGTCGCCGCCACCACCCGGACATCGACCGGCGCGGGCCGGCCGCCGACCGGCGTCACCACCCGCTCCTGGAGCGCCCGCAGGATCTTGGCCTGCATCGACGGGGGCATGTCGCCGATCTCGTCGAGGAAGAGCGTGCCGCCATTCGCCTCGCGGAAGGCCCCGGGCCGGTCCTGGGTCGCCCCCGTGAAGGCGCCGCGCAGGTGGCCGAACAGCTCGCTCTCGAGGAGGTCGGCGGGAATCGCCGCGCAGTTCACCGGCACGAAGGGACCGGCCCGCCGGCGACCATGGGCGTGGAGGGCGCGGGCCGCGACCTCCTTGCCGGTGCCGGTCTCGCCCTGGAGCAGCACCGTCGCGTCGCTGTCGGCGGCGAGGCCGACCGCCTTCTGCACCCGCCGCATCGCCTCGCTGGAGCCGATCAGCGACGCGGCTCCCGCCGGGGAGGGGGCGCCCGGCGCCGCGGCAGCGGAGACGGCCAGCATGCCGCCTAGCAACCCGGCCAGCTCGGCCCGGCCGACCGGCTTCGTCAGGTGGTCGTAGGCGCCGAGCCGCATCGCCTCGATGGTATTCTCGGCGCTGGCGAAGGCCGTCAGCACCGCCACCGGCGGCGGGTGCGGACCGGCGCGCAGGCGCTGGAGCACCGCCATCCCGTCGAGGTCGCCGGGCATGCGCAGGTCGAGGAGCACGGCGGCGATCGCCGGGTCGGCCGCGACCCGCGCCAGGGCCTCGGCGCCGGAGGCGGCGAGGACCGGGCGGTGGCCGAGATCGCTCACCGTCTCGGCCAGACCCTCGCGCAGGGCGGGCTCGTCGTCGACGATCAGGATGCGGGCGGGCGAGAGGTCGGCGGGCGAGAGGTCGGCTGGGATGCGGTCCATGGCAGATCGAGCTCGAAGGTCGCGCCGGGACCCGATGCGTCAGGAGGTGGGGCGGCGAGCCGCGCCTGTCCACCATGGGCGCGGGCGATCTCGCGCACGATCGCGAGGCCGAGCCCGGTCCCGTCCGGGCGGCCGGTGACGAAGGGATCGAACAGGCGAGCCCGCAGGGATTCTGGGACGCCCGGCCCCTGATCCGTCACGCGGATCCGCAGCCGGTCGCCCTCCCGTACGCCTGAGAGCCGCACGATGCCCCCGGCCGGGCTGTGCTGGATCGCGTTGAGCAGGAGGTTGTCGAGGGCGCGGCGGATCTGGTCTGGGTCGAGGTGCGGGCGCTCGGTCGTCGCTTCTGCCACCGTGATCGCCGCTCCTTGCGCCCGGGCGAAGTCGTCGTGGAGATGGGCGCAGTCCTGCAGGAGAAGGCCGAGATCGGTGGGCGTCGGCACCGGCCGCCGCGGCTGGGTCAGGCTCAGGAGGTCGCGCAGCAGCCGGTCGAGGCGGGCGACCTGGTCGAGCACGAGGTCGAGGGCGGCGCGGCCCCGCGCCGGATCGGCGCTCGCCAGCGCGTTCTCGGCCTTGAGCCGGATCGCCGCCAGGGGATTGCGGATCTCGTGGGCGATGCCGGCCGCGAGCTGGCCGAGGGCCGCCAGCCGCTCGGCCTCCGCGGCGCGGTGACGGGCGGCGGCGAGGCGGGTGCCGGCGGCGTTCAGCGCCTCGACCAGCCGGTCGAGCTCGCGCAAGCCGGTCGGGGCCAGATGGGGCAGGTCGCCCTCGGCGGTCTCGCGCCCGAGCTGGCCCTCCAGCCGGGCGATGCGCCGGCCGAGCAGCAGCAGGAGCCGCCCGAGGAGCAATGCCGAGCCCAGCACGGTGGCGGCGAGGAAGCCGAATCCGGCGAGGAGCTGGCCGTAGGCCCGGCCCTGGTCGGTGTGGACCCGCGCCATGGTCCAGGCCGTCGCCCCCTGGATCGGCCCGCGCAAGGGGCAGCCCTGGACCACCAGGGTCTGGGTCCGGGACACGCGCCGCGTCGCCACCGGCCGCTCGGCGCTCAGGGCCTCGGCGTTGACGCGGCGGATCGTGTCGATCTCGGCCGCGGGCAGGTCGGTCTTCGGTCCCGTGCCCTCGTAGGTCGGGAAGGCGTAGGCCGCCGAGCCGGCCGACGCGGTCCAGATCCCGCCCTCGACCCCCGGATGGCTGGCGAGCGCCGTCACTACCACGTCGGTGAGCTGGCTCTTCAGGGTGTCGTCCGGCTCGGCGACGCTGCCGGTCCAGCCGCTGCCGAAGAACGCGAACCGGTCGCCGATCTCGCGGCAGGCGCGGGCGGCCTGGAGCTCGACCTGTGCGACCTGCACGGCGGCGGACTGGGTGTAGAACTCGGTGAGCAGGTAGGCGGTGGCGGCAGCCGAGGCGAGGAGCAGGATCCAGAGGGTGAGGAGGTGGGCGCGGAGGGAGGGGAGGCGGGGGAGCATGGCAGGATCGGGCAAGGCGGGACGGGGGGGAGAACGTGCCGTCGATCGGCGGAGCATCCTCGTTTCGGTGCGGCCCGGTTGGCCGATCCCAGCGGGACAATCGCGACGTTGACCGTCAACCGTCCGCTGTGAAGCTCCTGCGCCCCGCTTCGAGGGCCGGCGCGCGGCTGGCGGGAAAGAGCATCCGTCGGATGGAAAGTCTTGGACAGGATATCATGACCATCATCTGGGACGGAGTCACGAATGGGCGCGTCTTGAGCGACGGCGCCGTTGCATTGCGCCATCGACTGGCGGATGCCGCGAAGTCGTACGACTGGGCCCATGTCCTCGCGATCGTTCGCGAACACCGCGATCTCGTCAACACCGCACGGCCGGGCGGCGCCTCGTGGTTCTCACCCCTGCATCAAGCAGCCCATGGCAACGCGCCGGAGAGCGTCTGCGAGGAGCTCGTCGAGCTCGGAGGGTGGCGGATGCTGGAGAATGCGCGGGGCGAACGCCCGCTCGACGTCGCGGAGCGGTATGGGCATCGGCGAGCGATCGGGGTGCTGCGCCCCAAGCTGGTAAGGCACGTCCCCGACGGCATTCTCCGCATGATCCAGTCGCACTTCCACGCCGTGATCCGGGAGCGCGCCGACCGACAGGTCCGGGAGGCCGGGCTCCGCTTGCCGCCGCTGGCGCCATTGCTGGAGATGCCGCCGGAGACGAGGCCGGTCTGGTTTGCCGTTGCAGGCATGTATGGCGGTTTCGCCTACCACCTGAAGCAAGATGGGGTCGACGCGACCCTCGTCGCGGAAAGCTGGTGCCGGGTCGTCGAAGGCTCGGGGCAGCGCCACTCGATCACCTCGGCGGGCGCCCGTCTCGTCGCCGAGGGCTTCGTGTGACGGATGGTGCGTGCAGGGGCGAAGGATCGCACCGGGTCGTGCGTGAGAGCGGGCATTGGTCGATCCGTGCCTCCCGCATCCCCAAAAAGAAACAGGCGGCCCATCCTGGGCCGCCTGCCTGGCTTTGTTCAGGGACGTCGTGCCCGATGATCCTCGTAGACCTTCATCGCAGCACGAGGATCGCGGTCGACGGCGTCGCTATGCGAGAGCCGACGGGACTTCAGCTGCACCCGGTCGTAGAGCCGCAGGTGTCGCACTTCAGGCATGTCCCGTTCCGCACCAGCGTGAAGTTCGCGCATTCCGGGCAGGCCTCGCCGACATAGCCCTTCATCTTCGCCTCGGCCCGCCGGTCGGAGACGCTGCGGCCGGCCGCCGCCGGGTCCGGCTTGGCGAAGGGGAGGGACTCGGCCAGCGCCTCGACCCGGCCGGCAAGGGTCGGCTCGGTCTTGAGCGCCACCGATCCCCGCACCGCGTGAACGGTGCCGCCGGCCGCCGCACTCTGGCCAGTGGTCGGGGCCGCGACGCCGGAGGTGGCGCCGGACGGACCGCCATGGATCAGGGTGAGGCGGTCGCCCGAGCCGCGCAGCAGGCCGCGCGACACGGCGTTGTTCGCCGGAACCGCGTCCGAGGCTGCGGGCTTCGCCGGGGCGACGCCGCCGGTCACCGTGGTGCCGATCTCGGAGAGATCGACATGGGCGAGGTCGTTGCGGCCGAGATACGAGATCGCCAGCTCGCGGAACACGTAGTCGAGCACCGAGGTGGCGTTCTTGATCGCATCGTTGCCCTGCACGAAGCCGGCCGGCTCGAACCGCGTGAAGGTGAAGGCGTCGACGTACTCCTCCAGCGGCACGCCGTATTGCAGGCCGAGCGAGACCGAGATCGCGAAGTTGTTGATGAAGGCCCGCAGCGCTGAGCCCTCCTTGTTCATGTCGAGGAAGATCTCGCCGAGGCGCCCGTCGTCGTACTCGCCGGTGCGCAGGAAGATGGTGTGACCGCCGATCTTCGCCTTCTGGGTGTAGCCCTTGCGGCGGCTCGGCAGCTTCTCCTGGGAGCGCAGGCGCTCGACGCGCTCCACGATCCGCTCGACGATCTTCTCCGTGACCGCGACTGTCTTGGCCACCGCCGGCTGCGCCAGCAGCGCCTCGACCGCATCCTCCTCGTCGTCGTTCTCGTCGCTGATGAGGGCCGAGTTGAGGGGCTGCGACAGCTTCGAGCCGTCGCGGTAGAGGGCGTTGGCCTTCAGCGCCAGGGTCCAGGACAGCCGGTAGGCGTTCTTGCAATCCTCGACCGTCGCGTCGTTCGGCATGTTGATGGTCTTGGAGATCGCCCCCGAGATGAAGGGCTGCGCCGCCGCCATCATGCGGATGTGGCTCTCGACCGAGAGGTAGCGCTTGCCGATCCGGCCGCACGGGTTGGCGCAGTCGAAGACTGGGTAGTGCTCGACCTTGAGGTGCGGCGCGCCCTCGAGCGTCATCGCCCCGCAGACATGGACGTTGGCGGCCTCGATCTCCTTGCGGCTGAAGCCGAGGAAGGTCAGCAGGTCGAAGGACGGGTCGGCGAGCTTGTCCGCCGGAACGCCGAGGGTCTGGGTCAGGAAATCCTCGCCCAGGGTCCAGCGGTTGAACACGAACTTGATGTCGAAGGCCGATTTCAGCCCGGCCTCGACCGCCGCGATCTTCTCGTCTGTGAAGCCCTTGGCGCGCAACGTGCCCGGGTTGATCGCCGGGGCCTGGCCGAGCGAGCCGTGGCCGACGGCGTAGGCCTCGATCTCGGCGATCTCGGCCTCGCGGTAGCCGAGGGTGCGCAGGGCGTCCGGCACCGCCCGGTTGATGATCTTGAAGTAGCCGCCGCCGGCCAGCTTCTTGAACTTCACCAGGGCGAAGTCGGGCTCGATGCCGGTGGTGTCGCAATCCATGACGAGGCCGATCGTGCCGGTCGGCGCGATGACGGTGGCCTGGGCATTGCGGTAGCCGTGCTCCTCGCCGAGCGCCAGCGCCCGGTCCCAGGCCGCACGCGCATGCTCCACCAGCTCGCCCTGCGGGCAGCCGGCATGGTCGAGCGGCACCGGGTTGGTGTTGAGGAACTCGTAGCCCTCGGCGTCGCCGTGGGCCGCCCGACGATGGTTGCGGATCACCCGCAGCATCGCGTCGGCATTCTCCTCGTAGGCCGGGAAGGGCCCGAGCTCGCGCGCCATCTCGGCCGAGGTGGCGTAGGACACGCCGGTCATGATGGCGGTGAGCGCGCCGGCCAGCGCCCGGCCCTCACGGGAATCGTAAGGCAGGCCCATGGTCATCAGCAGGCCGCCGATATTGGCGTAGCCGAGGCCCAGCGTGCGGTACTTGTAGGAGAGGTCGGCGATCTCGCGGCTCGGGAACTGCGCCATCAGCACCGAGATCTCGAGGACCACGGTCCAGAGCCGGCACAGATGCTCGTAGCCCTCGACGTCGAAGCGCTTGGAGCCGCGGTCGTAGAGCGCCAGCAGGTTCGCCGAGGCGAGGTTGCAGGCGGTGTCGTCGAGGAACATGTACTCGGAGCACGGGTTCGAGGCCCGGATCCGCCCGCCCGACGGGCAGGTGTGCCAATCGTTCATCGTGGTGTTGAAGTGCAGGCCCGGATCGGCCGAGGCCCAGGCGGCCTCCGCGATCTTGTCCCACAGCTCGGCGGCCTTGACGGTCTTCGCCACCTTGCCGGTGGTGCGGTGGGTCAGCGTCCAGTCCGCGTCCCGATCGACGGCGCGCAGGAAGTCGTCGGTGAGCGAGACCGAGTTGTTGGAGTTCTGGCCGGCGACGGTGAGGTAGGCCTCGGAATCCCAGTCGGTGTCGTAGATCGGGAACGAGATGTCGGTGTAGCCCTGGCGGGCATACTGGATCACCCGCTTGATCGCGGCATCCGGCACCATCGCCTTGCGGGCGGCCTTCACCTCGCGCTTGAGCGCCGGGTTGCGGTCGGGATCGAAGCAGGCGTCGCCGGCAGCCTCGCAGTTGACGCAGGCCTTCATCACCGCCTTGAGGTGCTTGGACACCACCTTGGAGCCGGTGACGAGGGCGGCGACCTTCTGCTCCTCCTTGACCTTCCAGTCGATGAAGGCCTCGACGTCCGGATGGTCGATGTCGACGATCACCATCTTGGCGGCGCGGCGGGTCGTGCCGCCGGACTTGATCGCGCCGGCGGCCCGATCGCCGATCTTGAGGAAGCTCATCAGGCCCGAGGACTTGCCGCCGCCGGCGAGCTTCTCGTTCTCACCGCGCAGGCGGGAGAAGTTCGAGCCGGTGCCCGAGCCGTACTTGAACAGGCGCGCCTCGCGCACCCACAGGTCCATGATGCCGCCCTCGTTGACGAGGTCGTCGGCGACGGACTGGATGAAGCAGGCATGGGGCTGCGGGTGCTCGTAGGCCGTCGCCGACTGGACCAGCTCGCCGGTCCGGTAGTCGACGTAGAAGTGGCCTTGCGCCGGCCCGTCGATGCCGTAGGCCCAGTGCAGGCCGGTGTTGAACCATTGCGGCGAGTTCGGCGCCACCATCTGGCGGGCGAGCATGGCGCGCAATTCGTCGTGGAACGACGCCGCGTCCTCCTCGCCGGAGAAGTAGCCGCCCTTCCAGCCCCAGTAGGTCCAGCAGCCGGCCAGCCGGTCGAAGACCTGCACGGCCGAGGTCTCGGAGCCGTACCGCTCACCCTCGGGGAGGGCGGCGAGCGCCGCCTCGTCCGGCACCGAGCGCCATAGGAAGGACGGGACGCCGTTCTCCTCGACCTTCTTCAGCGCCGCCGGGACGCCGGCCTTGCGAAAGTACTTCTGGGCCAGCACGTCGCAGGCGACCTGGCTCCAGGCCTCCGGCACGTCGATGCCGTCGAGGCGAAACACCACCGAGCCGTCCGGGTTGCGGATCTCGCTCACGGCCTTGCGGAACGGGATGCTGGCATAGGGCGATTGCCCCGCGGTGGTGATGCGACGCTCGAACCGCATGGGATACTCTCCGGTCACGAACAGCCGGGGACCGCCCGCATGACGACGGGGGCCGCCGGTTACAGGAAGGGCGGGGACGCTTCGGATTCGGTGGACGAGCTTCCGTCCCCTCGGGGAGCGCCCGTCCTGTCGACCTGGAAACTACCGACGATGGCAGCCCCACGTCAATAACTAGTGTCGACGGACTCCGTTCCTCGCTAGATGTTGTGGTGGAGGGCGGAATCCTGTGGATGGCGGCGAACCGCCGCCTAAGCTCGCGCCCGGCTTGGCGGAATCGCCCCGATGCCCCGGCCGTTGCACAGCCGGCGCAGCATCCGACCACCGATTTGTTCACAGGTCGTTGCGGATCGGGGCCCCCCGCTTGAGGCGAGAGCGCCCCGCGCACAGGATTCGTGCTGCGGCGCGGGACACGCTGGACATCCGGGGGTCATCTCACCATAGTCCCGCGCGAGTTCAGGGGGGCTTCCTCCCATTCCCGAGGGCCTCAGGTCCCAGAGACGGTCGCGATGGCGCTGAAAGACACCCTGCTTCGGATCTTCACCTGGTGGAGCGGCTCGACCGTCAGCCTGAACGTCTCCACCAAGCGTCACGGCCGCTTCGTGGGCGAGGACGAGTTCGGCAACCGCTACTACCGGGCGCAAGGCCCGCTGATCGACGCCTCGGTCGGCTCGGAGCGGCGCTGGGTGATCTATAACGGCTATGCCGACGCCTCGAAGGTGCCGCCCGGCTGGCGCGGCTGGCTCTGCCACGCCACCGACGTGCCGCCCTCCGAGGAGACCTACGTCCCGCGCGAGTGGCAGAAGCCGCACGAGGAGAACCTGACCGGCACGGTGGCGGCCTACCGGCCGCGGGGCTCGCAGCTCTCCTACGGCCAGCGGCCGGCGGCGACCGGCGACTACGTGCCGTGGGTGCCGGGCGAGTAGCCCGCCCTTTTTCCACCATCCTCCTTGTGTCTATCGCGGGCGGGCCGACGGGGCCCGCGCGCCCGGCCGATTCGGGCGCGAGAGGCCGGGCTCGAGAGGCCTGGCGAGAGCCGCCGAACTTCGAGCCGGGAGCGACTGGGTTTTGAGCCGCATGACCGCACGCCGCGCCGCGGGCGCTTTCCTGCTCCTCGGCGGTGTCCTGCTGGGCGCGTCCGCGCCGGCCCAGGCCGACAAGATCCGCAACCCGACCGCGGTGTTCTCCGGCCTCGACAAGATCACCGGCCGCATCGTCTCCTTCGAGGTGGCGGTGGACGAGACGGTGCAGTTCGGCGCGCTCCAGCTCACCCCGCGGGTCTGCTACACCCGCCCGCCGACCGAGAGCGCCAAGACCACCGCCTTCCTGGAGGTCGACGAGGTCACCCTCGAGAACAAGTACCGCCGGATCTTCACCGGCTGGATGTTCGCCGCGAGCCCGGGCCTGCACGCGATCGAGCATCCGATCTACGACGTGTGGCTGGTCGACTGCAAAGGCGGCACCGACATCGTGGCCGAGCCGAAGGAGCAGGAGGACGCGCCGGTGGCCGCCGCCAAGCCCGAGGGCAGGAAGCGCCGCGAGCAGGCCCGCGGCGAGGAGGCGCCTCGCTCGCGCCAGGTCAACCGCCAGGGCCAGGTCGACGTCGAGCCGTTGCGCGGCACGCCGGTCCAGCCGCGCCAGTCGCCGTCGCGGCGCTTCTTCCCGACCAATGACGGCCCGATGCCGGCCGGCGCCGACCCGATGAACCCGAACCCGCGCTGAGGCGCGGACGGCCCGAGGGGAGGGGGCGGCTCGGCTCGAACCTGACCGCCCCGTGACTCCGGACGCCCGCGCCTCGGTCGCGCGGAGGCGGGGGGCGCCGCGGGATTCGCAGCGGGGCGGGGGCGGGCATCGGGATGCGGGCGGCGCTGCCCCGACAGGAGTCCCGGCGATGACCAACCACGTGACGACGCGCTGCACGGTCCGCGGATCCTCGGCCGACGTGGCGGCGTTCCGGGCGCTGATGGTCGAGGAGCCGCGCCCCGCGTCGGCCCCGGCCGCGGGCATCATGGCGTGGCTGCGGGGCCTGATGGGTCGGACGGCACCGGCGCCCTCCACGGCACCGGCGCATGCGACGCTCGACTTCAATCGCATCCTGCCGATGCCGGACACGCTGGCGGACGGCCCCGAGCAAGCCGCGTGGGCCCTGGAGCACTGGGGCACGCAGCGCAACGCGGACGCCTACGAGGAAACGGCACGGGGCGACGATGCCGGGGGCGGCGCCTCGCTGGAATTTTTCCTGGCGACGGCGTGGAGCTTCCCGGCTCCGGTCTTCGAGGCGCTGCACCGGCGCTTTCCCGCCTTGCACATCGACGTGGTCGGTTTCGAGGAAGCCTGGCACTTCGCGGTCGAGGGGGCTTATGGCCCCGGCGAAACCGGAGCGGTCGAGGTCGAGCCGACGGCAGCGCTCTACACCCGGGTCCATGGCGTGCCGCCCGAGCCCGACGAGGAGGGGTGAGAGCGGCGCGCACCGGGAGCTTTGTGACAGGCACGAAGCCTCCTCGAGACTCTCGAGCGCATCCCGGGGTCGCGCAGCGAGACCCGGCATGACGGCATGGACAGCGATCCTGTCCGTGGCGGTGAAGACGGTCTTACTTCAAGCGCCAGTCGATCGTCGCCAGCCCCTTCTCCTCCAGCCACGCATTGGCCTGCCCGAACGGCCGGCTGCCGCGGAAATCCGCCTTGCGGTTGAGGGGCGAGGGGTGACCGGCCTCCAGCACCAGGTGCTTCTCCCGGTCGATCAGGGCGGCGCGCTGGCGGGCCGGCGCGCCCCAGAGCAGGAAAGCGACCGCCGGGCGCTCGGCCGAGACCGCCGAGACCGCCTGGTCGGTCAGTGTCGACCAGCCGAGCTTCATATGCGCACCGGATCGGCCCGCCTCGACGGTCAGCGCCGCATTGAGGAGCAGCACGCCCTGGCGTGCCCAGGGGCTGAGGTCCCCGGTTTTCGGCACAGGCGTGCCGGTCTCCTCCGCCATCTCGGCCAGGATCACCTTCAGCGAGGCCGGCAGCCGGCGCCCGCCGACATACGAGAAGGCGAGGCCGTGGGCATCGCCCGGGGTCGGATAGGGGTCCTGCCCGAGGATCACCGCCCGCACCTGATCGAGCGGCGTCAGCGTCAGGGCGTTGAAGATGTTCTCGGGCGCCGGCAGCACCCGGGCACCGGCCTCCCGGCGGGCATCGACGGCCCCCGCCACCCGCTCGGCGCTGCCGTCCTGGAAGAACGGCAGGGCGAGCCAGGGGGACCCGGAGGCACGGAAGCGGGCGAGGGCGCCTGCTACGGTTTCGTCTGTCGGCATCGGACCTCGAGGTCAACGAACGGGGGTCAGCGGAAGGTCAGGCGCCCCGTCTCGATCGTCAGCGGCGCGTAGGCGCGGATGTAGGACATGACCACGTTGGCGACGAGCGTGCCGTCGGTGGCGCCGACCAGGGTCCTGCCTTCGGCCAGCATCCCGTAATCGTTGCCGCCGGCGAGCATGAAGTTGTTGGCTGCGACCAGATAGGTCCGGGCCGGATCGAGGAGCGCGTCGCCGACGCGGACCGAGACGACCCGCTTGCCCGCCGGCGCGGCGGGATCGACCGTGACCGCGATCCCCGAGACCTGCGGGAAGCGCCCGGCGGAGCGGCCGATCTCGGAGAACCCGTTCTCGAGGGCGGCGAGCACCTGGGCACCGGTGATCCTGACCAGCACCGAGGTGTTGCCGAAGGGCAGCTCGGTCAGCACGTCGCGGCGGGTCAGCGCGGTATCGGCCGGGTAGGTCCGGTTGCCGCGGATGCCGCCGCCATTCATCAGGCCGATCTCGGCCCCGGCGGCGGATCGCAGGGCATCGGCGACGAGGTCGCCGAAGGCAGTCTCGCTCCGGCGCACCGCCTCCGTGCGGGTGTCGAGGGCGTTGGTCACCCGGCCGAGCGGCACGTCCAGCTCGCGGGCGAGGTCGCCCTCCTGGCGCTCGACCACCGCCAGCACCTCCGGGTCCGGCTCGACCTCGGCGGTGTCGTGGATGCGGAAGGCGGCGGTCCAGGTCAGGGCCTTGCCGGTCCCTTCCGCCTTCACGTCGATGGCGGTGACGTATTCGGCATCGTGGCCGGATTCGGCGAAGGCCGTGCGGCCGTCGTAGCGGAGCGCCAGGTCGTGGTCGTGGCCCGAAAGGACGATGTCGGCGTGGCGGCTCGCCACCAGGGCCTCGTCGGTCGCCCGGTCGGTGTGGCAGACCGCCAGCACCATCTCGGCGCCCGCCGCTCGCAGGGCCGTCGCCTCCCGGGCGAGCGTGGCGACGGCCGGCCCGAACCGCCAGTCGCCCGATTGCGACTTGGCCGGCGTCTCGGGCAGCGCGATGCCGACCACGCCGAGCTTGATCCCGCCGAGGGTGAGGATCGTCGACTCGCTCGTGCCCGGCACCGGCGTGCCGTCGGGCCGGCGCAGGTTGGCGGCGAAGACCGGAAAAGTCGCGGCCCGCATCCGCTCCAGATAGATGTCCTGCCCGAAATCGAACTCGTGGTTGCCCGGCACGAACACGTCGGGCTTGATCAGGTTGGTCAGCTCGATGATGTGGCGCCCCTTGTCGATGCCCGACATCAGCGAGGGCGAGAGGGTGTCGCCGGCGTGGCAGACCAGGACCGGCCGGCCCCTCGCCCGCTCGGCCTTGACCACGGCGGCGAGCTTCGGGAAGCCGCCGCGGCCGTCGACCGCGCCCATCCGGTAGATGTCGTTGACGAGGACCAGGGTGAAGTCGACGTCCGGCGCCCGCGCGCCGGCCTGTCCTCCCGCCAGGCCGGCAAGTCCGGCCCCGAGGCCGAGGGCGAGGGTCTGGCGGCGGCTGGGCGAGGTCATGCGGAGCTCCGGCGGGCGTCGACGGCGCCCTGGGATCGAGGACGCCAATGTCACACGGGCTTCTTGACCGGTGAATGTCTCGCGCGCAAAGCGGTGCAGCGTCACGACGCGTTGGTTCGGGCTGCCTTTGCGCTATGTAGACGGCCACCCGACGCGAAGACAGACGGGCCCGGGCGCGCCATCCTCCGGGCCGACCAGCAGACCGGACGACCATGAACGAGGTGACTCCGAACGCCGCGCTCGCCCGCGGCGCCACTCCTGTCGGACAAGCGGGCGCCAGCGCCGCCGGCCAGGCCGGAGCCAAGTCCGTCGGCGGAGCCGGTACCTTGCCGGCCGACCACCCGGCCGTGCGCTGGGGCCGGATCGGCGTGCTCCTGATGAATCTCGGCACGCCGGAGGGCACGAGCTACTGGCCGATGCGCCGCTACCTCAAGGAGTTCCTGTCCGACCGGCGGGTGATCGAGGTGCCGCGCGCGATCTGGTGGCCGCTCCTCAATCTGGTGATCCTGACCAAGCGCCCGGGCCCCAAGGGGCGCGATTACGCCTCGGTCTGGAACACCGAGCGCGACGAGGGCCCGCTCAAGACTATCACCCGCGGCCAGGCCGAGAAGCTCCAGGCGGCGATGGGTGACAAGGTCGTGGTCGACTGGGCGATGCGCTACGGCAAGCCCGAGGTCGACCAGCGCATCCAGGCCCTGCTCGAGCAGGGCTGCGACCGCATCCTGCTGGTGCCGCTCTATCCGCAATACGCCGCCGCGACCTCGGCCACCGCCTGCGACCAGGCGTTCCGTGCGCTGATGAAGATGCGCTGGCAGCCCACCGTGCGCGTCTCGCCGCCCTATCACGACGACCCGGTCTATATCGAGGCGGTGGCGAGCGCGATCCGGCGCGACCTCGCCGCCCTCGACTTCGAGCCCGAGGTCATTCTCACCTCGTTCCACGGCGTGCCGAAATCCTACCTGCTGAAGGGCGACCCCTATCACTGCCAGTGCGTGAAGACCGGTCGGCTGATCCGCGAGGCTCTGGGCTACTCGCCGGAGCGGATGCGGGTGACGTTCCAGTCGCGTTTCGGCAACGAGGAATGGCTGAAGCCCTATACCGACGAGACCGTGAAGGAGCTGGCGGCTAAGGGCGTGAAGCGCCTCGCCATCGTGGCACCGGGCTTCACCGCCGACTGCCTCGAGACGCTGGAAGAGCTCGACGGCGAGAACCGGCACTATTTCGAGGAAGGCGGCGGCGAGCATTTCGCCTACCTGCCCTGCCTCAATGACGGCCCGGAGGGGATGCGGGTGATCGAGCACGTCGTCGCCCGCGAG
This sequence comes from Methylobacterium currus, assembly GCF_003058325.1. Lineage (NCBI taxonomy): Bacteria > Pseudomonadati > Pseudomonadota > Alphaproteobacteria > Hyphomicrobiales > Methylobacteriaceae > Methylobacterium > Methylobacterium currus. The sequence continues at coordinate 4,265,062 of NZ_CP028843.1, forward strand.
CTGAAGGGCTGGCTCGACTGAGCGGTGGACGGGGCCGACGCGGCCATCCCGCCGGCCCCGTCCCCGGCCTATCCTCTGGCCGTCATGCCCGCGCCCGTCCCCTTCCTCCTCGGCACCCTCCCGACCCCGATCGGCACGATGCTGCTGGTCTTCGACGAGGACGCGGCCTTGCGCGCCCTCGACTGGTCGGACCACGAGGACCGGATGCGGCGCCTGCTGCGGCTGCATTACGGCACCGCCTTCGCTCTCCACGAAGCCCCGCCGCCGGCGGTGCTTCGTGATCCGATCGACGCCTATTTCGCCGGCGATCTCGGGGCCATCGACGGCGTTGCGGTCCGTCACAACGGCACCGTCTTCCAGCGCGAGGTCTGGGCCGCGCTGCGGCACATCCCGGCCGGCACCACACTGAGCTACGGCGCCCTCGCGCAGCGTCTCGGGCGGGACAAGGCGGTGCGGGCGGTCGGGCTCGCCAACGGTGCCAACCCGGTCGGCCTCGTGGTGCCGTGCCATCGGGTGATCGGGGCGAATGCGAGCCTCACAGGCTACGGCGGCGGCCTCGAACGCAAGCGCTGGCTCCTCGCCCATGAGGGGGTGGCGCTTGAAAGGGGAGCGGTCGGGGGCCGGCAGGGAATGCTGGATCTCGGGTGAGGCGAGTTGGCCGACGGACGCGCCTTCCCGTCACGGCCGGCTTGGCCGATCATCCGCAAGCGTGACAGCAGGCGCAGCGTATCGGCGTCCCCCCACCTTTGGTTCCATCCTGGGTACCGGCGATCGACGATCGCACCGGAGCGGAGCGGCGTCGGCCTTCGCGTCCAGTCGATCTCCGATCGCCGACCCCTTCAGGGTTTCCCGGTCGAGCGCGCTCTCAATGTCCCGAAGCGAGCGCCGCGCCCGGCTTGTCGTGGGTGCCGAGCGTCTCGACCAGGGTGGCCGAGGCCGCGTTGAGCCCGGCGATCTCCACCGGCACGCCGTGATGGCGGAACTTCAGGACCACGCGGTCGAGGGCGTTGACGGCGGTCAGATCCCAGAAATGGGCCTGCGTCAGGTCGATCACCACGCCCGTCAGATCCTCCTCGCGGAAGTCGAAGCCGGCATGGAAGGCCTCGGCCGTCGCGAAGAAGATCTGGCCGGTGACCCGGTAGGTCCGGACGGAACCCTCGCGCGCCGACGCGACGGAGAAGAACCGGGTGACCTTGTGGGCGAAGAACAGCCCGCTCAGGACCACGCCGAACAGCACGCCCTTGGCGAGGTCGTGGGTCGCGACCACCACCGCAACGGTGCCGAGCATCACGATGCTCGACGTGGTCGGATGGGTGACGAGGGTGCGGATCGAGCGCCACTGGAAAGTGTTGATCGACACCATGACCATCACCGCGACGAGGGCCGCCATCGGGATCCGCGCGACGTAAGGCCCGAGCACCACGATCAGGAACAGCAGGAAGGCGCCGGCCCACAGGGTCGAGAGCCGGCCGCGGCCGCCCGATGAGACGTTGATCACCGACTGGCCGATCATCGCGCACCCGGCCATGCCGCCGAACAGGCCGGCCGTGACGTTGGCCAGGCCCTGGCCGGCACATTCGCGGTTCTTGTTCGAGGTGGTGTCGGTGCGCTCGTCGACGATCGCGGCGGTCATCAGGCTCTCGAGCAGGCCGACCATGGCCAGCGTCAGCGAATACGGCAGGATGATCCGCAGGGTCTCGAGGGTGAGCGGCACGGAGGGCAGGGCGAAGCTCGGCAGCTCGCTCGGCAGGGCTCCCATGTCGCCGACGGTGCGGATGCCGAGACCGAATCCGATTGAGATTGCAGTGAGCAGCACGATGGTGACCAGCGCCGAGGGCACGGCCTTGGTCAGGTAGGGCAGGCCGTAGATCAGCGCGAGGCCGGCGGCGGTCATAGCGTAGACGACCGGCCCGCGGCCGATCAGCTCCGGCATCTGGGCGAGGAAGATCAGGATCGCGAGCGCGTTGACGAAGCCGGTGACGACCGAGCGCGAGACGAAGCGCATCAGGTTGCCGAGCTTGAGGGCCCCGGCGGCGATCTGGATCAGGCCGGTGAGGATCGTGGCGGCGAAGAGGTGGCCGAGGCCGTGATCCTTGACCAGTGTCGTCATCACCAGCGCCATCGCGCCGGTGGCGGCCGAGATCATCGCCGGGCGCCCGCCCGCGATCGCGGTGACCACCGCGATGCAGAACGAGGCATAGAGCCCGACCTTCGGGTCGACCCCGGCGATGATCGAGAACGCGATCGCCTCCGGAATGAGGGCGAGCGCCACGACGGTGCCGGCCAGGATTTCGCGCGTGACGTCGGGCGCCCATTCGCGCCGCAGGCGGACGAGGTTCATGAGGGAGAGCTTTCAGGGAGGCGCGACGAGGCGCGCGAGGACGGCCGGCCGCAGGCAGCGGACGGGCACGGAAGAACGGACGTGCGAAGAGGACGCGGGAGAGCGGGGCGCTACGGCGGCGTGAGCCGCGAGACCAGTAAGGCTCGATCCTGCATCATGGCTCGCCCCTTAGCACGGGCCTTCGCTGCACCGCAACCGGGCGGCGTGGATTTCATGTCGCGATGTGAGGCACGCACCGCCTTTCCCGAACGGCGGGGACGACGCCGAGGACGATTGGGGCGGGGCGAGGAGCCCGATGGATCGACGAAAAGACCCGCCCCTCGGTCGAGGAGCGGGTCTTTTTCGATGCCGGGCTTATCCGCGTTCAGGCCGGGATCAGCGGATCGCGCCGGGCCGCCGCCTCGGGCACCCCGTCCTTTGCCTTCTGCCTCGGCGGCGGGCCAAGGAAGGCCGGGACGATGAAGAAGGCGGCGACGAGGGTGAAGAACAGCGACAGGGCCAGCAGCTTGCCCATGCTGGCGGTGCCCGGGTGGCTCGACAGCACCAGCGAGCCGAAGGCGGTGCCGGTGGTGAGCGCCGAGAAGAAGATCGCCCGGGTCAGGCTCGAGGCCAGCATGTCGGCGACGCCGGCCCGCCAGGCGATCACGTAGTAGATGTGGAAGGCCACGCCCACCGCCAGCATCAGCGGCAGCGCGATGATGTTGGCGAAGTTCAGCGGCATGCCGATGAGGTAGAGCGCCTCGAGCGTCCACAGGGTGGCGAGCACCAGCGGCCCGAGGGCCATGGCGACGTCCCAGGGCCGGCGCAGGGCCACCGACAGGATGATGAAGATCGAGGCCAGCGCCAGCAGGCCCGCCTCGATGAAGGCGCCCAGGATGGTGTGGCTCGACCGGGTGGTGGCGACCGGCGCGCCGGTGGCGTGGGGTGCGACGCTGAGCACTTCCTTGGAGAAGCGCCGCAGCACCGTGTTGTCGTTCGAGTTGCCCTTCGGCTGGACCTCGATCCGGGCGCGGCCGTCGGCGGCGATCCAGTCTGAGCGGATCTGCGCCGGCAGGTTCTCCAGCGTGATCTTCGCCGGCGCGAGCAGGCTGCGCAGGCGGGTGAGCAGGGCCTTGAGGTTCGGCACCACAGCGGCGGCGGCGGCCTCGCGCACCGAGGGCTCGGCGCCGGCGAGGCGGTCGAGGGTGTCGGTGAAGCCCTGGATCGTCGCGAGCGGGCCGGAGGCGGGCCCTTGCCCCTGCGCGCCCTGCGAGATGCCCCGCAGCGCGGTCACCGCATTGCGGATCGCCGTCACCACCTCGCGGTCGTTCGGCGCCGGCGCGACGCGGGGCGGGCTCAGCACCGGCCCCAGGACCTGCGCGGCGTCCTCGATGGTCGCGAGCTTCTGGTCCTGGTCGGCGGGCACGAAGGTGTCGATGTCGATCGCCCCGGCGACGCTCGGCAATTCGGTCAGCTTCTTGACCATCGGGGCGATGGCGTCGCGGTTCGGGACGACCACGTCGATGGTGTTGGGGCTGGTCTTCGGATCCTTGGTCAGGTCGAGATAGGTCGCGACCGATTCCACCTTCGCACTGCGCAGGTGCATCGGATTCGAGTCGAAGGGCAGCCAGTAGAGCAGGGGCAGGCCCGCCACCGTGACGAGGCCGGTGAGCACCAGGACCAGCTTGCGGTTGGCGAGAATCCAGTGGTCGACCGAGGCCATGCTGGCGGTGCCGACCTCCTGCTTCTCGCCCGGCGGCCGCAGCACGGCGATCAGCGCCGGCAGAACGGTGAGAGAGAACAGGTAGGCGACGATCATGCCGACGCCGGCGATCAGGCCGAGCTCGGACACGCCGCGGAAATCGGTCGGCAGGAACGAGAAGAAGCCGGCGAGCAGCGACACCGCCGCCAGCGTCAGCGACCAGCCGACGCCGCGGGCCGCCGAGCGGATCGCCCGGACGAGGTCTGCCTCGACGAAGCGGTCGGCGCGGTAGCGCACCGCGAACTGGATACCGAAATCGATGCCGAGGCCGACGAACAGGGCCGCGAAGGCGACCGAGATCGGGTTCAGCTCCCCCACCATCAGGAGGCCGAGCGCGGCGGTGACGATGAGCCCCGCGAAGGTGGTGACGAGCACCGCCACGACGAGGCTGCCCGAGCGCAGGGCCAGCCACAGGAACAGCACGATGGCGCCGCCGGTGACCGAGTAGTTCAGGGCCGCGTCGTCGGCGAGCGTCGCGAATTCGTCGTCGGCCACCGCGACCTGGCCGGTCAGGCGCAGCCGCACCCCGTGGGCCTCGGTCAGGCCGAGGTTGCGGGCGGTCTCGCGGATCAGCGCGGACGCCTTCTCGCCGGGCTGAAGGGCGTCGTAGTCGAGCACCGGCTGGGCGATGACGAAGCGGCGCAGGTCGCTTGGCTCCGCCTTGCCGCCCGCCAGCAGCAATTGCCACGAGAGCTGGGCCGGCTCGCCCTTCAGAACCTTGTCGAACACGTCCTTCATCTGGCCCATCGGGCCGACGAGGTCGTCGGGCTTGGCCTGGCCGGCCTTCACCCCCTGGGCCCCCATCACCATCGCCTGCATGATGCCGCGCAAGGACGGGTCGGCGGCGAGCGGCCCGAGCAGGCCCTGCTGCTGGATCAGCCGCTCGGTGGTCTGCTCCAGCTCCTTCTGGGGCATCAGCAGCAGACCGTTCTTGTCGAAGAACGGGCCGCCATCCGGCCGGTAGACCACCGGCAGCAGGTCCTTGCGCGAGGACAGGGCCTGGGTCAGGCGGTTCGCCGCTTCCTCGGCCTGTTCCGGCGTGCGGCCGTCGATGACGGCGACGAGCAGGTTGCTGCGCTGCGGAAAGGTCTTCTCGAACTGGATCTCGTCCTGGCGCCAGGGCACGTCCGGCGTGATCAGGCGCTCGACGTCGGTGTTGATCCGGAAGAGGTGCGCCGCCGTGACGGCGCTCGCGACGGTGAGCAGCAGCGCCGCCACGAGGACGAGCCAGCGCCGGTGTACGGAAAACGCCACGAGCCGTTCGATCACGATGCGAAGCCTGCCTCTAGCTCGCGGGCCGGCCACGGGGCGGCCCGGTGAAATCCTGAAGATCGGCCCGACGGCCCCGCCGGGACGGCGACATCCCGTGAAGAGCCCGCACCGGCCGGGACCAAACTAGCGCGCGGGGCAGCGGCGCCCATGGTCGCGGTGTGCACATGCGTCACGGCAACGCTCGTCAGGAGCGCCTCCGTGGCGCGCTAGGTAATGACCCGCAGGCGCGATTGCAACGCATTGAGCCGACACGGATCCCTGATCCGGACGGTCCGCGCCGCCCACAGCCGCCGCGCAAGCTCGGCTTTACGCCACCGGCGCCCGCGCCTTACACCACGGACCGGGAAGGGTTTTGCCCGGCCGGGGCGGAGCCCGGACCGGGATCGCCGCGAGAGGGACGGAGGGCCGGTGGCGGGAACGCGGGAGAACGGGCTCGACCTCGTGCTGGCCCAGCCCAGGGGCTTCTGCGCCGGGGTGGTGCGGGCGGTCGACATCGTCGAGCGCGTGCTCGCCCGGCGCGACGGCCCGGTCTATGTCCGCCACGAGATCGTCCATAACGGCCGCGTCGTCGCCGACCTCAAGGCCAAGGGCGCACGGTTCGTCGACAGCCTCGACGCGGTGCCGGACGGGGCCACCACGATCTTCTCGGCCCATGGCGTGTCGCGGGCGGTCGAGGCGGAGGCGGCGCGCCGGGGCTTGCCCGTAATCGACGCCACCTGCCCGCTGGTCGCCAAGGTGCACGCGCAAGGGAGGCGCTACGCCGCGCAAGGGCGCACGGTGATCCTGGTGGGGCATGCCGGCCACGCCGAGGTCGAGGGGACGCTGGGGCAGATCGACGGCGAGGTCCACCTCGTCGGCAGCGTGGCCGAGGCGGAGAGCCTCGACCTCTCCGCCGACACGCCGCTCGCCTACATCACCCAGACGACGCTCAGCGTCGACGACACGCGGGCGATCATCGCCGCCTTGAGCCGGCGCTTCCGCGACCTCGTCGGGCCCGAGACCCGGGACATCTGCTACGCGACCCAGAACCGCCAGGCCGCCGTGCGGGCCCTCGCGGAGGTCGCCGACCTGATCCTGGTGGTGGGGGCGCGCAACTCCTCGAACTGCAACCGCCTGCGCGAGATCGCCGCCGAGGCCGGCCGGCCGAGCCACCTCGTCGAGGGGGCGGAGGATCTGGCGGGGATCGATCTCGGCGCGGCCCGCACCCTCGGCCTCACCGCCGGCGCCTCGACTCCCGAGGTGGTGATCGCGGAGGTGATTGCTGCGCTGCAGCGTCGCACCCCCCTGCGGATCTCCACCCTTCCTGGCATTATCGAGAGCGCGAGCTTCCCGCTCCCGTCGAGTTTGGGCCACACCTAGTCCCTTCCGAACGCAGCTTGGACCCTTTCGAACCTAGCTTGCTGGAAATCCGCCACTTTTCGGGCTAATCAGCCCGCTTGGCACAGCGTACGACACGAACCACGACACAAGGAGCCTTGGTCTTGGGCATTCCTCTACGGTACGTCGCGAAGATCGGCGGCTACATCCTCAAGCAGCACCTCACCGGCCGCAAGCGTTACCCGCTTGTCATGATGATGGAGCCGTTGTTCCGGTGCAATCTCGCTTGCGCAGGCTGCGGCAAGATCGACTATCCGGACGAGATCCTCAACAAGCGCCTTCCGGTCGACGAAGCTCTCGAGTCGGTCCGTGAGTGCGGTGCGCCCGTCGTGGTCATCGCAGGCGGCGAGCCGCTGCTGCACAAGGACCTGCCGCAGATCGTCGAGGGCATCATCGCCCAGAAGAAATTTGCGATCGTCTGCACCAACGCGCTGCTGCTCGAAAAGAAGATCGCGCAGTACAAGCCGAGCCCGTATTTCACCTGGTCGATCCATCTCGATGGCGACAAGGAGATGCACGACCAGTCGGTCTGCCAGCGCGGCGTCTACGACAAGGCGGTGGCGGCGATCCAGAAGGCCAAGGAGATGGGCTTCCGGGTCACGATCAACTGCACCTTCTTCAACAACTCCTCGGCCGACAAGATCGCCGACTTCTTCGACAGCGTGACCCGGATGGGCATCGACGGCATCACCGTCTCCCCCGGCTACGCCTACGAGCGCGCCCCGGACCAGCAGCACTTCCTCAACCGCCGGGCCACCAAGGACCTGTTCCGCGGCGTGTTCCGTCTCGGCAAGGAGAAGGGCCGCGAGAAGTGGACCTTCCAGCAGTCCGGCCTGTTCCTGGACTTCCTGGCCGGCAACCAGACCTACCACTGCACGCCGTGGGGCAACCCGACCCGGACGGTCTTCGGCTGGCAGAAGCCGTGCTACCTGCTCGGCGAGGGCTACGCCAAGACCTTCAAGGAGCTGATGGAGACCACGGACTGGGACGCCTACGGCACCGGCAACTACGAGAAGTGCGCCGACTGCATGGTGCACTCGGGCTACGAGGCCTCTTCGGTGGTCGACTCGGTGAAGAAGCCGTGGAAGCCGCTGGTCTACGCGATGCGGGGCATCAAGACCGAGGGCGAGATGGCTCCCGAGATCTCCCTTGAGAACCAGCGCCCGGCCGAGTTCGTGTTCTCACGCAACGTCGCGCAGAAGCTCTCCGAGATCCGGGACGCCAAGGCCGACGCCAAGAAGCGCGCGACAGCGGCCTAGGGAGTCGAAGGCCGCCGACGAGTCACGGGCGAGGCGCACCAGCCCGCCCAACGTGGCCGAGCGGCGCGCCAGAGCCGACAGGACGGCGAGGATATCGGGCTCGCCGTCCGGCTTGAGGGCCTTGGCGATCGCCGCCGGCAGGGCGCGGTCGGCCGGGTCGCACACCACCCGGACGGCGCAGAACGGCAGGCCGTGCGCCTCGGCGAAGGCGGCCGCGACCTGCGATTCCATGTCGACCGCCGCGGCGCCGGTCTCGGCGCGGAGCACCGCCTTGGCGTGCGGCGACAGCACCGCCGCCTCCACCCCCGCAACATCGGCCTGGATCACCCGCGACGGCGCGTCCGCCAGCCTCTGCGCGAGGGCTGCGACGACCTGTGGGTGCGCCGTCAGGCGCTGCCCGCCCGCCAGGCTTCCGGTCACGACGACCCCGGTCGCCACCACGACGTCGCCCGGCACCAGGTCGGGATCGAGCCCGCCGGCGATGCCGATGCTCATCACCGCCCGGCAGCCCGGGCCGCTGCGCCCCTTCAGGAGATTCCGCAGCCGCTCCGGGTTGCCCCCGGCTCCCACCGTCGCCACGCCCGGCCCGGCGGCGAGCCGCGCCTCGCGGGCCAGGCCGGTCACGGCCAGCACGGGATGAGGCCCGTTCGGACCGGTGGTGTCCTCGACGACGATCATGCGGGGCTCGGGGAGTCGCGTTGGGGAAGGGGCGGTGAAGCACCCCTCATACCAGAGCGGATGGGGCGGTCCTGTGGCACGGGTGTCACGGGGGGCGGCGAGACCTCGATCGATGCGAGAGACGCCGCCCGCGTCACTCGTCACCTGTCCCAGAACGATCGGAAGCGGGAGCGGGAATGCAGATATCCCGCCGCGAAAGACCCGGTTAAGCTTGACCGTGAAGAAAGGGTCGCCGGTCACGGCACACTCTCACCTGAAGACCGGGCCGATGCCATGCACCGCAGTTCCGAGGACACCCGCAACCGGGCGCTCGCCATCCTCGCCGGGCTCGGCGCCCTCGCGCTTGTCGGCCTCCTGATCCTGCGCGGCACCCTGCGCGATTCCGGCCTCAACTCGCACGGGGCGCTCGCCGATGCGTTCCTGCACGGGCGGCTCTGGATCGAGAGCTGCCCGGAGATCGACTGCGCCCTGTTCCAGGGCCGCACCTACGTGATCTTCCCGCCGCTGCCGGCCCTGGTGGCGCTGCCCTTCGTCGCCCTGTTCGGGTTCCCGGGCTTCAAGGGCTTCGTGCTGCTGGCGATGGCCCTCGGCGCACTCAGCCTGTGGGCCTGGCACCGGATCTTCCGGGCGCTCGATGTCGAGGATGCGGACGCGCTCTGGCTGCTCGCGGCCATCGCCTTCGCGAGCCCGCTGTTCCAGGTCACCCTGCGGTCGGAGGGCGTGTGGTTCTACGCCCAGTCGGTCGGCTTCCTGATGACCACCCTGAGCCTGTGGGCGGTGATCTGCCGGCGCTCGCTGCCGCTCGCCGGGCTGTTCGTGGCGCTCGCCTTCCTGTGCCGGCAGATGGCGATCTTCTATCCGCTGTTCCTGCTCGTGCTGGCGATGCCGCGGCGCCAGGATGCGCAAGAGGGCTGGCACGAGAGCTGGCGCGACACCGCGCGGGACCTCGTTCGCCCGGTGCTGCTCGCCGGGATCCCGGTGATCGTCGGGCTGATCGTCTACTTCGTGTACAACTACGCCCGCTTCGGCAGCCCGGCCGAGACCGGCTACGCCTTCATCCACAATCCCGGCAGCGCGGGCTTCATCTGGCGGCGCATCACCGAGGTCGGGCTGTTCTCGCGCGACTACCTCCTGTTCAACACCCTCTACCTGTTCCTGCAGGGCGTCCACTTCGAGTTCGGCGGGCCGTACCTGACGCAGCTGACCGGCCTCGACCGCTCGGGTTCGGCCCTGCTGGTGATGAGCCCGTGGCTGCTGCTGGCCTTCTACGCCCGCCTCGACCGCGCCTTCGCGGCGGGCGCCGTCGTGATCGCGATCATCGCCGGCATCACCCTGTTCTATCACTCGAACGGCGCCGACCAGACCGCCACGCAGCGATACACCCTGGACTGGCTGCCGATCCTGATCGTGCTGATGCTGCGCGGCGAACGGCCCCGGGCCTTCGCGGCGCTGCCGCTCCTCGTCACCTGGGGCATCCTCGCCAACGCGGCGGTCACGCTGCTGGCGAGCCTCCACAGGCTGTGAGTTCCGGCCGCGCAGCCTCGACCGGGGTGCGGCGCATCCCGAAAGTGAGGATCTGGTGGCCGAAATAGTTCGACACCGCGCCGGCCGCGATGCCGGCGCCGTGGCCGAGCGCCTCCGCCACCGGCACGGGCAGCGCCGGGATCAGGGCGGTGAGGCCTGCGAGGATCCCCATGCTCACTCCCAGCACCACGCCGGCCCCGACGGCGTTGACGGCGAGGAAGACCGCCGCCTGGCGGGGGAGCCGGCCGGTAGCGGCGCCCCGGAACACGAAGGTCCGGTAGAGCCAGAACCCCGCCACCATGCCGATCCCGTAGGCGGCCAGCATCGAGGCCCAGTACGGCATCACCCCCGAGAGCAGGATGCGGGCGAGCCAGTTGATCGCGGCGGCCGAGCCGCCCGCGATCAGGAAACGGGCGACCTCGGCGCGCATCAGCCGCCCCAGCCCGGTAGCCCGAAGGCCGCGACCGCGAAGGAGAGGCCGGCGATGGCGGCGAGGCTCAAGGAGGGCCTGTCCCTGACCGCGAAGGCGACCGGATCGTCGTTGAGTTCGTCGCGGCCTGCCAGCAGCCAGATCCGGCCCATGAACAGCACCAGCACCAGCGGGAAGGTCCACAGGGCCAGCGGCGCCGACAGCACCGCGTGCCGGAACGCCTCGTTGGCGAGGTAGAGGATGAAGATGACGATGCTGGCGAGCCCCGACGCGATCCCGAAGGCGAGCACCACAGGCTCGTCCGCCGGGCGGTAGCCGCGGCCGGAAATCTGGCCGGTGCGCCCGCGCTTCACCGCCCCGCGCAGCTCGGTGTGGCGCTTGGCGAAGGAGAGCGAGGTGAACAGGAACATCGAGAAGGTGAGGAGCCACGGCGACCAGGCGACGCCGACTGCCGCGACCCCGATGACGAGCCGCAGGCTGAACAGGCCGCCGAGGATCAGCGCATCGAGCATCGGCACGCGCTTCAGCGAGAACGAGTAGGCGAGGGTGCCGATGAGGTAGGCCAGGATCGCGGCGAGCAGGGCCGGCCCACCGGCCGCCGCGAGGCCGAGGCCCAGGGCGAGGCCGCCCAGGGTTGCGGCGATCCCGGTCGCGAGGGGCAGCCGGCCGCTCGCCAGAGGCCGGTGGCGCTTCGACCAATGCGCCCGGTCGTGCGGCAGGTCCCAGAGGTCGTTGAGGAGATAGCTCGCCGAGGCGACGAGGCCGAGCGCCAGGAAGGCGAGGGCCGCATCAAGCCAGGCGGCCGCGCTGCCGGCGAGCCCGCCGAGCACCAGCGGCACGAAGACGAGGCCGTTCTTGGCCCATTGGTGCAGCCGCAAGCCCTTGGCGAGCGCCCGCAGGCGGGGCGCGGCGGCGAATTCCTCGGAAGGACGCCCACCGGCCCGGGCGGCGCGGGCGACGCTCGCCGGGGTCTCGACCAGGATCACCCGCTGCGCCCGGGCCCAGATCGGCAGATCGACCGCGGCGTTGCCCGCGTAATCGAACCCGCGCGGGAACAGGGCGGCGAGGGCTTGAGCCTTGACCTCGCCCTTCAGGTTGACGAGCCCGTCGCTCGACACCGCCCGGTCGAACAGGGGAAAGCGCTCGACGATGCCGCGCGCCATCAGCGCGTCGGCCGCGGTGGCGAGCACGATCTCGCGCCCCAACGTCTTCTGCAGCTCGATATAGGCGAGCAGCTCCTCGTTCGCCGGCAGGGTGGCGAAGTCGAGGGCGGCGTGCTCGGCGACCCGGCGCTTGAAGGTGGCACGGCCCCGGGGCAGCCAAGCCAGCATCGAAAACAGCATCAGGACGTTGCGGCGCAGGATCGCCACAACGCCCTCGAGCAGCAGGTCGGTGCGCAGGAGCGTCCCGTCGAGGTCGACGACGAGGGGCACCAGCGGGCCCTCGTCACGGCCCGGGATGGCCAGAGCCGGATCGGGCTCGTGCCGGGGTGAGCTTGCCAGGGAGGAACTGGCCAGAGAGGAACTCGCCAGGGACATCGTCTGCGGCCCGCGCTGCTGTGATTGCGGCGCAGGCTACGATGGGGCGGGCGGTGCAAGTCTTAAAACGATCGGAGACCGACGGCCCTTCGCGCGTCAGGATGACCGGCGGGTTGAAGCGATCGCGACGATTGCGCGGATCTCCGCCAAGGCTCCGGTCATCATGACGCCGGACGTCGCCTCAGAGCCTGTTCGAGCAGCTGCATCGATCAATCTGCCGCACAGGCCGCGATCTCTCCGTGTCATCCCGGGTTCCGCTTTCGCGGGCCCGGGATGACCAAGAGGTTTGCAACCCGGTCCACCGCCTCAAACAGGCTCTTACGATTCCGGGTCGGCGCGGGTCGAGAAGCGGTCGCGGGCGGTGAAGCGGTCGGCCGGCAGGCCGGAGGGCAGGGTGCCGCGGTAGATTTCCCGCGACAGGAACGAGCGCTCGATCTCGATCTGCTCCTCGTCGAGGTCGACGTACCAGCAGCGGCGCCGGGGCGACCAGCGGTAGTTGCGGTCCTTGAGCCGATCCTTGAGGGCGATCGGCGCGTCGGAGGCCCAGAGCCGCACCGTCGGCCGCCGCGCCGCCTCGAGGAGGGCACCGAGCGCCACGCGCCCCGAGCCGCGCAAGGGGCGGGCGAGGATCGCCAGCAGCGCCTCGCAATCGTCGATCGCCCGGTGGCCGTTGTGGAAATGGCCGTGATCGGCGAGCAGGTGGCCGAGCCGCATCCCCTCGTGGCCTTCCGCCCGCCAGGGGATCTGATGGCAGGAGCAGGCCCAGTTGCGCGAGACGAAGATCGGCCAGCGCCGCTCGCACATCTGCCGGTCGAAGCGGGCATTGTGGGCGATGACGACGCGGGCCTCGGCGGCGAGCGCCGCGACCGCCTCGTCGTCGATGCGCTGGCCGGCAACGTCGGCGTCAGTGATGCCGGTGAGCCGCACCACCGCCTCGGGGATCGGCCCGGAGGGCTGGTGGAGCTGGTTGAAGCGCTCCAGCACCCGGTAGATCCGGCCGCTGGCGCCGTACTCGAACGAGATGATGCCGAGCTCGATCACCTCGTCGGCGGTGACGTCGATGCCGGTGGTCTCGGTGTCGAGGATCAGCCCGGTGAAGGTCGGCTCGTCGGGCGTCTCGGCCGGGGGCACGAAGGGGCTCAAGCGCCGCAGCACGCGGTAGTCGCCGGTACGCTCCAGGATGGCGGCGATGTCGTCGAGCGCGTCGGTCAAGCGGCGGTCACCCTGGCCAAGCGGGCCGCGCGGCGGCGGCGCGTGTCGTTGCTTGAGAGCCGGATTAACCCCGGCCCGGCCGCCGGGCCAAGAGCCCCGCCGCCACGCTCCACCGTATTCGCATCCGGCAAACGAACCGTGGCCGCCGCCGCGCCTGGCGGCCCACGACGAAAGGCCCCGCGGCCGTGAGGCAGCGGGGACATGGATGAGATCCGGGAGAGGAGCGCCGCACCGGCACGGGAGGAGAGAGCCGGCGGGTGGGCCGGCCCCTGCCGCCCGACCGGGAGCCCAACATCCCGCGGCCGGCCCGGTTTAGGGGGCGGCGCCGGAAACGCATCCGGAGTAAACCTGCGGCAAGAAGCGACCGGAATTCGGCCGCCAGACATCCGTCAGCCGGACATCCGTCAGCAGCGAATTCGGCCGCAAGCGCCGGGATGCGCGGGCAGGCCAAGCGGGGCGAGGATGGGGCCATCGCCCGACAGGGAGGCAGACGATCATGCGCAACCCGGATTCCGACCTCGCGGCCATGGGGGGTCCTCCGCCGCTCGACGACGCCGCGCGCTTTGCCGCCATCGCCCGCCGCGACCGGTCGGCGGACGGCCTGTTCGTCTACGCGGTGCGCAGCACCGGCGTGTATTGCCGGCCGAGCTGCGCCGCCCGGCCGGCCCTCCCTCAGAATGTCAGCTTCCACGCGAGCTGCGCCGCGGCGGAAGCCGCGGGCTTCCGGGCCTGCCGGCGCTGCCGGCCGAACGAGGCGAGCCTGGCCGAACGCCAGGCCGACGCGGTGGCCCGGGCCTGCCGGATGATCGAGGCGGCGGAGACTGCACCCGCGCTCTCCGACCTCGCGGCGGCGGCGTCCTTGAGCCCCTACCACTTCCACCGTGTGTTCAAGCAGGTCACCGGGGTGACGCCGCGAGCCTATGCGGCGGCGCACCGCGCGGCGCGGGCGGCGGAGGGGTTGCGGCAGGCCGGAACGGTGACCGCGGCCCTCTACGAGGCCGGCTACGGCGCGGCGAGCCGGTTCTACGCCGCGGCACCGGCGCGCCTCGGCATGACGCCCACGGCCTACCGCCGGGGCGGGGAGGGCGCGGCGATCCGCTTCGCGGTCGGCGCCTGCTCGCTCGGCCACGTCCTGGTGGCGGCGACCGGGACCGGAGTCTGCGCAATCCTGCTCGGCGACGATCCGGACGCCCTCCTGCGCGACCTCCAGGACCGCTTCCCGAAGGCGGCGCTGACCGGAGGCGACCGGGATTTCGAGGCGGTGGTGGCGCAGGTCGTCGGCCTCGTCGAGGCGCCCGGCCAGGGCGCGGCCCTGCCCCTCGACATCGGCGGCACCGCCTTCCAGCAGCGGGTGTGGCAGGCCCTGCGGGCGATCCCGCCGGGGCGTACGGCGACCTATGCCGAGATCGCCCAGGCGATCGGCGCACCCTCGGCGGCCCGGGCGGTGGCGCTCGCCTGCGGCGCCAACCCGATCGCGGTGGCGATTCCCTGCCACCGGGTGGTGCGGCAGGACGGTAGCCTCTCGGGCTATCGCTGGGGCGTCGACCGCAAGCGGGCGCTCCTCGACCGGGAGCGGCGGGACAGAACCTAACGGAAGAGATCTCTCCGTCAGGAACTTTCGCGCAAGGGACAGGTTATGGGGCCGAAGGGGCGTCCTGCCTCGCGCAGCGCCTCATCCGGCGCGGCGAGGCGATAGTCTATGGAACTCACGACATGTCTCGCACTGCTCTTCTGGCCGTGGTCGGATTGACGATCGCCGGCAGCCTGCCGGCGGCGGCCCAGAACCTGGTGATCTTTCCCACCGACCGTCCGGCGGCCGAGTCGACCGAGGCGTTTCGCGCCGAGGCGCTGCGCAGCGACGCCTACAACATCGAGACGAGCCGCCTCGCGCTGCAGAAGTCGAACAACCGCGCCGTCCGCACCTACGCCGAGCAGACGATCGTCAACCGTCGGGCGACCACCGACGCGCTGCTGCCGCGCGGCACCTCGCTCAGCCCCGCCGGCACGGTGGTGGGCGATGCCGGCACCGGCAACCTGCTGACCGCGCCCCTGGCGCTGGCGACCGCGCCGATCGCGGCTTTCGGCAACGTGCTCCAGGGCCGTCCGGTCACGGACATCCCGATCATCGACAACAACCCGGCCAGCCCGGGCCGCCGCGTCGCCCTCGATCCGGTCCGTGAGCAGCGCCTGGCACGCCTGCAGGCCGCCCCCGGCGGCAAGCGCTTCGACGCGCTCTACGCCGCCGACCAGGCGCGTGCGCAGGGCGACACGGTGCAGCTCTACGAGACCTATTCGCGCTACGGCGACAGCACGGTCGGCCGCACCTTCGCCAACGAAGCCAAGCCGATGCTGCGCGGCGATGCCGGCGCGGCCGACCGCCTGGCCGACCGCTACTCGGACGGCGACTCGCTGTTCTGATCGGCCGGCCATAGCGCGGGACGGCCCGGAGGGCGGGCCTCAGCCTTCCTTTAAGGAAGACGTCACGGAATTTGCGCCGGCCACGGATCGAGAGGCCGCGACCCGCGTTCATCCATTGGTCCCTGCCGCAAAGGTTTGCGGCAGGGCGAGGCCATCACAAACGCGCGAGCCTCCCCCCTTGGAGCGCAACCTTATGTCGTGCCGCCAGAACGCCGTCGCCCCCCTGCCGCACCTGATCGCGACGGCGCCGTCCCACCTGCGCAAGTGGCGCCGCTTCCCGCGCATGCTGCCGCAGGCGGCCAACGACAACGTCCGCCCGGGCAGCGCCGCCGAGGCCGGGCTCTGGGCTGCGGCGCTCGGCGCCACCGCCACGATGGTGGCGGTGTTGCTCGTCGGGATGATCGTGTGAGGCGTGTCCTTCAGCGACCGGTCTTCTGCCGCCAAGCCGCGAAATCGGCCTTGGCCTGCTCGTCGATCAGCGGATAGAGGCCGATCACGCCGCGGCCGTTCTGGACCTCCTCCAGCACGAAATCCTCGAACACCGTCATCTCGGCCGCTTCCGCGGCGATCTCGTCGGCGATGTCCGCCGGAATGACGATCACGCCCTCGGCGTCGCCCACCACCACGTCCCCGGGCCAGACCGCGACGTCGCCGCAGCCGATCGGCACGTTGATGTCGAGGGCCTGATGCAGGGTCAGGTTGGTCGGGGCGGAGGGGCGGTTGTGGTAAGCCGGGAAGGGCAGGGCGCCGATCTCGGGCGAATCGCGAAAACCCCCATCGGTGACGACGCCCGCCGCGCCGCGCTTCATCAGCCGGGTCACCAGGATCGCGCCGGCGGAGGCCGCGCGGGGGTTCTTGCGGCTGTCCATCACCAGCACCGCACCTTCCGGGCACTGGTCGACGGCGACGCGTTGCGGGTGGGTCGGATCACGGAACACCGCCAGGGTGTTCAGGTCCTCGCGGGCCGGGATGTAGCGCAGGGTATAGGCCTCGCCGACCATCGTCCCGGCATTCGGGTTGAGGGGGCGCACGTCCTGGATGAACTGGTTGCGCAGGCCGCGCTTGAACAGGGCGGTGGCCAGGGTGGCGGTGCTGACGGTCTTCAGCGTCGCGCGGGTCTCGGGGCTCAGGGGCATCGGGGCTCTCCGGTCGGGGGCGCGGCCGGGGGCGGCGGGAGAAGCCGGCCGTTGCGGGCGATGCCGCCCGCTTCCGCTTCCTCCCTAACCGCACCGGACGGCTTCGCCGCTCCGCGGCCGCCCATGCGGCGGCCTGTTGACGCGCGCATTGAAGCACTAATGTTTTAGTACATCAACCAGGATGGTGCAGGACGTGGCGCAATTGGACCCTCCCCCTCTGCGAGGAAGGGTGGCCTATGGCGTCGTTCGCAAGAGGGCAGCGCGACGCCGATCCGGCAGGCGCCCGACAGGACGGTTCCGCTTCATCCGGCAGCGTCGTCCCCTCTCCCGCCCCATTCCGCGGGGCACCCTCCCCCGCAGAGGGGGGAGGGTGTTGCCTTGAGCCTCAGCCGGGACGGGAGGCCCGCCTCACTTCTTGCGCGGCGCCGGCGGCGGGGGGGCCGGGGGCTCGTCCCCACCCTCGTCGGCCTCGCCGCCGCCGATGGTCGACTTGAGGGCGAAGGCGACGAGCGGGCTCGCAACGTCGACCAATTCCGCCTTGGTCAGGCCGTCCTTCGGGTCGAAGGCGCCGACCAGCATCACGGTCCGGTTCTCGGTCTTGGCGAGGTCGAGCCCGTCGCCCGACACCGCCACCGGCTTGCCGGCGATCTCGTCGGCCTTGCGGTCGTTGGTGAACAGCACCGTGACCTTGCCGTTCTTGACCACGCCGACATAGCAGGTCTCCTCCGGGTTGCGGCAGGGGAAGAGCATCGCGGCGACCGGGTCGGGCTGCGGCGCGGGAGCCTCCTTGGGCAAGGGGACCTCCTTAGGGGCCTCCTTGGGCGCCTTCGGGGGCGGACCCTTCGGGGCCGGCTGGGCGGCGGCCGGGAACGCGGCCGTGAGCGCGAGCAGCGTGAAGGCGAGCGCAGAGCGCATGGGTCTCGGTCTCCAGGAATTGCCCGATCGGACGACGCGAAGTGGCACGGCGCCCGGGGGGCTTCAAGGCTCGGGACGGCTCACGCCTGCGCGAGGCCGCCATCGAGTCCGGCCGCCGCCACGAGCGCCCGCGTATAGGCCTCGCGCGGGCGCTCCAGCACGGCGCTCGTCGGGCCGCGCTCGACCTCGCGGCCGTGGCGCAGGACCAGCACCGTGTCGGCCAGCGCCCGCACCACCGCGAGGTCGTGGGAGATGAACAGGTAGGCGAGGCCGTGCGACGCCTGCAGCTCGCGCAGCAGGGCGACGATGTCGCGCTGCACCGTGCGGTCGAGGGCGGAGGTCGGCTCGTCGAGGACGACGAGGCGCGGGCGCAACGCCAGCGCCCGGGCGATGGCGATGCGCTGGCGCTGCCCGCCCGAGAAGGCGTGCGGGAAGCGATGGCGCCAAGCGGGATCGAGGCGCACCTCGCGGAACCCCTCCGCGGCCCGGGCGTCGCGCTCGGACGCGCTCAGATGGGGGGCGTGGACCCGCAACCCCTCGGTGACGATCTCGCCGGCGGTGAGGCGGGGCGAGAGCGAGCCCATCGGATCCTGGAACACCGGCTGGAAGCCCCGGCGCAGGGGCCGCAAGGCGGCCCGGTCGAGCGCCGTGAGGTCGCGGTCCTCGAACCGCACCAGGCCGTGGGCGGCGGGTTCGAGGCGGATGAGCGCCCGGCCGAGGCTCGACTTGCCCGAGCCCGATTCGCCGACGACGCCGAGCGTCTGGCCGGCCCGCAGGGTCAGGTCGATGCCGGCGACGGCGAGGCGGGGAGCCTCCGCGCGCAGGAAATGCCGCCGGCCGGGATAGGCGACCGACACGCCCCGCGCCTCCAGCACCACGGGGGCGCTCTCCGGCACCGGCGCCTTTCGGCCGGCGGGCTCGGCGGCGAGGAGGTCGCGGGTCTCGGGCGCCTGGGGTGCGCGAAACAGGTCCTCGGTCGGCCCGGCCTCGACGAGGCGGCCGTCCCGCAGCACCGCCGTGCGCTCGGCAATGCGGCGCACCAGCCGCAGGTCGTGGGTGATGAACAGGAGCGCCAGCCCGAGCCGCGCCTTGAGGTCGGCGAGCAGCGCCAGGATCTGGGCCTGGACGGTGACGTCGAGGGCCGTCGTCGGTTCGTCGGCGATGAGGAGATCCGGCTCGCAGGCGAGCGCCATCGCGATCATCACCCGCTGGCGCTCGCCGCCCGAGAGTTCGTGCGGATAGGCCGAGAGCCGCGAGCCGGCGTCGCGCAGGCCGACGAGGCCCAGGAGCTCGCGGACCCGCGCCGTCGCCTGGCGCCGGCCCATGCGGCGATGGGCGCGGAGCGCCAGGGCGATCTGGTGGCCGATGGTGAAGAGCGGGTCGAGGGCGGTCATCGGTTCCTGGAACACCAGGCCGATCCGGGCGCCGCGGACCCGGTCGAGGGCGGGGCGCCTCAATCCGGTCAGCTCGGTCCCGTCGAAGCGCACCGATCCCGAGACCCGCGCCTGCGGCGGCAGGAGGCCCATCACGGCGAGGGCCACCTGGCTCTTGCCCGAGCCGGATTCGCCGACGAGGGCCAGGGTCTCGCCGCGGGCAAGCTCGAGGTCGAGGCCGTCGAGCGCGGTGACGCCGGCTTGCGGGTACCGCACCGTCAGGCCGCGCAGGGACAGGAGGCTCATGCTCCCCGGATTCATGCGCGGTCTTGCGGATCGAAGGCGTCGCGCAGGCGCTCGCCCAGCAAGGTCAGGGCGACGAGCGTCGCGACCAGGAAGGCGGCGGGCACCACCAGCATCCACGGCGTGGTCTCGAGGCTGCGGGCGCCGTCGGCGATCAATACGCCCCAGCTCGTCGCCGGCTCCTGCACGCCGAGGCCCAAGAACGACAGGAAGCTCTCGAGCAGGATCACGCGGGGCACCATCAGGGCCGCGAAGGCGACAACGGGTCCGAGCAGGTTCGGCACGACGTGCCGACGCAGGATCGCCGCGGTGGAGAGACCGAGGGCCTCGGCCGCCCGGACGTAGTCGCGCCGGCGGATCGCTTGCGCCTCGGCCCGGACGATGCGGGCCATGTCGAGCCATTCGACGGCGCCGACCGCGACGAAGATCAGCGCCACCGAGCGGCCGAAGAACACCACCAGCATGATGACGAAGAACACGAAGGGCAGGGAGTACAGGATGTCGACGAGGCGCATCATCGCCGCGTCGACCCGCCCGCCGAGCGTGCCGGCAAGCGCCCCGTAGATCACCCCGATGCCGAGGGCCACCGCACTCGCCATCAGGCCCAATGCCAAGGACAGGCGCCCGGCGACGAGGGTGCGGGTGAGGAGGTCGCGGCCGAGCGCGTCGGTGCCGGCGAGGAAGCGCAGGCGCCGCAACGGCGCCTCGACGGTCAGCCGCCGCCCGTCCTCGGAGCGCCCGAGGAGACGGGCCTCCCCGAAGACGTCGGAGCGGGCGAAGAAGGTCAGCACCCGCGGGTCCAGAGGCCGGTCGGCGGCCAGCGTCAGGCGGACCGCCTCGGGCGTCACGGTCACGTCTTCGGCCCGCACCCGCATGCGGAAGGCCAGCCGGTCGAGGGCCGGGCGCACCGAGTCCGTGGTCGGGTAGAGGGAGAGCGAGGGCGGGGTGCCGGGATAGTCGTAATAGAGCCGGTCGTAGGGGTGGCCGGTGAGGAACGGCCCGAGGGTGCAGGCGAGCGCCACGAGGGCGAGGAGCGCCGCGCAGGCCCGCGCGACGCGGTCGCCGAGGAGGCGCCGGCGGGCGCGGCCGAGGAGCGAGGCCCCCGCCCAGGCGAGGCGGTGGCTCGAAGCGGGCCGGCTCACCCGACATCCCTGAGACGCGGATCGATGAGGGCGCAGGCGAGGTCCGACAGGATGTTGAGCACGAGGACGAACACCGCGATCAGCACCACCGTGCCCAGCACCAGCGTGTAGTCGCGGTTGATGGCGCCGTCGACGAAGTAGCGCCCGATTCCGGGCAGGCCGAACACCGTCTCGACCACGACCGAGCCGGTCAGCAGCCCCGCCGCCGCGGGACCGAGATAGGACACCACCGGCAAAGCGGCGCCGCGAAGCGCATGGAGCGCCAGGATCCGGGGCGGCAGGCCGAGCGCCCGCAGGGTGCGCCAGTGCGGCCGGTCGAACACCTCGACGAGGCCGGCCCGGGCGAGGCGGGCCACCACCGCGACCTGCGGCAACGCCAGGGTGACGACCGGCAGGACGAGGTTCTTCGGGGCGCCATCGTCCCAGCCGCCGACGGGCAGCCAGCGCAGGGACAGCCCGAAGGCGATCTGGAGCAGCGGCGCCACCACGAAGCCCGGCACGGTCAGCGCGAAGGTGCCGAACGTGGTGACGGCATGGTCGAGACCGGAGCCCCGCCGCAGGGCCGCGAGGCCGCCGAGGAGCGTGCCGAGGACGAGCGCTACGGCCAGCGCGAGGGCGCCGAGCGTCATCGAGACCGGCAGGCCGCGGCCGAAGAGTTCCGCCACCGAGAGGTCGCGCACCGAGAAAGAGGGACCGAGATCGCCCCGCGCCAGGGCCGCGAGGTAGCGGCCGTACTGGACGAGGAGCGGCTGGTCGAGGCCGTAGACCCGGCGCAGGTTCTCCATCGCGGCGGCCGGCAGCGGCCGTTCCAGGTCGAACGGCCCGCCGGGCGCGAGCCGCACCAGGAAGAACGACAGGGTGACGACGAGGAAGAGCGTCGGGATGCCTTGAGCGAGGCGGCGCAGGACGAACGGGATCATGCCAGCGACAGCCAGCGGGTCGGCGAGACGCCGCGCAGGTTCGGCACGAAGCCGCGCAGGCGCGGCCCGATCAGGTGCTTGTGCCGGTAATGCAGCAGCGGGATCCAGGGCAGGTCGGCGAGGAAGAGTTCTTCCGCCCGATACAGGATCCGGGCCCGGGCCTCGAGGTCGGTCTCGCGGGCGGCCTCTCGCATCAGGGCGTCGTAGGCCGGGCTGGCGTAGCGGCCGGAATTGAAGCCGTCGTTGTCGCTCTCGACCAGGAACAGGAAGTTCTGCGGATCGGCATAGTCGGCGATCCAGCTCATCCGGGCGAGGTCGAACGGGCCGCCGTCGCGCAGGTAGGCGAAATGGGTCTTGGCATCGGTGGCGGCGAACGACGTCGTGACGTTGAGCGGGCGCCATAGGTCGGCGATCGCCACCATGGTGTTCCGGTTGTTGTCGGTGATGTTGGTGCGCAGCTCGACCGCGAGCGGCTTAGCTCCGGGGCCGTAACCGGCCTCGCGCAGGAGCGCGACCGCCGCGTCCTCGCGCTCCAGCGGCGAGAGGTCCCGGCCCGGCATCGTCGGCGGCGGCAGCGCGTTGTCGAGCCCGGCGGGGGTAAGGGAATAGGCCGGCAGCATCGTCTCGCCCCATACCGCCTCGGCCAGGAACTCGCGGTCGAGGGCGAGCGACAGGGCGCGGCGCACCCGTGCATCGTCGAGGGGGCGCTTTCGCACGTTCACCATCAGCGCGAGCACGCCGAGGGCGGGATTGAGCACCACGGCGTCGCCGAAGCGGGATTTCAGGCTCCGCACCTGATCGGCGGGCAGATCGTCGAGGGAATCGATCTCGCCGGCGGCGAAGCGGCGCACCGCGGCGGCGAGATCCGGGGTCGGGATGTACTCGACCTGCGGAATCGCGACCCGGCCGGCCTCGCGGTAATGCGGGTTGCGGATCGCCGTGATGCGGTCGTTCGGCGAGAAGTCCCTGAGGAGATAGGCGCCGTTCGAGACGAGGTTGCCGGGCCGGGTGAAGGCCTCGCCGAAGCGCGCGAGCGAGGGGCGGTGCACGGGCGTGCTCGCCTGGTGGGTCATCAGCTCGACGAAGTAGGGCGTCGGCTGCTCCAGCTGGATCACCACGGTGAGCGGGTCGGGGGCGGCGACGCCGACCGCATCCACCGGCATCGCCCCGCGATTGACGGCTTGAGCGTTGCGGACCGGCGCGAGCACGCTGGCGTATTTCGCCCCCGTCGCCGGGTCGAGCATGCGCCGGAAGCCGTGGACGAAGTCGTCGGCGACGACCGCGTCGCCGTTCGACCAGCGCCCGTCGGGGCGCAACCGGAAGGTCCAGGTCAGGCCGTCGGCGGAGGTGGTCCAGCCCTCGGCGGCGCCCGGCCCCAGGCTGCCGTCGGGGCCGTAGGCGCTCAGGCCCTCGTAGAGGTCGAGGAGGATCGTCGCCTCGGCCAGGGTCGAGGTCTTGTGCGGATCGAGGGTCTCCGGGTCGGCGCCATTGCCCCGCCGGTAGGCTTGGGGATGGACTTGGGGGCCGGCGGCCCGGGCGGGGCGCACCAGGCTCGCGGCACCGAGCCCTGCGGCGCCGAGGCCTGCCAGGAGGTCGCGGCGCCGCATCGCCGGTCTCAGGCGCCGGTCTCGGCCTGGAGCCCGGCGGCCGCGATCCCGGCGAGCGCCGCCTTCTCGTCGTTGTCGGAGGTGTCGCCCGAGATGCCGACGGCGCCGAGGAGCTTGCCCTCGCGCTTGATCAGCACGCCGCCCGGCACCGGGATCAGGCCGGCCGGGCCCGCCACATGGGTCACGGCGGCGACGAAATAGGCCTGTTCCTCGGCCCGCTTGGCGATGGCCCGCGAGCCGATGCCGAGCGCGAGAGCGCCGTTGGCCTTGCCCATGGCGATCTCGGCGCGCTTGAGGCTGGTGCCGTCCTCGACGGAAGCCGCCTTGAGGGCGCCGCGGGCGTCGAGCACCACCACCGCCAGGGGCTTCAGCCCGAGCTCGCGGCCGGCCTTGAGGGCGCTCGCGACGATCGTCGAGGCGGCGTCGAGGGTGAGGTCGGACATGGCTTCTCTGAACTCCGGGTCGTCGCGCGGGCCGCCCGCGCGGGTCGGGACGGCTTGGTGTCACTCTCGCAACTCCCGATCGCCGCCGTCGCTCGACATGGGAGCGCCGGCGCACCGAGGGTTGCGTGAGGTGCACTTACTCCGCCGGGCGGGGAGAGGCCAAGCGGTCCATAGCGGCCGAGCGAGTCATCGCGAGCGGCCCGTCGCCCGCTTCAATCGGTGAACACCACCGTCTTGCGGCCGTTGGCGATCACCCGGTCCTCCAGCACGTAGCGCACGGCACGGGCCAGCACCCGGCGCTCGATGTCGCGGCCCTTGCGCACGAGGTCGTCGGGGGTGTCCCGGTGCGAGATGCGCTCGACATCCTGCTCGATGATCGGCCCCTCGTCGAGGTCGCCGGTGACGAGGTGAGACGTGGCGCCGATCAGCTTCACGCCGCGCTCGTGGGCCTGGTGGTAGGGCCTGGCGCCCTTGAAGCCCGGCAGGAACGAGTGGTGGATATTGATGCAGCGCCCCGAGAGCTTGTGCGAGAGGTCGTCCGACAGGATCTGCATGTAGCGGGCGAGCACCACCAGCTCGGCCCCGGTCTCCTCGACGAGCCGCCACAGGGCGGCCTCCTGCTGCGGCTTGGTGTCGGGGGTGATCGGCAGGTGGTGGAACGGCACCCCGGCGAGGTCGGCCGCGCCGTAGATCTCCCGCGGGTAGTTCGACACCACCGCGCAGATGTCCATCGCCAGTTCGCCGATGCGCCAGCGATAGAGCAGGTCGTTGAGGCAATGGTCGAAGCGCGAGACGAGGATCATCACGCGCCGCCGCTCGGCCCGGTCGCGCAGGGTCCAGTCCATGCCGAAGCGCTGCGCCACCGCCTCGAAGCCCGCGGCCAGCGCGTCCCGCCCCGGCTGAGCCCGCACGGGGTTGAACACGATCCGCATGAAGAAGCGGCCGGTCTCGACGTCGTCGAATTGCTGCGCGTCGAGGATGTTGCAGCCGGCCTCGAACAGGTAGGCCGACACGCCGGCCACGATCCCCGGGACGTTGGTGCAGGAGAGGGAGAGGACGTAGGAGGGAGTGGTCATGGGAATTTCAGGTCGGGAACGGGAGTCGCTCCCGCCCTAGGCGATCGTCTCAGGCGCGTGAAGCCCCGGAATGCCCGCACCGGGGCCGTCCTTCACGAAAGCGATCCGATCCCACGTCACGCCGGGCCGGCCGAGCTGGGCATCCTCGTCCGTCCGGCACAGGATGCAGCGCAGGCCGTGCTCCCGGGCGAGGTCGATCGTCTCGGACGCGGACACGTCGAACATCCGGCGCCCGGGCGGCACGGGACCGTGGCGCAGCGACAGCGCCATCACGCCCCCGGCCCGCATCAACGCCACGAGGCGCGGCATCGCGCGCCGCCGCTCGGCCTCGTCGAGATGCATCCAGACGGCGGTGAGCATCACGACATCGAAGGCCTCACCGTGCCGGGCGAGCGCGGGCAGGTCCGGCAGGCCGTCGTCCAGCCATTCGATCTGCGGCGAGGGATGCAGGGCGATTGCCCGAAGGCGCAGCTCGGTCGTCGGCTCGACGGCGGTCACCCGGTAGCCGAGGGCGGCGAAGCCCGCCGCGTCGCGCCCGGTTCCGGCGCCGATATCGAGGAGATCGGCCGGCGGCGCGGGCAGGAGCGGCAGGATCGCGGCATGGATGTCCGGGAAGGCGATGCTCTCGTAGCGCGAGACCAGCGCTTCGGCCTCGGCGGCGTAGCCGGCCGTGCTGCTCGCGCCCGTCATCCCTCCGCCTCCAGTTCCCCGCTCACCATCAGCCACTCCTCCTCCGCGGCGCCCAAGGCCGACGCGGCCTCCGCGCGCATGCGGGCGAGCTCGCCGGCCTTGGCGGCGTCGGTGCGGAAGGCGGTGCCGTCGGCGAGCGCGGCGTCGATCTTGGCGATGGCGGCCGAGAGCTTCGCCATCCGCGCCTCCACCGTCTCGAGCTTGCGGCGCAACGGCGCCAGGGCCGCCCGGCGCTCGGCATTGGAGCGGCGCTCCACCGCCTTCGCGCCGCCGGTGGATTCCTGGGTCTTCGCGGCATCCGTCTCCGGGCCGGCGAGCACCAGGCGGCGGTAATCGTCCATGTCGCCGTCGAAGGGCTTCACGGTGCCGTTGCGGACGAGCCAGAGGCGGTCGGCGCAGGCCTCGACCAGGAACCGGTCGTGGCTCACCAGGATCACCGCGCCCTCGTAGTCGTTGATCGCCTCGACCAGCGCCTGCCGGCTCTCGATATCGAGGTGGTTGGTCGGCTCGTCGAGGATCAGGAGGTGCGGCCCGTTGAAGGCGGCGAGGCCCATGAGCAGCCGCGCCTTCTCGCCGCCGGAGAGCTGCGAGACCGGGGTGTCGGCCTTGTGTCCGGGGAAACCGAGGCGGGCGGCAGCCGCCCGGGCCTTCGCCTCCGGCACGTCCGGCATCAGGTCGCGGACATGCGCATAGGCGCTCTCGGCCGGCCGCAGCTCGTCGAGCTGGTGCTGGGCGAAATAGGCGACGTTCATCTTGCCCCAGCGCCGCACCTCGCCCGACAGGGGCTCGAGCCGCCCGCCGATGAGCTTGCAGAAGGTCGACTTGCCGTTGCCGTTGGCCCCTAACAGGGCCACCCGGTCGTCGGGGGCGAGCGTGAGGTTGAGGCCCGTCAGCACCGTGCGGTCGGGATAGCCGGCCTGGACCCGCTCCATCGCGACGAGGGGCGGGGAGAGGGCGCGCTCCGGGCTCGGCAGGTGGATCACCGGCACGTCGTCCTCGATGAGCGCCGCGATCGGCTCCATCTTGGCCAGCCGCTTCATCCGCGACTGGGCCTGGCGCGCCTTGGTCGCCTTGGCCTTGAAGCGATCGACGAAGCTCTGGAGATGGGCGCGCTCGGCCTCCTGCTTCACCCGCGCCTTGGCCTGGAGCGTGCGCTTCTCGGCGAGCTGGCGGGCGAAGGACGTGTAGCCGCCGCGATAGAGCGTGAGCTTGCCGCGGTCGAGGTGGAGGATGTGGTCGACCGAGGTGTCGAGGAGGTCCCGGTCGTGGCTGATGATCAGCGCGGTGCGGGGATAGCGCTCAAGATAGTCGTAGAGCCAGAGCGTGCCCTCGATGTCGAGGTAGTTGGTCGGCTCGTCGAGGAGGAGCAGGTCCGGCTCGGAGAAGAGCACGGCGGCGAGCGCCACCCGCATCCGCCAGCCGCCGGAGAAGTCGGAGCAGGGCCGCGCTTGCGCCTCGGCGTCGAAGCCGAGGCCGTGCAGGATCGCGGCGGCGCGGGCCGGGGCCGAGTGGGCGTCGATGTCGACGAGGCGGGTCTCGATCTCGGCCCGGCGCAGGCCGTCCGCGGTCTCGGCCTCGGCGAGCAGCCGCGCCCGCTCGGTATCGGCGGCGAGCACCACCGCGTGCAGGGTCTCGGGGCCGGCCGGCGCCTCCTGCGCCACGCCGCCGATCCGCGTGCCCTTCGGCAGCCCGATCGTGCCGCCTTCCGTGGGGATCTCGCCCTGGATGATGCGGAACAGGGTGGTCTTGCCGGCGCCGTTGCGGCCGACGATCCCGACCCGCGCCCGTTCGGGCAAGGCGAAGCCGGCTTGGTCGAGGATCAGGCGGTCGCCGATCCGGTAGGTGAGGTCGTTCACGCGGAGCATGGCGGCGTTGTGGGGGCGGCGCGACCGGGAGGCAAGGGGCGGGGAAGCGGGACGGCGCGTGTTGACAGCGCGGGCCGCCGCACCGTGTAAGCGGAGCGATGACAGCCGAGCCCGGACCCGCCATGACGTCCCCCTCCGCGACGCTCGCCTCAGAGACGCTTCCCTCCGAGACGCTCCCCTCCGGGACGCTTGGCCGGCTCCTCTCCGAGCGGCGGGCGCTGATCGGCATCGTCGGCCTCGGCTATGTCGGGCTGCCGCTGGCGCTCGCCGCGCTCCGGGCCGGCTTCTCCGTGCTCGGCTTCGACGTCGATCCCGGCCGCGTCGCGGCCTTGAACCGGGGCGAGGGGGCGTTTCACCACATCCCGGGCGAGGCTCTGGGTCCGGCGCTGGCGGCGGGCACCTTCGCGGCCACCGGCGACATGGCGCGGCTGAACGAGCCCGACGCGGTGCTGATCTGCGTGCCGACGCCACTCACCCGCCACCGCGAGCCCGACCTGTCCTATGTCGAGGCCACGGCGCGGGCCGTCGCCGCGGCCTTGCGGCCGGGCCAGCTCGTGGTGCTCGAATCGACCACCTATCCGGGTACCACCGCCGAGGTGATGCGGCCGATCCTGGAGGCCGGCGGCCTGCGCTCCGGACGCGACTTCTTCCTCGCCTACTCGCCGGAGCGCGAGGATCCGGGCAACGGGGAGTTCGACACCGCCCGCATCCCCAAGGTGGTGGGGGCGGACGACGCCGCCGCCCGGAGCCTGGCGGAAGCGCTGTACGGGGCGCTGGTGGTGCGCACGGTGCCGGTCTCGTCGGCCGCCGCCGCCGAGGCGGTGAAGCTCACGGAAAACATCTTCCGCTCGGTCAACATCGCCCTCGTGAACGAGTTGAAGCTCGTCTACGACGCGATGGGCATCGACGTCTGGGAGGTGATCCAGGCGGCGGCCACCAAGCCCTTCGGCTTCATGCCGTTCCAGCCCGGCCCGGGTCTCGGGGGCCACTGCATCCCGATCGACCCATTCTATCTCGCCTGGAAGGCGCGGGAATTCGACGTGCCGGCCCGCTTCGTGGAACTGGCCGGCGAGGTCAACACGCGCATGCCCTACCACGTGGTCGAGCGCCTGGCCGCCGCCGTCGATCGCACCGGGCGCGCCTTCTCGGGCGCCCGGGTGCTGGTGCTGGGGCTCTCCTACAAGCGCAACGTCGAGGATACCCGCGAGAGTCCGGCCCTGAAGCTGATCCGGCTGATCGAGGCGCGCGGTGCGGCCGCGCTCTACCACGACCCCCTGGTGCCGGTCCTGCCGGCGACCCGCGAGCATCCGGAGCTCGCCGGGCGGCGTTCGGAGCCCCTGACGCCCGAGACCCTGCGGGCCGTCGACGCGGTGCTGATCGCCACAGACCATGACGGCGTCGATTATGCCCTGGTTGCGAGGCATACCCGGCTGGTGGTCGACACCCGCAACGTGATGGCGCGGCATGGACTAACAGGTGCGACGATCGTGAAGGCGTAAAACCCGAGAAAATCGCGGGCCGACTGACACATGACCGCGCGCAAGCCCTGCCGCACCCTGGCGAGCGCGGCCGCGCCGGGCTAAGAACGCGCGGGCGGGATTTTGGGTTGGCAGTCCCGCACGCGCGGGGTCGAGGGCAGCAGATGGGTCGGCTCGCAGGGTTTCCCTTCTTCAAGGACGCGGGCATCGACCTGATCTCGTACGAATCGCGCTGCATCTGGCGCCGTTTCGACGCCAACGAGATCCTGGTCGATTTCGACGACGCCTCGACCGACGTCTACCTGCTCGCCTCCGGCGAGGTGCGGATCCTCAACCGGACCCAGTCGGGCAAGGAGGTGATCCTGGGCGAGATGCGGGCCGGGGAGTTCTTCGGCGAGCTCGCGGCGATCGACGGGGTCAGCCGCTCGGCCAACGTCACGGCGCTCACCCGGGGCGAACTCTGCGTGGTGCCGGCGGCGGTCTTCCGCGAGATCGTGTTCGCGGCACCGCCGATCGCCGACCGGCTGCTGCGGCTCCTCGCCAAGCGGGTGCGGATGCTCAACGCCCGGCTGATGGAGCACGCGGTCCTCGACCTGCGCCACCGCCTCTACGCCGAGCTCCTGCGCCTCTCCGCGCCCCGGCCCGGCACCGACGGCGAGCGCGCGGTGAGCCCGCCGCCCTACCACCACGTGCTCGCCGCCCGCATCGGCTGCCGCCGCGAGCAGGTGACGCGGGAATTCACCGTGATGGCCCAGGAAGGCCTCGTCGACCGCACCCGCGGCGCCCTCATCCTGCGCCGGCCCGACATCCTGGAGGCCCGGGTGGCGGAGGCGCTGAGGGAGGACGCGTGAGCGCCGCGGACGCGTAGCGGCGTCCTGCTGACGCTCAGGTCCCGCACAAGTCCCGTACCACGTCGAGCATCACCGCGGCGCCCGCCACGAGGTCGGCATCCGCCGTGCGCTCGGCCGGGCTGTGGCTGATCCCTCCGATGCTCGGCACGAAGATCATCGCGGCGGGGCAGAGCCGGGCCATCATCTGGGCGTCGTGGCCGGCGCCGGAGGTCATGCGCCGGACCGACAGGCCACGGGCCCGCGCCGCCGCCTCGATCCTCCGGACGATCCCGGAATCGAAGGTCACCGGGTCGAACCGGGCGAGCCGCCGGACCGTCACGGTCACGTTCTCGCGACGCGCCAGGCCGTCGAGCCGCTGCCTGAGATCGGCCTCGAAGGCGGCGAGGCGGCCCGCATCCGGATCGCGCAGGTCGATCGTGAGGACGGCGCGGGCCGGGATGACGTTGATCGCGTCGGGCTCCAGGCGCAGGCGCCCGACCGTGGCGACGCTGCGGCCGTTGCCGGCTCCTGCGCGCTCGCGCAGCCACGCCACCAGGAGCGCCGCGGCGACGCCGGCATCCCGGCGCAAGTCCATCGGCGTGGTGCCGGCATGGTTCGCCGCCCCCTCGATCGTGACCTCCTGCCAGGAGATGCCCTGCAGGTCCTCGACCGCGCCGATCGCGACGCCCTCCCGCTCCAGCACCGGCCCCTGCTCGACATGGAGCTCGAGATAGGCGTGCGGGCGCAAGGTCCCCGGCGCCTCGGAGCCGGCATAGCCGATCCGCGCCAGCTCCTCGCCGAGCACCGTGCCGTCGGTGCCCACGGTCGCGAGCGCCGCCTCGACGGAGAGGCCGCCGGCATAGACCAGCGAGCCCAGCATGTCGGGGGCGTAGCGCACGCCCTCCTCGTTGGTGAAGGCGGCGAGCGCCAGGGGGCGCGTCGGGACGTCGCCCGCCGCGCGCAGGGCCTCGATCACCGCGAGGCCGGCGAGCACCCCGGTGCAGCCGTCATAGGCTCCCGCATCGATCACCGTGTCGATGTGCGAGCCCATCATCACCGGGCCCGAGCCGGTGCCGGACGGGTCCCACAGGCCGATCAGGTTGCCGATCCGGTCGACCCGCACGTCGAGCCCGGCCTCGCGCATCCAGCCCGTGACGAGGTCGCGCCCGGCCCGGTCCGCGTCCGAGGCGGCGAGGCGGGTCCGCCGGCCCTGCCCGTCGCGGCCGATTTCGGCGAGGGCGGCGAGGCGGCCGAGGAAGCGGGCGGCGTCGATGGACAGCATCGGGGCCTCAGGGAGAAACGGGCAGGCGGCGGCGGACGAGGGCGACGTGGTAGGCCACACCGAAGGGCAGGGCGGCATCGTCGAAATCGTAGGTCGGGTTGTGGAGCGGCGCCGAGGCCTCGCCGTTGCCGAGGAAGACGAAGCAGCCGGGCACATGGGCGAGGAAGCGGGCGAAATCCTCCGATCCGGTCATCGGCGCCCCCGCGACGGCGACGGCTTTCGCCCCGAGCGCGGCGGCGGCGGCGGCCAGGGCCTCTTCCGTGAGGGCCGGATCGTTCAGGAGGGGCACGAATTCGCGGGTATAGGCGACCTCGGCTGCGACGCCATAGGCCCGGGCGGTGCCCTCCGCGACCACACGCATCTGCCGCTCGATCTCGGTGCTGATATCGGGCCGGAAGCTGCGCGCGTCGCCGAGGATGCGCGCCTGCCCCGGCAGGGCGTTGCGGGTGCCGTCGGTGATCAGCTCCGTCACCGAGACGATCCCGATCTCCGTCGGATCGAGGCGGCGCGACACGATGGTCTGGAGGCTCATGACGGTGGCGCAGGCCGCGACCAGCACCTCGTTGGCCGCATGCGGCCGGGCGGCGTGACCGCCGACGCCCCGCAGGACGATCTCGAAATTGTCCTCCGCCGACATGATCGGGCCGGGACGCGTCTCGAGACGGCCGAGCCCGAGACCCGGCAGATTGTGGAGACCGTGGATCTCGTCGAAGGGGAACCGCTCCATCAGCCCGTCCTCGAGCATCGCAAGGGCGCCGCGGCCCCATTCCTCGGCGGGCTGGAACAGGAAGCGCACCGTGCCGTCGAAGCCGCCCTCCGTGGCGAGCTGCCGGGCGGCGGCGAGCAGCATCGCCGTGTGGCCGTCATGGCCGCAGGCATGCATGGTGCCTGGGTTGCGCGAGCGGTGGGGGTGCGCACCTTGCTCGAGGATGCGCAAGGCGTCCATGTCGGCGCGCAACGCGATCGACCGTTTGCCGCTGCCGCGCCGGAGCGTGCCGACGACGCCCGTCCCACCGATTCCCTCGACGACCTCGTCGAGGCCGAAGTCCCGCAGCTTTGCCGCCACGAAGGCGCTGGTGCGCCGCTCCTCGAAGCCGAATTCGGGATGGGCGTGCAGGTCGCGCCGCCAGGCGACCACATCATGCAAGAGGGGGGGCGAGTGGGCGGAATCGGTCGTCATCGCGGCTCCTCCGACGCATCCTCCGGCAGGGTGCCCTCTGTGACGAGGACGAGGAGACGACTGTCCCGATCGAGGTGGAACTCCGCCGCCCGGGCCGGATCGGCGAGGATCGCCAGGGCACCGGCGAGGCCCGCGGCGCCGGAGGGCGTCGTCGCGGGGCCGCCCGCCTCGGCGAGAACCTGCGGGGCATCCATCAGCTCGGCCTCGGTCACGGTCGCGACCCGGACGCCGTGGCGCCGCAAGACCGTGAGCGCCGGAGCGCTGGCCTCGCCGCAGGACAGCATCTCGGCGGCCGTGTGGAGGTCCCCCGGCACCCGGACCGGCCGGCCGGCGGCCAGCGCCGGGGCGAGACAGGCCGCCCGCTCGGGCTCCACCGCCACGACGAGGCCGGGGGGCTCGAGCCAGCCGGCCAGCCCCTCGGCCATCGCGGCGGCGAGGCCGCCGACGCCGGCCTGGACGAAGAGATGGGTCGGGCGCGATCGGGCCCCAGTCTGGTCGCGGATCTCCGCCGCCATCACGCCGTAGCCGGCCATGACGTCGCGCACGATGCCGTCCTCGGGATCGTCGGTGGTGTCGGCGACGAGCAGGCCGGCGCCCGCCCGGGCCGCCGCCGCCGCGGCCTCGACCGCGTCGTCGTAGGTGCCGGCGATCCGGACGATCTCGGCGCCCTCGTCGGCGATGCGCCGCGCCCGCGCCGGCGGCACGCCCGCATGCAGGAAGACCCGCGCCGGCGCGCCGGCGAACCGCGCCGCCGCGGCCACCGCCAGGCCGTGATTGCCGTCGCTGGCGCAGACCAGGGCCGGAAGGCCGGAAGGCCGGGCCGCCAGCAGCGCGGGCAGGTCCATCCCGGCGGCGCGGGCGAGCGCCGTCAGGCCCGCATAGGTGCCACCCAGCGACTTGAAGCTGCCGAGCATCCGGCGCCCCTCGTCCTTGGCGAGGACCTGCGCGACGCCGAGCCGCTGCGCCAGGGCCGGCAGCGCGAGGAGGGGCGTCGGCGCATAGGCCGGATCAAGATCGCGCAGGGCGGAGGCGATCGCCGCGGCGGGCAGGGGAGGGGCGGAGTTCGTCATGACCGGGAGGATGCCGGAACCGCACGACGATTGGCGCCGAAATCGTGCTAGCGTGCGGCGGTTTTCGCCATTCGCGAGCGATCCATGCCGGAAAGCGCCACCCTCGACCGGTTCGACCACGCCCTGCTCGCGGCGGTCCAGGCCGACAACCTGACGCCGGCGCGAATCCTGGCCGAGCGCGTCGGCCTGTCGGAGAGCGCGGTGCTGCGGCGCCTGCGGCGGCTCCGCCAGGACGGCGTCATCGTCGCCGACGTGGCATTGGTGCATCCGGCAATCCTCGGCACCCCGCTCTGCCTGCACGTGCTCGTCTCGCTGGAGCGCGAGACCTCCGACCGGCTCGACGCGTTCGTGCGCCGCCTGCGCGAGCGTCCGGAGGTCCGGGCGGCGTGGTACGTGACCGGCGAGGCCGATTTCGTGCTGGAGCTGCGCCTGCGGGACATGGCGGAGTACGAGGCCTTCACCCGGGCGGTGTTCCACGACGACCCGAACGTGCGCGCGTTCCGGACGCTGGTGGCGATGCGGCAGGTGATCGGGGTCTGACGATCGGGGCCTGACGATCGGGGTCTGACGATCGGGGCCTGACGATCGGGGTCTGACGATCGGGGTCCGACGGCCCGGGTGGCCGGATGGGCGCGGCGGATGCGGTTGCTGGTGCTCGGCGGCACGCAGTTCCTCGGACGGGCGATCGCCGCGTCCGCGACCGGGCTCGGCCACGCCGTGACCTGCGCCGCGCGCGGCCTCTCGGGATCGGCTCCGCCGGGCGCCCGCTTCGTCGCCATCGACCGCGACCGGCCGGACGGAGTGGCAGGGCTCGGGCGGGAGCGGTTCGACGCGGCCGTGGACGTGGCGCGCCGTCCCGATCAGGTCCGGCGGGCGCGGGCGGCGCTCGACGGGCACGTCGGACACTGAACCTCCGTGTCGACGACCAGCGTCTACGCCGACACCACGACGAGGGGACAGCGGACCGATACGGCGCCGCTCCTGGCACCTGCGGAAGACGGCCCCTATGGCGCCGCCACGGTCGCCTGCGAGCGGGCCTTCGGCCGCGACGCCCTGATCTGCCGCGCCGGGCTGATCGTCGGCCCGGGCGATCCGACCGGGCGGTTCTCGTACTGGATCGCGCGGCTCTCCCGGGGCGGCGAGGCGCTGGCGCCGGCCGAGCCCGGGGACCCGGTGCAGGTCATCGATGGGCGCGACCTCGCGGGCTGGATCGTCCGCGCGGCGAAAACCGGCCTCGTCGGGCGGTTCGACGCCGTCGGCCCTGACTGCACCCGCCGCGCCTTCCTCGATCGCTGCGCCGCCGCCCTCGGCGCACCATACACCGCGACCTGGGTCGATCCGGATGTCCTCGGCCGTCACGGCGTCGGTCGTGACCCCGGTCCGTTCTCCCTGCCGCTTCCGCTGCCGGACACGATCGGCGAGGCCTCCCGCGACGTCTCGGCGACGCTCGCGGCAGGGCTGACGGTGCGGCCGCTGGAGGCGACCGCCCGCGACACGCTGCGCGGGCTGGAGGCCGGCGGTGGCCCGGTCACCGGCCTGGCGATCGGCGAGGAAGCGGCGCTGCTGGCCGCCTGGCACGCGGAGCGGGGCTACCGCCCCTCCGGCCCGTAGGCCGCGAGAAACACCCGCACCGCCTCGGCGATCCAGTAGGTCGTCTCGGCCTCGGTCGGCGGGTCGCCGACGGAGAACAGCAGCCGGCGCATCGTGGTGGCGGCGCAGAGGTCGAAGAAGTGGCGGGCGGCGAGGTCGGAATCCATCGGGCGCAGGCGGCCGGCGTCGACCTGGGCGTCGAGATAGGCGCGCAAGCGCGCCCGGCCGAGCAGCGGTCCCGCCTCGTAGAAGGCCCGGCCGAAGCGCGGAAACTTCTCCGCCGCGCCGATCACCATCCGCACCGAGGCGATGTGGTCGGGCCGCACCATGGCCTCCATCAGGCTGGTGCCGAGGCGGCGCAGCACGGCGGCGACGTCGGGGTCGTCGTGGTCGAGCCGGCAGATGTTCTCGGCGAGCGTCCGCTTCTCCTCGATCGTCAGCGCCTCGAACAGGGCCTCCTTGCTCTCGAAATAGACGTAGAGCGTGCCCTTCGAGACGCCCGCCGCCTTGGCGATCGCCCCCATGCTGGCCCCGTCGAAGCCGCTGGCGAGAAAGACCTCGCGGGCCCCGTCCAGGATCTGGCGGCGCTTGTCGGTGTCGGCGGGCGGGGGGCTCAGGGAAGCGTCGCTCATCGTCGGGGCCATAGGGTCGAAGGCCAATGTGGGGAGTGCGGCGGCGGCGATCAATCGGGCTTGTGCATCGCACACAGGATCGATTGACCGAACGGTTCGGTCAACGTAGTATCCCGGCTGTTCGAGAGCCGTCAACCGATTCGGTCGATGGTGGCGGGGGGATCCCCGAGGACGGGTGACTGACGATGGCGTTCCGAGACGATTACGCGCAGGGCCGGCCCGCCGGTGAGGCGCCCCAGAAGGCAGGTCCTGCGAAGGGCGCCCCCATGGCCGAAGCCGCGCCGCCCGTCAGCGCCCCTCCGGCCGCTCCCTCCGCCAAGCGCAAGCGCCCCTTGCGCCGTCTGATCCTGGCTGCGCTCGTCCTCGGCGGCGGCGCCTACGGGGCTTACGCGGGCCATGAATGGTGGACGACCGGCCGCTTCTTCGTCTCGACCGACGATGCCTACGTCCAGGCCGACATCTCGACGCTCGCCGCCAAGGTTTCGGGCTATCTCGAGGCGGTGCCGGTGGTGAACGGTCAGGCGGTCAAGGCCGGGGACGTCATCGCGCGGATCGAAGACGGCGATTACCGCCTCGCCTTGAAGGCCGCCGAGGACAAGCTGGCGACCCAAGCCAGCACCATCGCGCGCATCGCCCGGCAGGCGGAGGCCGCCCGTGCCCAGGTGCTCCAGGGCCGGGCCCAGATCGACGCCGCCAAGGCCGATCAGGTCCGGGCCGCGGCCGACTACCAGCGTCAGCAGCAGCTGGCGCAGTCCGAGTTCGCCGCCAAGGCGCGGCTGGAGCAGTCGCGCGCCGACCGCGACCGCTCGGACGCCACCGTGAAGGGCGCCGAGGCCAACCTGATCGCCCTCCAGGCCAACGTCGCGGTGCTGGAGGCGCAGACGAAGGAGGCCGAGAACCTGGCCGCCGAATTGCGCACCGCGGTCGACCGGGCGAAGCGCGACCTGTCCTTCACGGTCCTGCGCGCGCCCTTCGACGGGGTGATCGGCAACAAGGCGACGGAGGCCGGGGCCTATGTGGCGCCGGGCTCGCGCATCGCCGCGCTGGTGCCGCTCCAGAGCGCCCGGGTCGACGCCAACTTCAAGGAGACCCAGCTCGGCCGGGTCCGGGTCGGCCAGCCGGTCCATATCCGGGTCGATGCCTGGCCCGACCGCGACATCGTCGGCACGGTCGAGAGCCTGTCGCCGGCCTCCGGCTCGGTGTTCAGCCTGCTGCCGCCGGACAACGCCACCGGCAACTTCACCAAGATCGTCCAGCGCCTCCCCGTCCGGGTGCGGGTGCCGGAGGCGGTCGCCCGCGAGGGCCTGCTGCGGCCGGGCCTCTCGGTGGTGGTGCGGGTCGACACCCGCGGCCTCGACGAGTCGCAGCCGCCGGCCCCGATCGAGCCGCACCAGGCGGTGTCGGAGAGGGCCGCCCCGGCGTCGGTGCGCACGGCGGGCCGTTGAGGCCGACGTGACTGCGGGCCCTCGGGCCGGCTCGCAACGATTACGCTGATCCATCCTGACAGGATCCGAGCGCGGGATTCCCTCTCCGATGTGGGGGAGGGGAGAGGCGCTTCAGCATCGTCGGGACGAGCCACGCAGACTCGTCCATCTCTCCCTGACGCAGGCACCGAAGACATGGCCGCGACCCCCGCGCCCGCCGACGCACCGATCGACCGCCGCCGCATGGTGGCGTTCGTCTGCATGGTGTTCGGGATGTTCATGGCGATCCTGGACATCCAGATCGTCTCGGCTTCCCTCGCCGAGATCCAGGCCGGCCTCTCGGCCTCGGCCGACGAGATCCCGTGGGTGCAGACGAGCTACCTCATCGCCGAGGTGATCTCGATCCCGCTCTCGGGCACCCTGTCGCGGGTGCTCTCGACCCGCTGGATGTTCGTGATCTCGGCCGGCGGCTTCACCCTGATGAGCTTGATGTGCGCCACCTCGTCGTCGATCGGCGAGATGATCGTCTGGCGCGCCGCCCAAGGCTTCATCGGTGGCGGCATGATCCCGACGGTGTTCGCCTCGGCCTTCACGATCTTCCCGGCCTCCAAGCGCAGCATCGTCTCGCCGATGATCGGCCTCGTGGCGACGCTCGCCCCCACCATCGGCCCGACGGTCGGCGGCTACCTCACCGACCTGTTCGACTGGCACTGGCTCTTTCTCGTCAACATCGTGCCGGGCATCTTCGTCACGATCTCAACCTACCTGCTGGTCGATTTCGACAAGCCGAACCTCGACCTGCTCAAGCGCTTCGACTGGACCGGCCTCGGCCTGATGGCGGCGTTCCTCGGCTGCCTCGAATACGTGCTGGAGGAGGGACCGACCCACGACTGGTTCCAGGAGGAGGCGATCTTCGCCGCCGCGATCGTGTGCGGCATCGCCTGCATCGGCTTCTTCTGGCGGGCCTTCACCGCCGAGCAGCCGATCGTCGACCTGCGCGCCTTCTCGGACCGCAACTTCGCCGGCGGCTGCCTGTTCAGCTTCGTCATGGGCATCGGCCTCTACGGCCTGACCTACCTCTATCCGGTCTATCTCGGCCGGGTGCGCGGCTACTCGGCCCTGCAGATCGGCGAGACGATGTTCGTCTCCGGCCTGTGCATGTTCGCCACCGCTCCCATCGCCGGGCGCCTCTCGGCCAAGGTCGATCCGCGGATCATGATGGCGATCGGCTTCACGGGCTTCGCCGCCGGCACCTGGATCGTGACCGGCATCACCAAGGACTGGGATTTCTACGAGCTCCTGCTGCCGCAGGTTCTGCGCGGCTGCTCGCTGATGCTGTGCATGATCCCGATCAACAACATCGCGCTCGGCACCCTGCCGCCGGCCCGGATGAAGAACGCCTCGGGCCTCTACAACCTCACCCGCAACCTCGGCGGCGCGGTGGGCCTGGCGCTGATCAACACGGCGTTGAACGACCGCTGGGACCTGCATCTCGCGCGCCTGCACGAGCGCTTCACCTGGACCAACCCGATGGTGCTGGAGCGCCTCGACAGCATGGCCAAGGGCTTCTCGGGGCTTGCCGGCAACCCGGACGCCATGGCTCTGAAGGCGATGATGAACACCGTGCGCGTGCAGGGGCTGCTGATGAGCTTCTCC
The DNA here is from genome assembly GCF_003058325.1 of Methylobacterium currus. Taxonomy (NCBI): domain Bacteria; kingdom Pseudomonadati; phylum Pseudomonadota; class Alphaproteobacteria; order Hyphomicrobiales; family Methylobacteriaceae; genus Methylobacterium; species Methylobacterium currus. The sequence continues at coordinate 4,303,464 of NZ_CP028843.1, forward strand.
GACGTGTTCCTGATCCTGACGGTGCTGTTCGTCCTGATGGCCTGCGCCACGCCGATGATCCGCCGGCCGCGCCCGGGCGGGGCGGGAGCCGACGCGCATTGAGGAGCCTCGCGCGCTCCCAGGCTGCGGGGCAGAGGCTCGCACCCGCCACACAGAAAAGCGCCTCCCTCCGGATGGAGAGAGACGCCAAGTCTGCGACACGTCTCGGGAGGAGATGCGGACGCCATCCGGGTCGATGGACGCGGCGGACGGCATCACGCGTGTCGTCGAGAACAATACACGCGGTCGCCGACATCTCCAAGACCCTGCGTCATCGACGTTGGTCCAAGGACATCTCGGGTACGAACCGATCGCTTGCGGTAAAAAGAGCGGTCCCGGGCACCGGGCCAGTCCCGCCCCGCCCGGGACGCATGCCGCCCCGCGCGAAGCCCTTCCCGGGCATGGCCTTCCCGGGCTAGATGTCGGCCTCCCGCCCGCCCGCGCCGCCCGGACGACGTGACGACGCCCGTTCCCTCCACGACCCCGCCCGCCACCGGCCGCCTCCGCTTCGAGGCGGTGTCGAAGCGCTTCGGCGACCATCTCGCCGTCGACGGCGTCGACCTCGATCTCGCGCCCGGCGCGGTGTTCTGCCTGCTCGGGCCCTCCGGCTGCGGCAAATCCACGCTCCTGCGCATGACCGCCGGATTCGAGGAGCCGAGCACCGGACGCATCCTGCTCGACGGGCAGGACCTCGCCGGGGTGCCGCCGCATCGCCGGCCAATCAACATGATGTTCCAGTCCTACGCCCTGTTTCCGCACCGGGACGTGGCGGGGAACGTCGCCTACGGGCTGGAGCGGGAAGGCTTGGCCAAATCCGAGGTCGCCGCCCGTGTCGCCAAGATGCTGCGCCTGGTGCAGCTCGACCATTTGAGCGCACGCCGGCCCGACCAGCTCTCCGGCGGCCAGCGCCAGCGGGTGGCGCTGGCCCGGGCGCTCGCCAAACGGCCCCGGGTGCTGCTCCTCGACGAGCCGCTCGGCGCCCTCGACCGCGCGTTGCGGGAGGAGACGCAAGCCGAGCTGCGGGCGCTGCAACGCCGGCTCGGCACCACCTTCGTGGTCGTCACCCACGACCCCGCCGAGGCGATGGTGCTCGCCGACCGCATCGGCGTGATGGCGGCGGGCCGGCTGGTCCAGGTCGGACCGGCCGCCGCGCTCTACGAGCGCCCGGCCACCCGCTACGTCGCCGGGCTGCTCGGCGACGTGAACCTGATCGAGGGCCGGCTCGCAGAGGGCGGGGCTGGGACCCTGCGCGGGCTCGACACGCCGCTCGGGATGCTCCGGGCCTTCGACCATCACGGCGCCGGGCCTACGGGCGCCCCGGGCCTGCTCGCCCTGCGCCCGGAGTGCCTTCGGCTTGCCGGAGAAGGCGGGACCGAGGGATTGGCCGGCACGCTCCTCGACGCGACCTATCTCGGGGAAAAAATCCTCTACCGGGTCGGCCTCGCCGACGGGCAGGTGCTGCGGGCCTCGGGGCCTCCCGGCGCCGGACCGGCCGTCGGCGCCCCGGTGCACCTCGCCTTCGCGCCGGAGGCTGCCTCGCTGCTGCCGGCGGATCCCGCATGAGGGCGCCCCTGCGCGAGTCCCTGCGGCGCTTGCGTCTGCCGGCTTTCCCGCTCCTCTGGCTCCTCGCCTTCTTCGGTCTGCCGTTCCTCGTCGTCGTCAAGATCAGCCTGTCGGACCCGGCGACGGCCCTGCCGCCCTATACCCCGGTGCTCGACTGGGATGCGGGGCTCGCCGGCTGGGCCGACGTGCTCGCCGCCCTCGACTTCGAGAATTACCGCACGCTGACCGCCGACCCGCTCTACCTCGAGGCGGGCCTGACCTCGCTCACCGTGGCTTTGTCCGCGACCGCGCTGCTGATCCTCGTCGGGTACCCGATCGCCTACGCCATGGCGCGGGCGCCGAAGGCCTGGCAGCCGCTCCTCGTCGCCCTGATGGTGATCCCGTTCTGGACGAGCTTCCTGATCCGGGTCTACGCCTGGATCGCGATCCTCAAGGGCGACGGGCTCATCAACCAGGCGCTCCTGGCGCTCGGGCTGATTGCCAAGCCCATCGAGATCCTCAACACCCCGGCGGCGGTGATGATCGGGGTGGTCTATGCCTACCTGCCGTTCATGGTGCTGCCGCTTTACGCGGTGCTGGAGCGCCTCGACCGCGGGTTGATCGAGGCCGCCCGCGACCTCGGGGCGAGCCGGCTGTCCGCGTTCCGCACCGTGACCCTGCCCCTGTCGCTGCCCGGCCTCGTTGCCGGCGCCCTTCTGTGCTTCATCCCGATCACCGGCGAGTTCATCATCCCGGACCTGCTCGGCGGGCCCGACACCCTGATGCTCGGGCGGGTGCTCTGGAGCGAGTTCTTCTCCAACCGCGACTGGCCGCTCGCCTCGGCGGTGGCGGTGGTGCTGCTCGTCATCGTGGCGGGTCCGGTGGTGCTCTTCCGCGAGGCCGAGTCCCGCCGCCTGGAGCGCCCGTGAGATGAGCCGCGCCCACCCGCTCGCCTGGGCCGCGCTCGGCCTCGGGATGGCCTTCCTGTACGGGCCGATCCTGCTGCTGGTCGTCTACTCGTTCAACGCGTCGCGCCTCGTCACGGTCTGGGCCGGATTCTCGACCCGCTGGTATGCCGGCCTCCTCGACAACGGGCCGCTGGTCGAGTCCGCCCTCGTCACCCTCAAGGTGGCGCTCGCCTCGGCGGGCCTCGCGACTGTGCTCGGCACACTGGCGGCTCTGGCGCTGGACGGACGCCGGCGCTTCCCCGGCCGGCCGCTCCTCACCGGGCTCGTCTACGCCCCGATGGTGATGCCGGAGGTGATCACCGGCCTGTCGCTGCTGCTGCTCTTCGTCGGCCTCGGGATTCCCCGCGGCTTCTGGACCATCGTGATCGCTCACGCGACCTTCACGCTCTGCTTCGTCGCTGTCGTGGTGCAGGCGCGCCTGCGCCATCTCGACCGCTCGCTCCTCGAAGCCGCCGCCGACCTGGGGGCGGCGCCCGTCACGGTGTTTCGCACCGTGACCCTGCCGCTGATCGCGCCGGCCGTCATCGCCGGCTTCCTCCTCGCCTTCACCCTGTCGATGGACGACCTCGTGATCGCGAGCTTCGTCTCGGGGCCCGGCGCCACCACCCTGCCGATGCGCCTCTACAGCCAGGTCCGCCTCGGCGTGACCCCGGAGATCAACGCGATCTCGACCCTGCTGATCGGGGCGGTGAGCCTGACGGTGCTGGGGGCCTCGGTGCTGACGGGGCGGCGGGGACGCTGAGCAGACGTGCGCTGGCAAGCCAGCGCACGTCTGCTTGACCCTTGTTTTGTCGCAGATTTTTGTCGCAACATCGGCAATCGCTTTTGCGACATCTGCTTAGCCGATCACGATACGGAGCGGGACGGGTTCGTTCATATCGCGGCAATCGTGACTGGGATGCGGGCGATGAGGGCTTCGGCGGTCGGCGCCTCGGCGCTCATGTCTCCCACGTCGCTCCTGTGCACGTACCAGACGTTCGCCTCGGGATCGTGGGCGATCCGGATGGCGGGTGGAGGCATGGCGCGACCCTGGAATGGCGAGACGATCGTTGCGGAGGGTGATGCGATCTTCAGCGGCGCAAATCGGCATCCGACCCTGATCGCATCGTGGCAGCGGGTATGTTGAACGAGGCCACAGCACGGTCCAATCTCCTGTCTGAACACGAATCGGGACGACGCGCATGAAGGTCTCCGTGACGGAAGCAGAAGGACAACTGGCCGACCTCGTGCGACGCGCAGAAACCGGGGACGAGGTGATTCTCACACGCCAGGGCCGGGCCGCCGTACGGCTGGTGCCGGTCACGGCACCACAATCCGTGGCGGAGCGGGAGCGGATCATCTTGGCGCTACGGGAAGCCGGCCGCGCCAAGGCGACGCCAGGTCCATCGGCCGCCCGCAGCCAGGATTTCCTCTACGACGATGAGGGTCTGCCACGGTGATCGTGGTAGATGCCTCCGCGCTGATGGCCATTGCTCAGGACGAAGCGCAGGCCGCAGCCTGCACGGCCGTGCTCGTCGCCGAACCGCACATCCTCATCTCGGCCGGCACGTCGGCCGAAGCCATGATCGTCTCAGGGCGGCGGAACGTTGCCGAGGGCGTGAGGGCCCTGGTCGATGATCTCGCGTTCGAGATCTTCCCCGTCACGGCGGCCGTGGCGTATGATTGCGCGGCCGCGTACGCGACGTGGGGCAAGGGCGTGCATCCGGCCGGCCTGAACCTGGGCGACTGCTTCGCCGACATGTTGGCTACGGCACGCGGATGCCCCTTGCTGTTCGTCGGCGACGATTTCGCCCACACCGATGTGACGAATGCGCTGAGCACGGCTCAAAAACGGCCCCGATCCTGCAAAGCCCCTCCGGACGGCCTGATCGCCGCCCACCGGAACCCGGAGCTTCGCGCATGGATGTCGGCGTGTTCATCCCGATCGGCAACAACGGCTGGCTGATCTCGGAGGCGGCCCCGCAATACAAGCCGAGCTTCGCCCTCAACAAGGCGATCGTGCAGAAGGCTGAAGGCTACGGGCTCGATTTCGCCCTCTCGATGATCAAGCTGCACGGCTTCGGCGGCAAGACCGAGTTCTGGGACTACAACCTCGAATCCTTCACGCTGATGGCCGGCCTCGCGGCGGTGACGGAGCGGATCACGCTCTTCGCCTCGACCGCGGTGCTGACCCTGCCGCCGGCCCTCGTCGCCCGGATGGCGACCACGATCGATTCCATCGCCCCCGGCCGCTTCGGGGTGAACATCGTCTCCGGCTGGCAGAAGGCTGAGTATTCGCAGATGGGCCTGTGGCCCGGCGACGACTATTTCGGTTACCGCTACGACTACTCCACCGAGTACGTCCGGGTGATGAAGGAGCTGTGGCAGACCGGTCATTCGGACTTCCAGGGCGAGCATTTCCGGATGGAGGGATGCATGATGAAGCCCGCGCCCTCCGGCCCGATCCCGATCGTCGCCGCCGGCCAGAGCGGGCGCGGCATGGACTTCGCGGCCGAGTACGCCGACTACAACTTCGTCCTGGGCACCGGCCTCAACACGCCGAAAGCCTGCGCGCCGACCTGCGCCCGGCTGATCGAGGCCACCGCCAGGACCGGGCGCGACGTCGGCTCCTATGTGCTGATGATGGTGATCGCCGACGAGACCGACGCGGCGGCGGAGGCGCGCTGGATGGAGTACCGCCAGGGGGCCGACGTGGCGGCTTTGGCCTGGATGCTCGACCAGAGCAGCCAGGACAAGAACGCGTCCGCCGATTCGACCGCGACCTGGATGAACCTCCCCGAGGGCGCGGTGAACTTCAACATGGGCACGCTGGTCGGCTCCTACGCCAAGGTGGCGCGGATGCTCGACGAGGCGGCGTCAGTGCCGGGGGTGAAGGGCATCATGCTGACTTTCGACGATTTTCTCGCCGGCCTCGACGCCTTCGGCACGCGGATCCAGCCGCTGATGGCCTGCCGGCAGGATCGACGGGGGATCGCCGCGTGACGGTCTCCGACGCGCTCATCGCCCGCACCATCCTGGCCGGCACGGTGGCCGACGCCGCCCCGGCCCGGGACCTGCCCTCCGCTTGGGAGCGGGACGCGCCCGAGCCGGCCCATGCCGAGCAGCGCCTGCGGGAGGCCGCGGGACCGACCGGGGAGGCGGCGCCCGTCACGCCGCCCCTGCCGCCCGTCGAGGGCGGCCCGCTCCAGGCCCTCGGGATCGGCGCGCTCCAGGCCGCCTACGCGGCGGGGGCGACCGACCCGGTGGCGCTCGTCGCAGCGTTGCAGGAGCGCATCGCCCGCCACCCGTCCGGCCGCGACGCGGTCCTGGCTCCGGTGCCGGGCGCGGCAGGAGCGGCGGAGGAGAGCGCCCGGCGGATCAGGGCCGGGCAGGCCCGCCCCCTCGAAGGCATCCCCTTCGGCATCAAGGACATCATCGACTGCGCCGGCGCCCCCGTGACCTGCGGCTCGCGCCTCACCGGCGCGCGGGTGGCGCAAGGCGACGCGACCGTGGTGGCGCGGCTCAGGGCCGCCGGCGCGATCCCGCTGGCGATGCTCGCCACCACCGAATTCGCCTGCGGCTCGGCCCACAACCCGCGCTACGGCGCGGTCGCCAACCCATGGAACCGGACGCGCTGGACCGGGGGCTCCTCCACCGGCTCTGGCGCGGCGCTCGCCGCCCGGCTGCTGCCGCTCGCGCTCGGCACCGATACCGGCGGCTCGATCCGGGCGCCTGCGGCCTGGTGCGGCATCGCCGGCCTCAAGCCGACCCGCGGTCTGGTGCCGCGCACCGGCGTCGCGCCCCTGTCCTGGACCCTCGACCATGTCGGCCCGATGGCCCGCTCGGCCGAGGACCTCGCCCGGGTGATGCCCTGGATCGCCGGCCCCGATGGCGCCGACCCGCACGCCGCGGGCCGCTACGACGCCGCCCGGGCGCGAGGGCTGTCGGGCCTCAAGGTCGGCGTGCCGGACGGCTGGTTCACGGCGATGCAGGACGATGCCGTGCTCGCCGGCTGGCAGGCGATGCTGCGGGAGCTGGAGCGACAGGGCGCGCGCCTCGTGCCGGTCGATCTCGGACCGGTCGCGACCGCCCACCAGGACGGCTACACGATCGTGATGGCGGAACTGGCCTCGCTCCAGGAGCCCGACCTCGACCGCGCGGCGGCGCTCGATCCCGGCACCCGCGCCCGGATGGAGCAGGGCCGGCTCTTTTCCGCCACGGACTACCTGCGCTCCTTACGCCGCCGGCCCGTCGTGCTGGCGCAGGTCCTCGATGCCCTGAGCGATGTCGACGTGCTGGTGACCCCGGGCCTCGGGGCTGAGGCGGCGTCGCTCGATACCCTGACGGTCGAGGTCGACGGCGAGTCCCATCCGCTCCAGGCGGTGCTGCCGCGCAACACGATGCTGTTCGACTATATCGGCCTGCCGGCCCTGATGCTGCCGACCGGATTCGGCCGGGCCGGCCTGCCGGTCGCCGCGCAGGTCGTCGGCAAGCCCTATGACGATGCCCTGTGCCTGGGCGTCGGGGCGGCGTTCCAGCGGGAGACGGGACATCACCTCGCGGCGCCGCCGGAGGAACGGTGACCGCTCACCCTCCGAGAGTCCGTTCCGCCGCCGCGACGAGCCAGGCCGCCATCGCGGGGGCGACCTCGTCGGCCTGATCGCTCCAGCGCGCCACCTGGATCTTGGAGCAGGGCCGCATCTCGGCCCGCCGCACCAGACGGGTCAGTCTGCGCCGGCGAAGCGCGTCGGCGACGAGGAGCGATCGGGCGAGGACGATGCCATTGCCGTCCTGTGCCGCGTGCAGGGCACCGCCGATGTCGCGAAATCGCATCGCGGGCGGGCGTCGTCCGTCATCGCCGAGCCATGACGACCAGGACCATTCGTTGCCGATGCCGTCGGCGGCGTACCCCTTCGCGAGCCGCGGAAGCCGGCGCCAGTCGCCGTCGAGGCTGGAGCGACGGAGCACGGGGGCGGCGACCGGGAAGACGCTCTCGGCCGGGAACGGCACCTCGCTCCGGCTGCCGCCCTGCGCCTCGCGCGGGATCCAGTGCAGCGCCAGGTCGGTCTCGCCCTGTGCGGCGCCAAGCCTGCTGTCCCACGTCGTCACCTCGATCGTGAGCGCCGGAAAGGCCGCGGCCAGGTCCGGGAGGCGCGGCGAGAGCCACCACGCGAGCAGAGCGCCGCTGACGCCGATCCGGAAGGGCCGCGAAGCCCGCTCGCCCGACACCGTCTCCCGCAATCCCGCCAGCGTCGCGAGCAGCGGGGCGATCTCCCGCGCGAGGCGTTCGCCCGCCCCTGTCGGCCGCAGGCCCGGATTCAGCCGTTCCAGCAACGGGACGCCGAAATTCTCCTCCAGCCCGCGCAGGCGATGGCTGACGGCGCTCTGGGTGAGGCCGAGTTCGGCGGCGGCCTGCGTCACGCTGCCATGCCGCAGCACGGCATCGAACGCCACGAGACCGGGGAAGGGGGGCAATCGGCGCATCGGTATTGTCCGGGCCCATGAAACGGGTTCATGCGGACGGTTGCAACTCTCATTTGCTTCGATGCCGCAGTCTCGCGCTGATCGCGCTCATGAGCATCGACGACAATCTCCCTGTCATCTGGGATCGACGCGCGCGCCTCACCGCTTGCGTGCTCGGCCTTGGGGCCTTCCTGACGCAATTCGACGTGACGGCCCTGGTCGTCGTCATGCCGGAAATCGGCCGCGACCTCGCCATCGGGCGACCGGGCCTCGCCTGGGTCATCGACGCCTACAGCCTCGCCTTCACGGCCGCCCTGCTGGCCGCGGGGGCCCTGGCGGACCGCTACGGCCGGCGCCGGTCGCTGCTGCTCGGCAACGCGCTGTTCGCCGCCGCCTCGCTTGCCTGCGCCCTCGCCTGGACTGCGCCCGCCCTGTGGGTGGCCCGCGCCGGGCAGGGCCTCGGAGCGGCCCTCCTGATCACCGGTGCCCTCGCGTCGATCGCGGCGGCCTTCCCTGAGGCCGCGCTGCGCGCGCGCGCCTACGCCCTCATCGGGATCCTGTCTGGCATCGCGATGGCGCTCGGGCCGACCCTCGGCGGCCTGCTCGCCTCCTGGCTCGGATGGCGCGCGATTTTCCTCGCGAATGTTCTGCCTGGTGCGCTGATCGCGCTCGCCGTGCCGCGCCTCGTCGGCGAGGGTCGGGCGGGAATGAGGCTTCCGGTCGATTGGCCTGGACTGGTCCTCCTGACCTTTGCACTGGGCCTCGCGATCGAGAGCTGTCTCCAGATCCGGACCCCGGTCCGCTGCGTCGTCAGCCTGGCCGTCAGTCTCTCCCTCGCTCTGATCTTCGCATCCAGGCAGCGCAGACGCGACCATCCACTGATCGATCCGGCCCTTGTGTCGGATCGTCGTGTCAAAGCCGTCGTCGTCCTCCTGCTCGCCGTCTCGGCAGGCTATTGGGCCGTTCTGGTCTACCTGCCGGTCTTCCTCATGTCGGCCTGCGGGCTCGGCGCTCAGGCGGCCGGCGTCGCGTTGCTCGCCGCGACGCTGCCCATGCTGGTGCTGCCCCTGGTGGGCGGTCGCATGATTCGGAATTTCGGCTGGCGGCGCTCGTTCGGCATCGCGCTCGCGCTGATCGTCATCGGGAACGCGGTCCTGACGGGAGCGGCCGTTGCCGGCCCCTCGGCCTTCGCCGGCTCCCTCGCCGGCATGGCGGCCTTCGCCGGCTCCCTCGCCGGCATGGCGGCCGTCGGCGCGGGGGCGGCCCTCGCGCATCCCCAGCTGTCCGGGGCCATCGTCGCCCTCGCGCCGTCCGAGACCGCGGGCATGGCCTCGGCCGTCACGATGGTGGCGCGTCAGGGCGGGTTCGCGCTCGGCGTGGCGGTGCTCGGCGTGCTGGCGCCGACGACCCCGAGCGGCGCAGGATTCGCGGCCGTTTTCGGCTTCGCCGCCGTCACCGGATTGATCGGGCTCGGCGCCTGCCGCCTACTCCCGGACTACGCGGTGCGGCAGCGATGAAGCCCCATGCGAAGCGGGCGCGCCCGGCTCACCTGCGGCGCGTCAATACTCCCACTCCGCCCCCACCCCCACGGCCGTGCGCCCATCCGCCCCGGCCTCGCCCTGCACCTTGATCCGCCCGGTCACGTCGTAGGTGATGGTCGCGGCGCTGTCCTCCGGTCGTGCCCCGGCGCGCACGCCGACATTGACGCGCTCGCCGAGCGCCCGCGACAGGCCGACCGCCGCGCCGCCCTTCGATCCGGCCTGGATGTCGAGGCTGTCGAGGCCGAGGCCCTTGCGGGCGCTCTCGAACACGTCGGGACCGCCGGCGCCGCCGGAGAGCTGCGCCACTCCTTGCGCCAGTTGCAGCGCCTGGAACGGGGAGAGGCCGCCCGAGGCCTTCTTGAACAAGAGGCGCGACAGCACCTCGTCCTGCGGCAGCGGCGGCTCGGAGGTCAGGGCGAAGTCGGGCTGGTTCGCCGGGCCGGTGACGGCGATCTTGGCGGTCACGTCGCCGGCCTGGGACTGGGCCAGGAAGTCGAGGTCGGGCGCCGTCAGGTCGCCCGCGAAGGTCAGGCGGCCGCGGGCAAAATCGAGGCGCTGGCCGACGATCTGGATCCGGCCGCGGCGCATCGCGAAGGCGCCGTTCGCCACCGGCGCCGCCGAGGTGCCGGTGAGGCGCAAGTTGCCCCCGAGTTCGGCGTCGATGCCGCGGCCGCGCACGGTGATGCGGCCGGGGGCATTCACCGCGATGTCGAGGGTCGCGAGGAAGGGCGGGGTCTTCGCCCCGCGCCGCGACGCGGCCTCGCGCTTCGCCCGGGCCGCGAGGCGGGCGCGGGTCTGCGGCGGCGCGTTGACATGGCGGATGCCCGGCAGCGGCTGCACCGTGGCGGGCAGGCGGTCGGGCACCGAGACGTCGAGGGAGACGACGTCGACCTGGCCGGTGATCCGCGGGGTGCGGGCGAGCGGCCCGGTGAGCGACAGGTTGAGGCCGGAGATCAGCGTCATCAGCGGGCTCGAGACCAGCTCGGCCCGGTCGGCCCGGATGGTCAGGTTGCCCGGGAAACCCGCTGCCGGCTCGACGGCGACGCGCCCTTGAGCCTGCACGGTGCCGCCGTTGCGGGTGGCGGCGGTCAGGCGCTCGATCACGATCGTGTCGCCGCGGCCGACGATTCGTCCCTGGACGTCGGTGAGGCGCACGCCCTGGAGCGGGTCGGTGAAGCTACCGCCGGTGAGAACCGCCGAGCCGTCGACCTTCGGCGCCTGGAGGGTGCCGGTCACGCCGGCATCGAGGGCGACCCGGCCGGTGAGGCGCTGGCCGCCCGCCGCCAGCAGCGTGTTGGCGAGCGCCGCGTCGAGGGTGCCGCGGGTGCGGACCGACAGGGCGCCGCCGGCCTCCACGGGCAGCGAACCGGAAAGAGCGAGCTGCAAGCCGCGGCCGGCCGTCACCGTCCCGTCGAGGCCGGCGCGGCCGTCCTCGATCCGGCCCGAAGCCTTGGCGTCGATCGGCGGCAGGCCGGCGGAGCGGGTCTCGGGCGTCACGAGCCGCGACAGGCTCAGGGAATAGCGCCCCTCCGGACTGGCCGCCGGACCGGCGAGCAGAGCCTCGGCGTCGAGGGTGCCGGAGAGGGCCAGGCTCGGCGAGGCGATGCGGGCCATCGCCAGCGGCACGCCCTTCAGGCCGAGCCGCAGGTCGAGGCGCTGACCGATCGTGCCGTCGACGCTGGCGCGGCCGGAGCCGGCGGCAATGGCGAGACCTGCGATCGTGACGCCCTCGTCCCGGAACGTGATCGTCGCCGGACCGGCGAGCGCCAGCCGGTCGGCCCCGCGCACCGCGCTGAGGCGGGTGAGGTCGAGGCGCGGGCGATCGGCCGGGATCAGCCGGGCGGCGCCGTCGAGGGCGAAGCCCCGGGCCCGGGCCTGGAGCACGAGGTCGCTGCCGTCGGGCGCCGGCTTGGCGTCGAGGCGGATCGCCTCGATCGTCTCGGCACCGGCGACCAGCCGGTCGGCATTGAGCCGGCCGGAGACCCGGGGGCTTGTCCAGAGGTCGGTGCCGGAGAGATCCGCATCGAGGCGCGAGAGCGCCACGCCGGCGCCGCGCACGCCCTCGCCGGTCGCCCGCACCCTTGCATCCTGCCGGCCGCCGGCGCGGGACAGGGTGATCGCGGCGTCGAGGCGGCCCTGGAGACGGGTGAGCGCCAGGGTCGAGAGATCGTCGAGGTCGCCGGCCTTCAGGGTCACCTCGCCCTCGCCGAGGCGCGAGCCTGGATCGACTGCCGCGCGACCCGTGAGGGTGACCGATCCGAGCGTCAGGCTGAGGCGGTCGAGCAGCCAGTCGGCGTCGCGGCGGGCGAGGTGGAGGTCGCCGGCGAGCGGCTTGCCGTCGACCCGGCCGGACAGGGCCAGGGTTCCGTCGAGGGCGCCGGTGGCGTCGGTGATCGTCGCCCGGGCGGCGAGGTCGCGGACCGGGCGGCCCATCGCCCGGGCCTCCGGGGCCGCCAGGGCGAGGGCGAGGTCGGGGCGCTCCAGCGAGCCGGTGAGGCGGGCATCCAGCGCGGCCCGGCCGGCGAGCTCGGAATCGAGGGTGGCGAGGTCGGCGAGGTCGACCCGGCCGGTCATGTCGGCCTTGGTCTCGGTGGCGCGGCCGTCGATCGTGGCCGTCACGGCGTGCCCGGTCAGGCGCGCGGCCTGGACGGCGTAGCCGTCGGGCAGGCGGGTCAGGCGTCCGGAGAAGCGCGGATCGCGGCCGAGCGTCCGGTCGAGGGCCGGGGTACCGAGGACGAGCTTTTCGGTGCTCGCCTCGACGTCGGCGGTGACGCCGGCCCGGCCGGGATCGCCGGAGAGGAGCGCCTTGACGGCGACGCGGCCGCCGAGCGGCCGGCCGGCGGCGAGGGAGAAGGCCGCGAGGTCGGGCAGCTCCGCCTGGAGCGTCCCCGCCACCACGTCGCGGCCGATCCGGCCGGCATAGCGGGCATGGGCGGTCGGCGCCTCGATGGTCACCGCGTCGAGATCGGCGACGCCGTTCGGGTCGATCCGGCCGGCGAGGCGGAAAGACGCCTGAGGGCCGATCGCGCGGCGCAAGGCGGGGTCGGCGAGATGGAGACCCTCCACATGCGCCTCGGCGGCGAGGCGGAAGGATTGGCCCTCGGAGGCGCGCGGCAGCGGCTCGGCGACGAGGTCGGCGCTCGCCCGGCCGAGCCGGCTGCCCGCGGCGGACAGGCCGGCGGCCCGCAAGGTGCCCCGCACGGCAGGCGCGTCGAGGGGCCCCTTGACGCTCGCATCGACATTGAAGGATTCGAGGGTCGCTTCGCCCGCCTTGGTGACGCTGCCCTCGGTCGGGAGCGCCCGGGCCTGGAGGGTCAGGTCGGCGTTGCGCGCCGCGTCGACCCCGCCGTTGAGCGCCACCCGCGCTGTGCGGGAGGTGAGCTCGAACCGGTCGACCTGCACCGCGCCGGCGTCGGCGAAGCGCAGCGCCCCGTCGAGACGGGTGGTGCCGGAGAAGATGGCCGCGAGGGGACCGGGCATCAGGCCCTCGACCCGCGAGGCGAGGTCGAGCACCATCCGCCGCTCCGTCCCGACCCGGTCGATGCGGGCCTTGCCGTCGGCGCCGATGCCCTCGCCGGCCTTGAAGGCGAGGGCGGCATTCCAGGCATCGAGCGTGCCGCGCCCATCGAGGTCGAGGCTGACCGGCGGCAGGCCCGGCAGGTTCATGAGCCGCGCCGCCAGGCCGCCGGCCGGCTCGTCATGGGCGAGCTTCACCTCGAGGCGAGCGGTGTCCGGCACGTAGGCGAGCTTCAGGGTGACGGTCCCCGGCTTGTCGAGGCGGCGCAGGCCGAAGCCGAGATCGAGGCCCTCGCGCGGGTCGCCGAGGGTGGCCTGGCCGGCCCCGCCGATCCGGGCGGCCTCGCCGAGAACCGGCTCGCCGAGGACGAGGTCGTTCAGCGCGAAGGCCTTGACCACCACCTTGACCGGCAGGTCGGGCAGCAGGGCCTCCTTGTCCTGCGAGGGCGGGGTCGCGGAGGGCAGGGGGCGGCGCAGGACCTCCAGGCGCCCGATCTCCAGCCGGTCGATCTCCAGGCGCCGGGAGAGCAGCGCCGTGCGCCGCCAGATCAGCCGCGCCGTGTCGAGGCGCAGCCAGACGCCGTTGCGGTCGGCGATGGCGACGTCGCGGATCGTGGCGTCAGAGGAGAGCGCCCCGTCGACGGCGCCGATCGAGACCCGAGAGGTCGGGGTCGAGAGGGCGCGGGACAGGAGGTCGCCGAGGATCGTGGTCTCGCCCTCGGCCGCCTCGCCGGTGGCGGCATGGCCGAGCCAGGCGAGGCCCAGGAGGGCGACGGCGAAGGCGGCGGTGAGGAGGCGCGAGGCCCGCATCTGCATCATTCAGAAGGCCTGACCGAGGCTGATGTAGAGGGCGACCGGCGGCTGCTTGAGCTGCTTGTCGGGGTTCAGCGGCACCGCGAGATCGACCCGGATCGGGCCGATGCCGGTGTAGTAGCGAAGGCCCAACCCCGCCGCGACGCGGATGCGCTCGTCGAAATCGGGCAGGGTGCCGGCGAAGGCCGTACCGGCATCGACGAAGGGCACGATGCCGATCGTGTCGGTGATCTTGATCCGGCCCTCGATCGAGCCTTCGAGCAGCGAGCGCCCGCCGATCGGCAGCTGGTAGGGGCCGATCGGCCCGACGGTGCGGTAGGAATACCCCCGGATCGAGCCGCCGCCGCCGGCGAAGAAGCGGAGCGAGGCCGGGATGTCGGCGAGGCTGGCGCCGCTGATCGAGCCGAAGCCGAGGCGCGCGGCCAGGATGTAGCGGCCGTCCTCGTCGAAGGCGTAGTAGGTCGATCCTTGAGCCTTGGCGATCAGCAGGTCCGGGCTGTTCCCGAGGCCCGCATAGGGGGTCAGCGAGGCGGTGACGCGAAAGCCCCGCGTCGGATCGAGCAGGCTGTCGGTCGAGTCGTAGGTGACGCCGGCGTTCAGGCCCAGCAACCCGTAATCGACCCGGCCCAGCGCGTCGCGGTCGGAGCCGACCCGGCCGTCGAGGCCGACTTGCGCCGAGAACGCGTCCGCGAAGCGGTGGCGGATCGCCACCGTGCCACCGGTCGCGTCGCTGAGATAGGATTGCTGAACCTCGCGGCCGATGAAGGCACTGGCGATGAGGTCGTTGCGGGTGCCGAACAGGGCCGGCTTGACGAAGGTGGCGGCGAGCCGTCCGCCCAGCCCGTTGGTCTCGATGCCCGCGAGCTTGCGGCGGCGGGCGTAATAGTCGGTGCCGAGGCCCAGATAGGACAGGTCGGCGTCGATCCGCAGGGTCTCGCCGCCGCCGAACAGGTTGCGGTCGGCCCAGTAGGCGCGCACCCCCGGCCCGTCGACCGTGGAGTAACGGGCCGAGACGCCGACGATGTGCGGTGCCCGCTCGGTCACGTCGACGAAGACCGGCAATCCGCCGTCGGGGTCGAGGGCCGTGCCCTCCCGCACCCGCACGCCGCCGAGCGCCTCGATGCGCGAGACCGAGCGGCGGATGTCGGAGAGCGCCTGCGGCGAGTAGGGATCGCCCGGCTCGGCATAGATGAAGGAGCGCACCACCGCCGGGTCGACGGCTTGCGTCCCCCGGACCGTGATCGGGCCGAGGACCGCCTTCGGCCCGGGATCGACCACGAAGGTCACGTCCATGGTGCGGGCGGCGTGGTCGACCACCGGCTCGCGCCGCAGCACCTTGGCGAAGGGATGGCCCTGGCGGCGGACATGGTCGACCAACGCCGCCTCGCGGGCGAGCACGGTGGCGGAGCGGGCCGGCACCTCGTCGTCGAGGCGGGTGAGGCGGGCCGGCACGGCCTCGGCTGGGAAGGGCACGCCCGCAGGGTCGAGCACCGCGATGTGCCGCAGGTGGTAGAGCGGGCCCTGGTCGACGGAGACCCGGACCGCCACGAGGCTGCGGTTGCGGGCGGCCTCGGCGGCGCGCACGGCATGACGGGCGGCGGCATCGCCCCCGAGCACCACGTCCTCGATGCGGAAGCTCACCGTCCCGGCGTAATAGCCGAAGCCCCAGAGCGCATCGACGAGGCGGGGTGCGTCGGCCTCGGCCCGGCGCAAAAGGCCCTCGCCGTCCGGCGGCGCGTCGTTGCGCAGGCGGTAGAGGCTCGACGTGTCCTGAAGCGTCCGGAGCAGGTCCTCATCCTCGACGCCCTGGAAACGGACCGCGTAGGGCAGGGCGGCCGGGCTCGGCGCCGGCGGCGGCTCCTCGGAGCCGAACAGGCCGAACAGGTCGAAGGCCCGCGCCGGCTCCGCCGCACCCATGCCGAGTGCGAGGCCGAGCCCGAGAACGCGAACAAATCGGGCGCGAGCCATCCCGGCGCCCACACTCCCCGATGACGGACGCACACTGGTTGCGCCGCAACGTTCGACCCGATCCCGCATGCCCCCCGGCCGTGCTTGCCGGCTCCGCCCCCGAGGCGATGCCGAGAATTCAATCCCACGCCAGCGGCGCGTCCCTGACGGGATGCAGTCCTTCGCCCCGCCTTCGCCTTGCCCCCGACGGAGCGCCCCTTCGGCGTCGTCTTCCCTAAGGGTCGGGGGAATTCGTGTCCAAACCGTGTCCATTGGCTGGCCCGGTCCCGGGACAAGCTAGAGCATAAACGAGCGGAGAGGGAGCCGGACCCGTCCGGATCCGCAGGTTGGACCGGGGCCGGGCGGCGCGCTAACCCTCTGGCAGCGGCGAAGAGATCGTGTCTGCCCGCGGCGCGCGGTCGCGCCTGCTGACCACGAGGCCGGCGCGTTGAGCGTGTCCGTCCTGCCCCCGCTGTCCACAGGGTCTGCTGCATGGTCCCGATCGTGTTCCATCCGGCCTACGAGGCCCCGCTGCCGGAGGGTCATCGCTTCCCGATGGGCAAGTACGGGCGCCTGGCCGCCGCGATCGAGGCCCGGGGCCTGGTGCCGGAGGGCTTCGTGACACCCGAGCCCGCGAGCCCGGACCTGATCCGTCTCGCGCATGACGGCATTTACGTCGAGCAGGTCGTCACCGGCACGGTCCCTCGGGCGGTCGAGCGGGCGATCGGCCTGCCGGTCGATGCCGGGGTGGCGCGGCGCTCGCTCGCCGCCTGCGGCGGCACGCTGCTGGCCGCGCGGCTGGCGCTCGAAGGGGGGCTGGCCGGCAGCACCGCGGGCGGCAGCCATCACGGAAGGCGGGACGGGGGACGGGGGTTCTGCGTCTTCAACGACGTCGCGGTGGCGGCGCTCGCCCTCAGGGGCGAGGGCACGATCCGCAGGGCCCTCGTCATCGACCTCGACGTGCACCAGGGCGACGGCACCGCCGATTGCCTCCGGAACGAGCCCGACCTGTTCACCTTCTCGATGCATGCCGAGAAGAACTACCCCACCGACAAGGTGCCGGGCGACCTCGATGTCGGCCTGCCCGACGGGCTGTCCGACGACGATTACCTGGCGGCGCTCGCCCTCCACGTGCCGCGCCTCCTCGACGCGCAGCGCCCGGACCTCGTGTTCTACAATGCCGGCGTCGACCCCCACCGCGACGACCGGCTCGGCCGCCTGGCGCTCACCGACGACGGCTTGCGCCGGCGCGAGGCCCACGTGGTCGGCGAGGCGCGCCGGCGCGGCATCCCGCTCGTCGCGGTGATCGGCGGCGGCTACGCGACGGACATCGAGGCGCTGGCGGCCCGCCACGCCCTGGTCTTCGAGGCGATGGCAGAGATGGCCTGACGGAGGACCGGAACGGCCGAGGCTGTTTCGCCGTTGATCCCTCGAAGACCCATGTCAGCGCACTCGGAGGATACGATGAGCCTCATCGGCCGGATCGTCACCAAGATCCTGGGGAACGACGACCCCCGCACCCGTCCCGACGGCCGCGGCCCTTACGACGACCGGGTCACCTATAATGACTCCGGCAATCTCGTCGGCCGCCTCGTCACCAAGATCCTGCGTCGCTGACGCTTCGGGCCCGCGTCGCTGACGCGACAGGCCTGCGCTGCTGACACGACGGTTCCGCGAACCGGACGCGACACCCCCGCCGGCCCCCGGCGGGGGTGTCGCCGCTTTGCACGGGCGCGATCGTTTGGGAGAAAATCCACCATCGGTGCGCTTTCGCACTTGCGAAACGGCGCCAGGCCCCTATCTTTTGCAGTGCAAGGTCGCGATGGCGTCGCGGCCCTGCAGCCCTCTTTGGGCGTTTCCTCCCTAGACTTCGGGCCGCTCGCAAGAGCGGCCTTTTTTCTTAGTCTCGCGAGTGATTTCGCACGCATTTCGAATACGTCTCTTTATCCCATTTGCGAACTCGTCCTGGGGTCGCGCGCGCGATGATGGAAAAATCCAACCGGCCGATCATTTCAAATATTGCCATCCACGACCACTCACGACAATGCCAGATACTTTTTCTGCGTCTGCGCAACCCGGGCCACCGCCCGCGCCGCCCGTGAGTCCGGCACCGCTACCGTTTCCCCGGCGAGGATGCTGGTCTTGAGCGCGACCAGCGTCGGATCGCCCCATCGCGCCAGCAAACCCTGGAAGGCCGCGTGGCGGCCGTGATCGTAGCCGGCTTCCGTCAGCGGATGGGGCGGGTGCAGGTGGATCACCGGGGCGAGGCCCGCCGGGATCGGCGCCGTGGCAGCGTGCAGGCGGCCCTGGCGCAGGAGCTTGTCGAACCAGAGCGCCCGCGGCCCCGGATGCGCGTCGGGCAACACGATTTCGATCCGGGCGCGGCCCGATGCCGCCACGAGCACCGCCCCGAGGCCCGGCAGGCGCGCCCAGAGGGCGGCGCCGGCCGGGTGGCCGCAGGCGGCGCGTAGCACCGGGACGGCCGCGCCCCGCACCCGGGCGAGGAGCCGGGCCTGGCGCAGGGGCAGGCCGAGGCAGAACAGCACCCCGTCGCGATCGTCGGCGCGGGCAGCCTCGTCGTCGGGGCCGAGCTCGCTCACCACCGGGTCTGGGCAGGGCGGCAGGAGGGCGAGCGGCCGGCACAGGGCGAGGGCCTGGCTCCAGCCATCGCCGCCGAGCGCCGTCTCGTAGGCCACCGGCACGAGGGTGTCGGCCTCCCCCAGCACCAGGGCGCCGCGGGGCGTGACGAGGCCGGGACGCCCGTCGGAAGGAAGGTCCGCCGGCTCGTCGGGATCGCGCCGGAAGGTGGCGCCCGCCCCGTAGCCGCCGAGGCTCCAGGTCGGCATCGGATCGGCCAGGGCCTGACGCAGGACCGCCCGCAGAGCGTCCGCATCGGCCTGCGGCCGGACCGACAAAGGGTCTTCCCCGCCTTGAGCGCAGCGCAGCAAACCGCTACCTCTTCGGGGGCAGGGGGCGCCTGCCCGGGTCGAGAATCGCAGATCGTGTCGGAAACCTCGCCGTTGATCCCCGATCCGGACCCGCCGGCCACCCGCAAGCGGGTCAGCGTCCGCGGTCGCCTGCGGAACTACTTCTTCACCGGCGTGATCGTCGCCGGCCCCCTGGCGATCACGATCTACATCACCTGGTGGTGCATCAGCCTGATCGACGGCTGGGTCAAGCCGCTGGTGCCCTCGGCCTACCTGCCGGACCACTACCTGCCGTTCAGCGTGCCGGGCCTCGGCCTCGTCATCGCCTTCGTGGCGCTGACGACCCTCGGCGCGCTGACCGCCAACCTCGTCGGCCGCTCGGTGGTGGAGTTCGGGGAGGTGCTGCTCGCCCGCACCCCGGTGATCTCGGGCCTCTATCGCGGCCTGCGCCAGGTCTTCGAGACGCTGTTTTCCACCAGCGGCACCTCGTTCCGGACCGTCGGCCTGGTCGAGTTCCCGGTGAAGGGCACATGGTCGATCGTGTTCCTGTCGGCGCCGGCCGGGCCGGACGTGCAGACGGCATTGGGATCCGAGCTCGACCATGTCGGCGTGTTCCTGCCCTGCGCCCCGAACCCGACCACCGGCTTCTTCTTCTACCTGCCCCGCTCCGAGGTGATCGAGCTGTCGATCAGCGTCGACGACGCCGCCAAGCTGGTGATGTCGGCCGGCGTGATCCAGCCCGAGGATCCGCAGACCCGCCTGCAGGCGATGGCGGCGGGCCTGCGCGCCGCCCAGGTCGGCCCGATCGACGTGCCGGCGCGGGACCGGATGGACGCCTGACGCCGCCCCACGTTCGAGAGACGGGCGGTCATCCGCCGGATACGGCGGCGTTACCGATGTGACGCATTTCAGCAACAGGTGCGCCGGCTCGCAACGGCGACGCTTCCTTGAACGATTGCAAATCACCGGCGGTAATGCAGCGCGGCCAAGCGCTTCCGCATCTCGTCCCGACTTTATCTTATAATAGATAAAAACAAGCTCTGTTGGTTTCTGACAGTTCCGCCGTTGCGGAGCCGGCTCTTCGCTGCCAAGGCCGAAAGGTCTCGCAAGACCAGGGCGCTCCCTGCGAGACGGTCATCTCATCTTTCGGACGATCCGCCATGACGAAGCCGGCCGCGCATGCCCGCGCCACCCTGTTGCTCGCCACCACGATGCTGGCGCCCGCGGCGTCCCTGGCGCAGCAGCCCGTCCCGCCCGAGGGCGAACTGGCGCTCGAGACGATCGATGTGGCGGGGCTCCGGGCCGGCGGGCGCGGCGACACGGTCGGCTACCTCACTCGGCGCACCGCCTCGGCGACCCGCACCGACACGCCCCTGATCGACACGCCGCAAGCGGTCACCGTGGTGACGCGGGAGCAGATCCGCGACCAGGGCTTCCAGAGCCTCACCGAGGCGATCCGCTACGTGCCGGGGGTGATCCCGCACCAGGGCGAGGGCAACCGGGACGACGTGGTGATCCGCGGCCAGCGCTCCAACGCCGATTTCTACGTCAACGGCATCCGCGACGACGCGCAGTATTTCCGCGACCTTTACAACATCGAGCGGATCGAGGTGCTGAAGGGCCCGAACGCGATGATCTTCGGCCGCGGCGGCGGCGGGGGAATCATCAACCGGGTGTTGAAGGAGGCCGATGGGCTGCCGATCCGCGAGATCGTCGCCCAGGGCGGCGCCTTCGACAACAAGCGCCTCGCCCTCGACATCGGCGACCGGTTCTCGGACGGGGCGTTTGTCCGCCTCAACGGGGTGGTGGAGGAGACCGGCACCTACCGCGACTTCGGCCATATCCGCCGCACCGGCATCAACCCGACCGGGACGCTGGTCCTCGGGCCCGACACCACGCTCAAGCTCTCCTACGAGTATTTTCACGATGACCGCGTCACCGACCGCGGCATCCCCTCGCAATTCGGACGACCCTACCGCTACCGCGAGAATACCCGGACCTTCTTCGGCAACCCGGATCTCAGCTACGCCCGGGTCGATGCCCACATCGCCACCGCCACCCTCGACCACCGCTTCGAATCCGGCGTGCAGCTGCACAGCCAGCTGCGCTTCGCCGATTACGACAAATTCTACCAGAACGTGTTTCCGGGCAGCGCCGTCAACGCCGCCGGCACCAGCATGACCCTGAGCGCCTACAACAACACGACACCGCGCATGAACTATTTCAGCCAGAACGATTTCACCTACAAGTTCGCCACCGGCCCGCTCGCCCACACCCTCCTCGGCGGATTCGAGCTCGGCTACCAGACCGGCCTCGCCTTCCGGCAGGACGGCTTCTTCTCGACCACCGGCACGACCTCGCTGGTGGTGAACCCGCTCTCGCCGGTCTCGCGGGTGCCGGTGAATTTCCGCTATAACGGCGGCAACAACAGCCGCTACGACCTCGGCCTCGCCGCGGCCTATGTGCAGGACCAGGTCGAGATTTCGCCGCACCTGCAGCTGATCGGCGGCCTGCGCTACGACCATTTCGACTTCGCGTCGACCGACCGTGGCACCCAGGTCACCACCGCGCGGATCGACGACCTGGTCTCGCCGCGGGCCGGCTTCGTGGTCAAGCCGTGGGAGAACCTGGCCTTCTACGGCAGCTACAGCGTCTCCTACCTGCCGTCCGCCGGCGACCAGTTCTCCTCCCTGACCCCGGGCCTCTCGATCGCGGTGCCGGAGCGGTTCGAGAACCGCGAGGTCGGCGCGAAGTGGGACGTCTCGCCGGTGCTTCAGCTCACGGCGGCGCTCTACGACCTCGACCGCACCAACCAGCGATTCGCCGACCCGAACCGGCCCGGCTACTTCCTCACCACGGGACAGACCAACACCAAGGGCGCCGAGATCGGCGCCAACGGCTTCATCACCGAATGGTGGCAGATCGCCGGCGGCTACGCCTTCACCGACGCAAGGGTGGTCAACGGCTTCAGCTCCGGCTCGACCGCCATCCGCGCCGGCAACACGGTGGCCCTGGTGCCGTTCAACGCCATCACCCTGTGGAACAAGTTCGCCATCACGCCGGAACTGGCGGTCGGCATCGGCGTCATCAACCAGACCCACACCTTCGCGTCGTCCGACAACACCGTGCGCCTGCCGAGCGTCACCCGGTTCGACCTCGGCCTGTTCTACCAGGTGTCGGAGGGGGTGCGGGCGCAGGTCAACATCGAGAACCTGTTCGACCGGCGCTACATCGCGACGGCGGATGCCAACAACAACATCTCGCCCGGCGCCTCGCGGACGGTGCGCGTGCAGGTGATCGCGCGGTTCTAGAGCGGGCGCCCCCTTCCGGCGAGGATCGTTCGGCCGGCCATGCGCGGGCCGGACGCGATCGTGCCGCAGCATCCCTGGAACAGGCATCTCTCCCGGCCGGCGCGAATGATGCTATGGGGAGCCGCCCTACCTGGAAGCGGCCCGGCCATCCCGGGCCCGCCTCCGGCCCCCATCTTCCTCTTTCGTGGATCACCTCGTCCCCGACAGGCGCCGTCGGAGGCGATCCGTCCGCGGCGGATGCCGCGGGGCCTCCATGCCGGGTCGAGGTCCACCACGCCCGACCGATCACCAGACAGGATTGCCGGCCAACCGTGACAGACGACACAACGAACCCCGCTGCGACCAGCCGGACCGGGGGCGGAGCATCCCGGATCGACGTCGCGGTGCTCGCGCGCGAGGTCGCCCGGCATTGCGCAGCCTATCGGGACCCCGTTCCCCGGCTCGCCCTTCGGCAACTGGCCAACACGCTGCTGCCCTACCTGGCCCTCTGCGCCCTCATGCTCTGGGCGGCCGCGAGCGGCTACGCGCTCCTGGTCCTTCCGCTCGCCCTGCCGGCCGGGGGCCTGCTGGTCAGGCTGTTCATCATCCAGCACGATTGCGGGCATGGCTCGTTCCTGCCCTCCCGCACCGCCAACGACCGGCTCGGCCGGTGCTTAAGCCTCCTGACGGTGACGCCCTACGACAGCTGGAAGCGCGCGCACGCCCTGCACCACGCCTCCACCGGCGACCTCAGCCGCCGCGGCACGGGCGACATCCACACGCTGACCGTGCGCGAATATCTCGCCCTGTCGCGCTGGCACCGGCTCCGCTATCGGCTCTACCGCAACCCGTTCATCCTGATCGTCCTCGGTTCGCCGCTCAACTTCCTGGTGCTGCAGCGGCTTCCCTTCGGGGTCGGCCTGCCCTGGCGCACCGCGTGGCGGGACGTGCTGACCCTCGACCTCGCGCTCGCCGCGATGGTGGCGGCTCTCGCGGTCGCGGCCGGCGGGATCGGGCCGGTGCTCTGGGTGCTGCTGCCGGTCGTCAGTGTCGCCGCCTGGGTCGGCGGCTGGCTGTTCTACGTCCAGCACCAGTACGAGGAGACCGTCTGGGAGGGACCCGAGGCCTGGGACTTCCACCGCGCGGCCCTCGGCGGCAGCTCGTACTACGTCCTGCCGGCCGTGCTGCAATGGTTCACCGGCAATGTCGGCCTGCACCACATCCATCACCTGAACAGCCGCATCCCGAACTACCGTCTCCAGGAATGCCTCGACGGCCATGCGACGCTCAGCGAGGTTGGCCGGCTGACGCTGCGCGACAGCCTGCGCTGTCTCGGGCTCGCCCTCTGGGACGAGGACGCCCGCAAGCTGATCGGGTTCTCAGGGGTGCGGACGCTCCAGGCCGCTTGAAAACCGGGGCGGCGGCGCTTTGGGTCGCGCGCCGCCTTGCGGGGCTTACGCACCGTCTCCCGTCATCCGCCGCTCCGGCGCGGTCATGCAGGATCGTCCCCGCGCCCGAGAGAGGACGGCGCCCGAGCGGGTTTCGCGAAACCGGCCGCCGGTCCGGCGACAGAAAACCTGCGACACGGCAGACACTCAGGCGGACTTGCGTTGGCCTACCCACGCAAGTCCGCCTGAGACCGTCCCCATGCCTCTCAGGCCGCCTTCCTCTTCGTGATCAGCTTCACCAGATCGCGCAGGATCGCCGTCGTCTCCTTCAGCCGCTCGGCCACCGTGGCGAGGTCGCGGATGAACACCACGCTCATGTCGGGCCGCACCTTGGCGAAGGAGCGCTGGTCGGCGATGTAGCCGGCGAGCTTGGCCGGGTTGGCGAAGGAACGATCGCGGAAGTGCATGACGATGCCCTTCGGGCCGGCCTCGACCTTCTCGACGTTGGTCTCGCGGCACAGGATCTTGATCGTCACGATCTTCAGGAGCTGCTCGACCTCCGGCGGCATCGGGCCGAAGCGGTCGATCAGCTCGGCGCCGAAGCTCTCCAGCTCCTGGTCGTTCTCCAGCGTCGCGAGGCGGCGGTAGAGGCCGAGGCGCACCGAGAGATCCGCGACGTAGTCCTCCGGCATCGTGACCGGGGCGCCCAGCGCGATGGTCGGTGACCATTGCTCGTCGGTCGGCAGGGCGTTGCCGGACTTCAGCGCCGCCACCGCGCTCTCCAGCATCTGCTGGTAGAGCTCGTAGCCGACCTCCTTGACGTGGCCGGACTGCTCGTCGCCGAGCAGGTTGCCGGCGCCGCGGATGTCGAGGTCGTGGCTGGCGAGCTGGAAGCCGGCGCCCAGCGTGTCGAGGGATTGCAGCACGGAGAGGCGGCGCTCCGCCTGCACCGTCAGGGTCTTGCCCTCCGGCGTGGTGAACAGCGCGTAGGCCCGGGCCTTGGAGCGGCCGACGCGGCCGCGCAGCTGGTAGAGCTGGGCGAGGCCGAACATGTCGGCGCGGTGGACGATGAGCGTGTTGGCGGTCGGGATGTCGAGGCCCGATTCGACGATCGTGGTGGCGAGCAGGATGTCGTACTGGCCGTCGTAGAAGGCCGTCATCACGTCCTCGAGCTGGCCCGCCGCCATCTGGCCGTGGGCCACCGCCACCTTGGCCTCGGGCACCTCGCGGTCGAGGAAGCGCTTGACCTCCTCCAGGTGCTCGATGCGCGGCACGACGTAGAAGGCCTGGCCGCCGCGATAGCGCTCGCGCAGGAGCGCCTCGCGGATCGAGAGCGGATCGAACGGCATCACGAAGGTGCGCACCGCCAGGCGATCGACCGGCGGCGTGGCGATGATCGAGAGCTCGCGCACCCCCGTCATGGCGAGCTGGAGCGTGCGCGGGATCGGCGTCGCCGAGAGCGTGAGCACGTGCACCTCGGATTTCAGCGCCTTCAGCCGCTCCTTGTGGGCGACGCCGAAATGCTGCTCCTCGTCGATGATGATGAGGCCGAGATCCTTGAAGGTGATATTTTTCGCGAGCAACGCGTGGGTGCCGACCACGATGTCGACCGAGCCGTCGGCGAGGCCTTCGCGCACCTTCTTCAGGTCGGCATTGCCGACGAAGCGCGAGGCCTGGGCGACGTTGACCGGCAGGCCCTTGAACCGGGCCTCGAAGGTGCGGGCGTGCTGGCGCGCCAGGAGCGTCGTCGGCACCACCACCGCCACCTGCTTGCCCGAGAGCGCGGTGACGAAGGCGGCGCGCAGAGCCACCTCGGTCTTGCCGAAGCCGACATCGCCGCAAACCAGCCGGTCCATCGGCCGGCCGGAGGTGAGGTCGCCCAGCGTCGCGGCGATCGCCGCCTCCTGGTCCTCGGTCTCCTCGTAGGGGAAGCGGGCGGCGAACTCGCCGTAGGTCCCTTCCGGCGGCGCCATCTTCGGCGCCGATTTCAGGAAGCGCTCGGCCGCGACCTTGATGAGGGCGCCGGCCATCTCCATGATCCGGCGCTTGAGCTTGGCCTTGCGCGCCTGCCAGGCCCCGCCGCCGAGCTTGTCGAGGGCGACGTCGGCATCCTCCGAGCCGTAGCGGGTCAGAAGCTCGATATTTTCGACCGGCAGCAGCAGCAGGCCGCCGCTATACTGGATCTCCAGGCAATCGTGCGGGGCGCCGGCCGCCGTCACGGTCTTGAGCCCGATGAACCGGCCGATGCCGTGATCGGCATGGACCACGAGGTCGCCGGGCGCCAGTGCCTGCACCTCCAGGATCACGTCCTGGGGCCGCTTGGCCTTGCGCTTGGGCCGCACCAGGCGGTCGCCGAGGATGTCGCCCTCCGCCACCACGGCGAGCTGGCCGGCGGAGAACCCGGCCTCCAACCCCCAGACCGCGACGCCGATATCCTGGCCGCGCTTCATCGCCAGGATGTCGGAGAGCCGGGTGATGCTCTTCGGCTTCGGCAGGCCGTGCTCGGTCAGGACGCCGCAGAGGCGGTCGCGAGACCCCTCCGACCATGCCGCCAGGACGACGTGGTGCCCGGCTCCTTGCAGGTCGCGGACATGGCTCACCGCCGCGTCGAAGACGTTGACGCCCTCCTGCGCCCGCTCCGGCGCGAAGCTGCGGCCGGGCGCTCCCTCGCAGTCGATCAGCCGGCGCCCAGCGACCTCCGGCACATCGAAGGGGGCGAGGCGGGCGACCGTCGCGCTCTCGATGCGTTTCGCCCACTCGTTCGGCGAGAGATAGAGCGCGTCGGCTTTAAGCGGCTTGTAGGGCGCGGTGCCGCTCTGGCGCTCCTTCAGCGCCTCGCAGCGGGCGTCGTAATATTCCTGGACCTGGGACAGGCGCTCGGCCACCGCGTCGTCGGCCTGATGGTCGAGGATCAGCGGCACGCCGGCGACGTAATCGAACAGCGTGTCGAGACGGTCGTAGAACAGCGGCATCCAGTGCTCGAGGCCGGCATAGCGCCGCCCCTCGCTGATCGTCTCGTAGAGCCGGTCGTCGCGGGTCGCCGCGCCGAAGGTGGTGACGTAGCCCTGGCGGAAGCGCCGGATCGTCTCGGTGGTGAGCTGCACCTCGCTCATCGGCACGAGGTCGAGGGACCGCAATTGCCCAATCGTGCGCTGGGTCTCGGGGTCGAAGGCGCGGATCGATTCGAGGGTGTCGCCGAAGAAGTCGAGGCGGACCGGGTTGGCCAAGCCGGGCGGCGACAGGTCGATGATGCCGCCGCGCACCGCGTATTCGCCGGTGTCGCGCACGGTGCCGGTGCGCAGGAAGCCGTTGGCTTCGAGCCAGGCGACGATCTGGTCGGTGTCGAGGGCGTTGCCGGGCGCGGCGGAAAAAGTCTCGACGGCGATGCGCGACTTCGGCGGCACCCGCTGCACCAGGGCGTTGACCGTGGTGGTGAGGATGCGCGGCTTCTCGGCCGAGGAGCGGGTGCGCGCGAGCCGCGAGAGCGCCGTCATGCGCTGCGCCGCGATGGCCGGGTTCGGCGAGATCCGGTCGTAGGGCTGGCAGTCCCAGGCCGGGACGCTCATCACCTCGATCTCGGGCGCCACGAAGGCCAGCGCGCTGGCGAAGGCCGCCGAGCGGGTGCCGTCCCGGGCGACATGGACCAGCACCGCCGGGCCTTCCGCGACCTGCGACAGGGCCCGGGCGAGGTCGGCGACCACAAGGGCGTCGAACCCGTCCGGCACGCGCGCCAGCGTCGCGCTGTCGCCGGCCTTCAGGGCCTCCACGGCCCGGGTCAGCGCCGCGGATTTCGGCAGGGCGAAGCGGGCGGCCGGGGGCTTTTTCGGAGCTGCGGGCGGGGCGGGGGGCTTGGGAGCGGGCTTGGCCATCAGGTTTTTGTTGAGTCTTCAGCGGAGCCTGCTCGCGCAGGGGATCGTGGATTCGCAGGGTCGGTCGGGCGCCAGGATGAAGCGCGGGATAAACCCTCCCCCCTCTGCGGGGGAGGGCGCCCCCCGGATAGGGGCGGGAGAGGGGATCGCGACGCCGCAGGATGTGGCGCCCTTCATGACGGTCGCGGCCTCTCCGGAAGCGGCATCCCCTCTCCCGGCCTACTTCGTAGGCCACCCTTTCCCGCAGGGGGGAGGGCTAGGCGTGGCGCCTCACAGATCCACCGGCGCCCCGTGCTGGTGGAAGGCCTTCATCCGGCGATAGACCGGCGTGTCGTAGTTCGACGGGGCTTCCACCTCGTCGGTGATCCAGCGGAAGAGGTCGCGGTCCGGCACCTCGATCAGCAGCTCGAAATCGTCGAGCTCCTCCTCCGTGAGCGTCCCGATCTCGGCATCCGCGAAGCGGCCCATGATCAGGTCCATCTCCCGGGTGCCCCGGTGCCAGGAGCGGTAGAGGGTGCGGCGGCGGCGCGGATCGAGGTCGGCGCTGGTGCGGGTGGTACCGGTCATCGCGGGACAGTTCCTCGGGCTGGTCCGTGCGGCTTTACCGCCCGGGGCGCGGGTGCGAAACCCTCCGCCTGATATGGGGCGTGAGGCGCGGGATGCGACACTCATATGGCGATCCCGCGGGCCCGCAGAAGCGGCGCGGTGGTGTATAGAGCCCCCGATTGCCCTCCGCTCCCGCCCCGATGTCGCTGCGTCCCTACCTGCTCGATCCCCTGTTCGCCCCCGCCACCGTGCTGCCGGGGGCCGGTCCCAAGGTCGCCGTGCTGATCGACAAGCTCGTCGGCACGCCGGAGCGGCCGGCCCGGGTGGTCGACCTGCTGTTCCATCTGCCCCAGCGCGGCATCGCCCGGCAGCTGCGCGGCTCGATCGCCGAGGCGCCGCCCGGCGAGCCGGTGACGCTCGGCGTGACCGTGGTGGCCCACCGCCCGCCGCAGACCATGGGCGGGCGAAAGCCGTTCCGTGTGCTGGTCGAGGACCAGACCGGCGACATCACCCTGGTGTTCTTCAACCTGCCCCGCGCCCGCATCGAGAAGATGCTGCCCCTCGGCAGCCACCGCTACGTCTCCGGCCGGATCGAGCTGTGGGACGGCTTCCGCCAGATGGTGCATCCGTCCCGCATCCTCGACGAGAAGGGGCTGGCCGACCTGCCGGCGGTGGAGCCGATCTACGGCGCCACGGAAGGCCTGACCTCGCGGGCGATCGGCAAGCTCGCGGTCGCAGCCCTCGACCGGCTGCCGACCCTGCCGGAGTGGCAGGACCGTGCCTACCTCGACCGTCAGGACTGGCCGGCCTTTGCCGACGCGCTCCGCACCGAGCATCGCCCGGCGGAGGCCGCCGAGACCGAGGAGGATCTGAAGACCCCGGCCCGCCGGCGCCTCGCCTATGACGAGCTTCTGGCCTCGCAGCTGGCCCTGGCGCTGGTGCGCAGCCGGATGCACCGCCCGGCCGGCCGCACCAATGTCGGCGACGGGGCGCTGTCGCGGCGGATCGAGGCGGCGCTGCCGTTCGGGCTCACCGGGGCGCAGACCCGGGCGCTCGCCGAGATCCGCGGGGACATGGGCTCGGACCGGCGCATGCTGCGCCTGCTCCAGGGCGATGTCGGCTCGGGCAAGACCGCGGTGGCGCTGCTTGCGATGGCCTCGGCGATCGAGGCCGGGCGTCAGGCGGCGATGATGGCGCCGACCGAGATCCTGGCCCGCCAGCACGCCGAGCGCCTGCGGCCGATGGTGGAGGAGGCGGGCTTGAGGCTCGCGCTGCTCACCGGCCGCGACCGGGCGGCGGAGCGGCGCGCGACGCTGGCCGGCCTCGCCGACGGCTCGATCCACATCGTCGTCGGCACTCACGCGCTGTTTCAGGACGACGTGGCCTTCCACGATCTCGGCCTCGCGGTGGTCGACGAGCAGCACCGCTTCGGCGTGCACCAGCGCTTGGCGCTCGGGGGCAAGGGCGCGGCGGTCGACATCCTGGTGATGACCGCGACGCCGATCCCCCGCACCCTGGCGCTGACCTATTTCGGCGACATGGAGGTCTCGGTCCTCGACGAGAAGCCGGCCGGCCGCCAGCCGATCAAGACGGTGCTGGTCTCGACCGACCGGATCGAGGAGGTGGTGCTGGGCCTCGAACGGGCGCTTGCCAGGGGCGACCGGGTCTACTGGATCTGCCCGCTCGTCGCCGAATCCGAGTATGTCGACCTCGCCGCCGCCGAGGAGCGCTTTTCGGCCCTGCGCGAGCGCTTCGGCGACGCGGTCGGCCTCGTCCACGGCAAGATGCCGGGCAAGGACAAGGACGAGGCGATGGAGCGCTTCGTCGAAGGCACGACGAAGATCCTGGTCTCGACCACGGTGGTGGAGGTCGGGGTGGACGTGCCGCAGGCCACCGTCATGGTGATCGAGCATGCCGAGCGCTTCGGCCTCGCCCAGCTGCACCAGCTGCGCGGCCGGGTCGGTCGGGGCTCGGGCGCCTCGACCTGCCTCCTGCTGTTCAAGGGGCCGCTCGGCCAGGTCGCCCGGGCCCGGCTCGAGATGATGCGCGAGACCGAGGACGGGTTTCGCATCGCCGAGGAGGACCTTCGCCTGCGGGGCGAGGGTGAGGTGCTGGGCACCCGCCAGTCAGGGCTGGCCGCCTTCCGGCTCGCCAGGCCGGAGGCGGACGGCGACCTGATCGTGGCGGCCCGCGACGACGCCCGGCTGATCGTCGAGCGCGATCCGGGGCTCAAGACGGAGCGGGGCCACGCCCTGCGGGCGCTGCTCTACCTGTTCGAGCGGGATGCGGCGGTGAAGCTGTTGCAGGCGGGGTGAGGAGAGAGGCTTCCGAGCAACCTGCGAACCGCCCCGTCCGACGCGCGACCTCATCCTGAGGCGCGCTCGCGCCTCAGGATGAGGTCGGGGGAGGGAGGATCCGGGATGCGACGATCCCGGCGGGCCCGCCTTAGAATTCCGGCTCGTTCAGCACACGCGTGCCGATGCGGCTCTGCAGGTCGATCGGGGCGCCCGTCTGCTGTCCGGCGGCGTCGACCTCGATGACCGGGATGCCGGCGCCGCGCATCTGCTCGCGCAGGCGCTCCGACATCATCCGGAAGGCGCCGCCGGTGTCGCGGGGCGGAACGTGCAGCAGCACCGCCGCCGGGCGCGGCATCATTGCCAGGACATCGTCCGCCGCCTCCAGGGAGGCGGTGACGCTGGCATAGCCCAGCTCGGCCAGTTCGGCGGAGAGGGCCCGGTCGACGGCACGGTGGCCGTCGTCGACGACGAGGACTTTTTGCAGCGCACCCATGTTCAAGCGTTAGCCGATCGCGTGCCTCTCGTGAAGGCACCGGGGCAGTAACGCGGTAAGCCGACGAAGGTTCATCATCTCCGCCGGCCCATGTTAGGCCCATGGCCGGCGGACGATCCCGGACCGGGCTCGGTGATGAGCCGTCAAACGACTGCGGCGGCTGATGTTTTCGCGATTGCGAAAAGGGCTGAAAAATTTGCCGGCGTCCTAGAGAATCTCCGTCACCGCCGTGGCGACCCCGGCGAAGAGCGAGGCCCGGTAGCGCGAGGCCATCCACCCGTCCGGATTTTCGTCCTCGGTGATGCCGCGGCGCAACATGCGGGCGGCGCAGGCCGGCCCGCGGAAGCTCAGGCGCCCGTCCGGATCGCGGCGCAGCTGGATCAGTCCGCCCCGCTCGGTCGCGAGGGCGGCTCGCTCGGGGGCCGCCAGGACGAGGCCGACATCCTGGGCGTCGCGCCGGCCGCACAGCAGGGCGACCTCGTCGAAGGCCAGGATGTCGACCACGCCGGAGCGGCCCGGCAGGCGGGAGCTGAGGCGGCAGGGCGCCCGATGGACATAGGCGAGGGTGCGCAGCCGGCCCGGCACGGTGGTGCGGGAGAATCCCGCCTCCATCCAGGCCGGCACGATCAGATGGGTCGGCACCGGCTGGTCGAGGGCGGCCGAGAGGGTGCCCGCATCGAAGACCGGGTGGCATTCCAGGGTGGCGCCGGCGAGCAGGGCGGCGGCGAGCCCGGTGGCGAGGCCCTTGAGGTCGCTCGGCGGCAGCAGGCTGAGGATCCGCTCGCCGGGCTCGACCCGCAGCGGCACCAGGCAGCCGGCGGCGGCGGCCGTCAGCGCCTCGGCCTCGCGCCGCACGGCCAAGGGGATGCCCTCGGGCTCGGGCGGGGGCCCGGCCGGGCGCGCCGGGGTGGGCCCCGGGGAGCCGCCCGGGAACGCGAAGGTGACGAGGCCGGCGGCCGGCCCGGTGCCGAGGGACGCTGCGTCGCCCCGGTGGTCGAGCACGACCTGGTCGAGGCCGAGCACGCCGTCCGGCACGTGCGGCCCGAAGGCGGCGACGAAGCGTAAGGGGAAGTAGCGCATCGCGACGCGGCACATCTTCTCGGCCGGCCGCTCGGAGCCGAGCGCGCCTTGCGTCAGGACAGCGAGCATCTGCGCTGCCTCGACCGCCTGGAGCAGGCGGTCCTCGTCCCAGGTGACCGGCAGCGGGCAGGGGATGTGGCCGGCCTGCTCGATGGCGAGGAATGCGAGATGCGCCTCGGCCATGCCGGCCATGCACAGGCCGATGGGGCTCCGCGGCGGCAGCCTGAGCTGCTGGAGGCCTTCGGCGAGGCGCGCGACGATCTCGCGGGCGGCGGCGTAGGTCCAGGCGATGGCGGGGCGTCCGCACCAGGCGGGCTTGCTCGCCTGGTCGACGAGCGCGATGCGGGCGGGATGGCGGTCGGCCACGGCGGCCAGGAGTGCCCCCAGCCCCATCGGGGTAGGAGCCATGGGAGCCGGGGCCAAGGCGGCCGACGAGACGGGAGCGTGGGCGGGCGCCGCGGGACCGGCCGGGACGGTCGCCCCCGCCGGATCGGGCGGGGACGACGCGTCGTCTCGTCTCATCGTCGCCTGAGCCGCCAAAGCCGTCACCTTCGTCCGCATGCCGCACCGAGCATCCTGCCCGCGCATGGTTAAGGGCGTTTTAAGCTTACGGGGCCCTCGCGGTCCGCGAAGGGATCGGCTAAGGGGCGGTTCGGTCGGCGGCCGAGGCCTTGCCTTCGCCTCAATCCGGGGGAAAGCAGGCGCCCCGGAGGTCGGGCGGAGCCCTTCGGCCGCGCTCCGCTTGCTGCCAGCGCACCCGCATCCCCGCGGGCTTCGCGCGGCACCGGCCACCGACGTCCTGCCGTTTGAGGGGTCCACTCCTGATGTTCTTCGCGAATCGTCCCGCGCGCCCGAACCAGGCCGCCATCGCCTTCGCCCTGGCTGGCCTCGGGCTCGGTCTCGCGGCCGCCCCGGCCCTCGCCCAGCCCAAGAAGCCCGCCGCTCCGGCGCCGGCCGCTCCCGCTCCGGCGGCGCCCGCCGCGCAGGGCCAGCAGCAGACGGGTCCGATGGTCGTGCAGGTGAAGGCCGAGCCGTCCCAGGCCGACTGGACCAAGGTCTGCGGCAAGGACCAGGGCAGCGGCAACGAGGTCTGCTACACCACCCGCGACTTCGTCTCCGACCAGGGCCAGGCGGTGCTGGCCGTGGCGGTCTATGACATGAAGGGCCCTCAGGGCGCCAAGGTCGTGCGCTTCCTGATGCCGCTCGGCCTGCTGCTGCAGCCCGGCATCCGCTTCACGGTCGATAACGGCCAGCCGACCCCCGGCCGCTACGCCGTCTGCTTCCCGAACGGCTGCTTCGCCGAGGCGCCCGGCCTGAAGGACGAGGTCGTCGCCGCGATGAAGAAGGGCACGACCCTGAACGTCAGCGTGCAGAACCAGATGCAGCGCGAGGTCACCTTCGCGGTGCCGCTGGCCGGCTTCGGCAAGGCCTTCGACGGCGCCCCGATCGACCCGAAGGTGCTCGAGGAGCAGCAGAAGAAGCTCCAGGCCGAGCTGGAGAAGCGCAGCGAGGAGATGCGCAAGCAGCTCGAGCAGAAGGGCGGCGCCGCCCCGGCGGCGGCTCCGGCCAAGTAAGCCAGGCCACGTCAGTCAGTCGGCCCGTCGGGAACGGCCTCTCGCTCGACTGGCCGGGCGCGCGGTGCTGCAATCGACGGAACGATCCGAGCGCCCCGGCATCGACGCCTCGATGCCGGGGCGTTCCGCATGGCCCGAGGCCTACCGCCGCAGGCCGTGCGTCACCCAGTAGTCGCGGGGCACGCAGATCCCGAGCGGGGTCGTGAACTGCGCGTGGAAGGCGATGACGTCGCGCTGCAACTCGGCGCGGCGGTTCTCGTCCAGGCTGGCGGCCAGGGCTTTCATCGGCCCGTAGCCGGTGGAGAAGGTCTCCCAGGCGGCCTCCGGGCTCGCCTCGCGGTAGAACGAGACGCCTTTCTCGAAGGCGAGATCGAAATCCCGGCCCAGCAGCTCCATGATGCGCTCGGTGCGGCCCCACTCGAACGGCGAGGGCGGGGCCGGCGTGGGCGGCGGCGGCATGTAGGCCTTCATCACCCGGAACATCTCGAACACGGCGCCGTCCGGTGTCCAGGTGGTGAGGGCGATGCGCCCGCCCGGGCGGCAGACCCGTGCCAGCTCCGCCGCCGCCGCCTCTGGACGGCTGGCGAACATCACGCCGCAGGTCGAGATCACGGCGTCGAAGGCGCCATCGTCGAAGGGCAGGCTCTCGGCATCGGCGACGCGGTAGGCGATGTCGAGATTCTCGGCCCGTGCCTGCTCGGCCGCGAAGGCGATCAGGTCGGCACCGAGATCCACGCCCACGACCTGCGCACCGTGGCGGGCGACCAGCCGCGAGGTCCAGCCGGTTCCGGTGGCGAGGTCGAGGATCCGCTCGCCGGGCCGCGGGGCCAGACGCAGCACGCAATGCGCGATGCTGTCGGCGATGCCGCGGCTGATCTCGTCGTAGCGGCTGCCGCCGGAATTCCAGATGCCGGCCGGCCGGACGTTATGCGGCTGGATCCCGCCGCTCTCGCCCGTGATGCTCTCGCTTCCGCTCCCAGTTCCGCTCCTCATGGCGCCCTCCCATTCGCACAGGAAGCATCACCACGACGATCGACCGATCATCGCGACGCGTACAGCCAGACCGGATGCCTGCAGGGAACACCCGCATGACCAGTCTCATTTGCAAGACTGGTCTCAGTCTATGACAATGCAGAGGATCTTCGTTCACATAAGTTGGCGTACCGGCATGGCATGATCGTTCGACCGGGGGCAGACGCGACGAGGGCCGGACCTCGCGGCCCGGCCCTCGCGGCGCGATCCATCGGGCGCGGGCAACCCGCCCGCCGGCGGCCTCAATTGGCCGAGTCGCTGCGCATGCGGTAGGCGCCGTCGGCATCGCGCTCGAACATCTCGGCGATGCGGGCGTGGCGCAGGGCCTCGCCGGAGCGATCCGGCACCAGGTTCTGCTCCGAGACATAGGCGACGTATTCGGTGTCCTGGTTCTCGGCGAGCAGGTGATAGAACGGCTGGTCCTTGGACGGCCGCACCTCCTCGGGGATCGCCTGCCACCATTCCTCGGTGTTGGCGAAGACCGGGTCGACATCGAAGATGATGCCGCGGAACGGGTAGATCCGGTGGCGCACCACGTCGCCGATGTTGAACTTGGCGAGGCGGATGACCGCGCCGGACGGCGCGACGTCGGGCTGCGGGGCGGGCATGGCGGAGAAGGTCTGTCCGAGAGGCATGGGCGTCACATAGGATGACGAGGGCGGGATTGCACCGGTGCAACGTCTGCGCACAAGGTAGGCCCCGCCCCCGGTGATCTCACGATGCCGGGAGCCTCAAGCCTCCAGGCCATACGCCCGGGCGAGGTCGGGGTCCTTGGCGGCGACCAGCCGAGCGAGGTCCACGATCACGCTGGCCTGCTTCCAGGTGGCGTCGTCCTGCATCTTGCCGTCGAGCATGACGGCGCCGGTGCCGTCGGGCATCGCCTCCAGGATGCGCTTGGCGAAGGCGACCTCGGCCGGATCGGGCGCGAAGACGCTTTTCGCGATCGCGACCTGGCTCGGATGCAGGGTCCAGGCCCCGGCGCAGCCCATCAGGAAGGCATTGCGGAACTGCACCTCGCAGGCCGCCGCATCCGAGAAATCCCCGAACGGGCCGTAGAATGCCTTGATGCCGTTGGCCTGGCAGGCATCGACCATCCGGGCGATGGTGTAGTGCCAGAGGTCCTGCTGCACGCTCGCCCTCTCGGCGACGCCCGGCGTCGGATCGGCGATGACCCGGTAATCCGGATGGCCGCCGCCGACCCGGGTGGTCTTCATGCCGCGCGACGCCGCGAGGTCGGCCGGGCCGAGGCTCATCCCGTGCATGCGCGGCGAGGCGCAGGCGATGGCATCGACATTGGCGACGCCCTCCGCCGTCTCCAGGATGGCGTGGACCAGGATCGGCTTCGTGACGCCGGCCCTCGCCTCGAGCTGCGCGAGCAGCTGGTCGACGTAGTGGATGTCCCACGGCCCCTCGACCTTCGGCACCATCACGACGTCGAGCTTCGACCCGACCTCGGCCACGATCTCCATCAGGTCGTCGAGCAGCCACGGGCTGTTGAGGGCGTTGACGCGGGTCCACAGGCCGGTGCCGTGGCGGGCGAAGTCCACGTCCCGCGCCATGGCGATGAAGCCCTTGCGGGCATTCAGCTTCTGGTCGGCCGGGACCGCGTCCTCGAGGTTGCCCAGCACCACGTCGACTTGGCTCGCCAGTTCCGGGACCCGGGCCCGGACCTTGTCGTTGTGCGGCGGAACGAAATGGATCATGCGCTCGAGGCGCACCGGCAGCTCGCGGAACGGAGCCGGAGCCCCGGAGGCCAGGGGCTGGAAGAAGCGGCGCGGCAGTTTCATGGGCGTGTCTCCAACCTCCGGCACGGCCGACCACGCGCGATCCCGGCGTCGCGGGGCCCCGGCCGTGACGGAGGGGTAGTGCAGGGGCGGCGCGGCCGTAAAGGGGGCGCCTCTCGGCAGATGGTCGTGCGGGTGGTCGTGCGGAGGCCGATCACCCTTCGTCTCCGCCGGCCGGCGCGGAATCATGCTTTCGGCGGAGGATCGGCCCGGACGCGCCCCGAGGCGGACCGCACCTTGTCTTCAAGGTGCCGGTGCAAGTCGTCACAGGTCGACTTGCGGTCCGCGTATTTCGGTTCATTGTCGCGGGACCGGGACGGACACAGCAGATCCTGGACAGAAGACGCCGCGGGATTGGCCGCAACCCGAAGCGCCCGCGCCGTGATCTGGCGGACAGGCGCCGCGAATCCTGTGCGCACGTGTTCTTTCGCACATGCGGCAGGGAACGGGAACCTCACCGTAGCGTTCACCGGGCGAGGCGGGCGGCGGAGGACAGGAACCATGTCCCGAGAGATGAATCGGCGCGGGTTTGCCGGCGCCGCGATCCTGGCGCTCGCATGGGGGGCTACGATGCCGGCCGCGGCCGGCACAGTGGCGGATCGGCAGCGCTCGACCGTGCGTCCGAGCTTCACGGCGGAGGATCTCGCGGGGGCGCGGCCGGAGGGGCTGGCGGCCTCGGTGCGGCTGCCGGGCGACGATCCGGCGGCGTTCCGGGCCTTCGTCGACGGCGCCTCGATGGCGTCGCGCAAGCCCTGGCTCGCCCTGTCCGGCGGCGGCGAGAACGGCGCCTTCGCGGCGGGCCTGCTGAAGGGCTGGACCCGGGCCGGGACGCGGCCGGATTTCGGCGTCGTCACCGGCGTCTCGACCGGCGCGCTCATCGCCCCCTTCGCCTTCGTCGGCGCCTCCCAGGACGAGGCCCTGGAGAAGGCCTATACGGAGACCTCCGCGGCGGACGTGTTCGAGTTCGGCGGCGGCCCGGAGAGCCTCACCGATACCTGGCCGCTCAAGCGCGGCATCGAGCGCACCGTCACCCCCGCGCTCCTCGAGGCGGTGGCGGCGGAGCACCGCAAGGGCCGGCGCCTCCTCGTCGTCACCACCGACCTCGATTCCCTGCGCCCAACCCTGTGGAACATGGGCGCCATCGCGGCGTCCGGCGGTCCCGCAGGGCTCAAGCTGTTCCGCGAGGTGATGCTGGCCTCGGCGGCGATCCCCGGCATCTTCCCGCCGGTGATGATCGACTCCGTCGGGCCCAAGGCCAAGCGCTTCCAGGAGATGCATGCCGATGGCGGCGCCACGGCGCCGTTCTTCGTCGCCCCCGGGCGCATGCTGCTCGAGCCCCTGGCGGGCGCCTCCGCCGAGGAGGACCGCCTGCCCGCGCCCGCGATCTACGTCGTCGTCAACACCTCGCAGGCGCCGGATTTCCAGGTCGCCCAGCGCTCGATCCTGAGCATCCTCGGCCGCTCGCTCTCGGCGATGATCAAGGCCCAGACCAGCGGCGCCATCGCGGTGACGAAGGCCTTCGCGGCCCGCACCGGCACGCCCCTCCACGTCGCCACCATCGACCAGCGCTTCTCCCAGACCTCGCAGGCGCCGTTCGAGCAGGGCTACATGCGGGCCCTGTTCGCCCATGGCGAGCGGCTGGGCCGCGCCGGCACCGCCTTCGACTGGTCGGCCGACACCATCACCACCAGCGCGACGGGGCGCAGCGCCAGCAACGCGCCGTAACGTCGGCCCGAGGGCGCGCGGCCCGGGACGGAGCGGCGGGTTTTTCTGCATGTCGCGGAACCCCAACTGTCCTTATGATCGACGCGACGATCGAAGGCCCCGAGGAGCGCCGCATGGCCAAAGGATCCGACCTGCTGGTGGCCGCCCTCGAGAACGAGGGCGTGGACCGGATCTTCGGCATCCCGGGGGAGGAGAATCTCGATGTCGTCGAGTCCCTGCGCTCCTCGACGATCGAGCTGGTGCTGACCCGCCACGAGCAGGCGGCAGCCTTCATGGCGGCGACCCATGGCCGGCTGACGGGCCGGCCCGGCGTGTGCATCTCGACGCTCGGGCCGGGCGCCCTCAACTTCACGACGGGCGCGGCCTACGCCCATCTCGGCGCGATGCCGATGCTGATGATCACCGGCCAGAAGCCGATCATGAGCGCCCGCCAGGCCCGGTTCCAGATCGTCGACGTGATCGCGGCGATGCGCCCGCTCACCAAGATGACGCGCCAGATCGTCTCCGCCGCCTCGATCCCGACCATCGTGCGCGACGCCTTCCGGGTCGCCACCGAGGAGCGGCCCGGGCCGGTCCATCTCGAACTGCCCGAGGACGTCGCGGCGGAGGAGGCCGACGTCGCCCTGGTGCCGTCGCACCCGATCGACCGGCCGGTGGCCAACCCCGCCGCGATCGAGCGCGCCGCCGCCATGATCCTGCAGGCGCGCCGCCCGCTCGTCATGATCGGCGCCGCCGGCAACCGGCCGCGCCTGGTCGAGCCCCTGTCCGACTTCGTGCGCCGCACCCGGATCCCGTTCTTCAACACCCAGATGGGCAAGGGCGCGGTCACCGGCGGCTCGAACCTCTATGTCGGCACCGCGGCCTTGTCTGAGCGCGACTATGTCCACGAGGCGATCGACAGCGCCGACCTCATCCTCTCGATCGGCCACGACACCGTCGAGAAGCCGCCCTTCCTGATGGGCCGGGTGGCGGGCGGGCCGCGGGTGATCCATGTCGGCTACGTCTCGGCCAGCGTCGAGCAGGTCTTCCACCCCGACGCCGAGGTGGTGGGCGATATCGGGGCGACCGTCACGGCGCTGGCCGACCGGCTCGGCGGCCGGCTCGACCCGGAGCCGGGGCTCCTCGACCTGCGCCAGCGCATCCTCGCCCGCATCAACGACCGGGCCGAGGAGGACCGCTTCCCGGTGACGCCCCAGCGCCTGGTGCACGACGTGCGGGCGGTGATGCCGGAGGACGGCATCGTCTGCCTCGACAACGGCATGTACAAGATCTGGTTCGCCCGCAACTACCGCACCCACGTCGCCAACACGCTGCTGCTCGACAACGCGCTCGCCACCATGGGCGCCGGACTGCCCTCGGCGATGATGGCCAAGCTCGTCCACCCGGAGCGCCGGGTGCTCGCGGTCTGCGGCGATGGCGGGTTCATGATGAACAGCCAGGAGATGGAGACGGCCGTGCGCCTGAAGCTCGACCTGGTGGTGCTGGTGCTCGACGACCGCGCCTACGGCATGATCCGCTGGAAGCAGGCGGTCGACCGGTTCCCCGATTACGGCATGACCTTCGGCAACCCGGATTTCGTGACTTACGCCGAGTCCTACGGTGCCAAGGGCCACCGGGTGACATCGGCCGAGACGCTGGCGCCGACGCTGGAGGCCGCCTTCGCGGCGGGCGGGGTGCATCTCGTGGCGGTGCCGGTCGATTACTCCGAAAACACCCGGGTGCTGGTCGACGAGCTCGGCGGCCACGCCCCGCAGGTCGAGCCCGGCTAGACCCATGGAACGCCCCGCGTCGGATCGGCGCCGGCGCATGGCCGGGGCGCTGCTGCTGCTCGGCGCCGCCGGCATCGCCGCCGCGGCCCCCGTGCTGTTGCCGGAGGCGGCCCGCGCCTGGCACCTGCGCGCGGCCGCCGACGATCCCGCGGCGCTCGCCGCCTTGCGCCTGCCCGCTGTCGCGGATGCCGAGCGGATCGGCGCCGGCCTCGATGCGGCTTTGGCGGTGCGCGACGAGGATCTCGCCCGGAGCTTCCTGGCGCTCGCCGAGGAGCGGGGCGTGCCGGTCTCGCCCGAGCGGCGGGCCTCCGTGGCGGCGCTCGCGGAGGGCGCGCCGCGCCGGGCCCTCGCGGACGCCGCCACCGGCTTCGTCAGCGGGGAGGGGGCCGGCATGGCCGGCCTCGCCGGCGCGGTGGCGGGCGACCTCGTCGGCTACGGCGACCTGCGCGACCTGTGGCGCGAGGGCGGGCGGCTCGCCCGGGGCGAGGCTTACGACCCGCTGCTCCTCGGCCTCGCCACCGCCGGGCTGGCGCTCACCGGCGCCACCATCGTGTCCCTGGGCTCGAGCGTGCCGGTCCATGCCGGCACCACGACCCTGAAGCTCGCCGCCCGCACCGGCAAGCTGTCCCGGCCCCTGGCCGTCCGGCTCACCCGCAGCGCCGGCGCGGCCGTCGACCGCGAGGCCCTGGCTCTCGCCACCGCGGCCGCCGGTCGGCTCGATCTCGCGGCCCTGCGCCAGGGGGCGAAGGGTGTGCTGCGGCCGGGCGCGTTGCGGGAGATCCGTAGCGTCGGCGAGCAATCGGCCCGGATCCAGGCGCGGCTCGGTGCCCGCGGCGCCCTGCAGGCCCTCGCCGTGGCGGAGAATGCCGACGACCTGCGCCGCGTCGCCCGCCTGTCGGAGGGAATGGGCGGACGCAGCCGGGCGGTCCTGGCGCTCCTGGGCCGCGGCGCCCTGGTGCTGGGGTCGGGCCTCCTGGTGGTCCTGCAGGGCCTGTGGCTCGGCCTCGCCTGGTTCCTGGCCGCCGCCCTGTTCTGCCGCCGCGCCGGCACCGCACTCGGCCGTCTGGTCTGGCGGCGCCGACGCCGGACGCGGACTGCGCCGCACCTTGCGGATGCTCCCGCCTGACGGCATCGATCAGGCCGCTGCACCGCATCGTCGTTTCGCCGCAGCGCCGTGCAGCCGAAACATCTGGGCGCCGGCCGCCGCGGCGCGGATCGCCGCCTTCCGCTGCGTTCGCCGGCGATCGACTGGCTGGTTTTCCGGTCATTGCCTCAGGCAGATCCGACCCAGATCCGGGAACCGGTCGCGGCGGGGGCTCGTCCGCGCCTCTCGACCATCACGCCAGCGCCGAAACCCGGCGCTCGACCTCGGCGCGACGTGCCGCCCCCTTCAAAAGGATGATACCAATCCCAGCCGCGGCGGTGCGACCGATACCTGACGCAAGCATCCGGATTCGGCCGCATCAATCTTATCCGATTTAATCTCGATGCTGAAATGCCGATCAACAGTCTTGTGCTGCAGAGATTTTGGTACTTAAATGGCTTCGGACGGGTCGCGGCCCGTTCGATCGCGGAGTTTTGCCGGGGGGCGACGATGCACGCGTGCAGATGGGGCGAACGCGGTCGGGGCAGCGTCGCGCGGAGCGGTGACGGACGACGGCGCAGCCGCCTCACCGGGACCACCGCACCGTGACCGCCTGGCAGCCGGCGGCGGCGGCCGCCCTCGACGCCCTCGCTCTCGCCGTGCTGGTGGTCGACCGGCAGGGGCACATCCTCCACGCCAACCGGGAGGCGGCAGACCTCCTTGACCGGCCCGACGGGGCCTTGTCGGGCCAGCACGCCGCCGGCGGCTGCCTCGGAGCCCGCCACGCGGAGGGCCGCTCGCGGCTCCACGCCCTGATCCAGGCGGCCTGCGACGGGCGGCCCGGGGAAGCCGGCGGCTTCCTGCAACTCGAGAGCGGCGGCCCGGACGAGCCGGGTGTCTCGGTCTGCGTGTCACCCCTCGTCGATGCCGAGGCGCCCGGCCGGGCGGTGGTGGTGGCCCGGCTGCTGCGGGCCCAGGGGCGGATCGAGGTCCAGCTGCGCACCCTGTTCGGCCTGACGAGGGCCGAGGCGCAGGTCGGCGCGGCCCTTGCCCGCGGCGGCTGCCTCGCCGAGATCGCGGCCGAGCTCGGCATCAGCGTCACCACGGCGCGCACCCATGTCGCCCGCATCTTCCTGAAGACCGGAACCCGGCAGCAGAGCCAGCTCGTCGCCCTGGTGGCGGCGGTGCACTTGCCGGTGGCGTGCGGGGCCGGCGAGGCGGCGCATATTCCGGCTCATGCCGCGAAATCGCCGGCTCACGCCCCGAGAACACCGGCTCAGGTTCTGAGATCGAGCCGATAGGCGTAGGCGTCGCCGCGAAACAGGCCCTCGACATACTCGATCATCCGGTCGTCCCGGTCGTAGGAGCGGCGCTTGATCAGGAGGCAGGGGAGGGCTTGCGTGAAGCCGAACACCGCGCACTCCGCCTCGTCCGGCGTCGCCGCCTCGATGGTCTGGCGGCAGCGCACCAGGGCCGCCCCATGAGCGCCCAGGAACGCGTAGACCGAACCGTCGAGGTCGCCCTCGGCGAGGGCCGGCACCGCCGTGAGGTCGTACCACGCCACCTCCCGCGACAACGGCATTCCGTCGCCGCAGCGGATGCGGACCAGCTTCAGGAACGGTGCGGTCGAGGGCAGGCCGAACAGCGAGGCGATCGAGCGATCCTGGACCACCCGGCGCTCGACGATCTGCGACGAGGGCACGCGGCCGAGCTCGCGCATCTCCTCGGTGAAGCCCTTGAGCCGGTCCATGCCCGGGCTGAGCCGGGTGCGCCCGGGCGCCACGATGAAGCCGTGCCGGCCATGGGCGGTGAGGTAATGCTGCCGGCGCAGGGAATCGTAGCAGCGCTGCACCGTGGTGCGGCTGACGCCCAGCGCCTCCGCGAAGGGACGCTCGGCCGGCAGCGTCGTGCCGCCCGCCACCGTCCCGTCCTCGATCAGCGCGCGCAGCTGCTCTTCCAGCTGCTGATAGAGCGGCTTCGCGGTATCATGGCGCAGCCGCACCAGGCTCGTCAGGGCAGGGTGGCCCGGGCCGGGCCCGGACGGGTGCTCGGGCATCGGCGGGTCAGCCGATGCGGGAAGCGCGCGCCGGGGCGGCGTGGGCGACCGGACGGAGAGGGGACATGAGCGTCGAGGGTAGCGTCGACATGGTGGCCGATCCGGCTCTCTTCGTCCTCGGAAGCTTCGTGGTCGCCTGTTCTGCCACGGTTGCCCGCCTGCCGCGAGCGGGCGAATCGCTGGAGGCACAGGCTTTCCTGGTCGAGCCCGGCGGCAAGGGCCTCAACCTCGCGGTCGGGGCGCGGCGCCTCGGCGGCGCCGTCGACGGAATCCTGGCGGTCGGGGACGATGCCCTGGCGGCGCTCGCCGGGCCGGCCCTCGACCGCGCCGGCCTCCCGCCGGAGATGCTGCACCGTTTTCCCGGTCCGACCGGGGCCGGCATCGGCTTCACCGACGCCTCGGGCGAGAACTGCCTCGCGGTGCATCCCGGCGCCAATGCCCGGCTCGGCGCCGTGGAGGTGCGGGAGGCGGCCGAGCGGATCGCCCGCAGCACCCTCGTCCTGGCACAGTTCGAGGTCGGCGACGAGGCGGTGGCGGAGACGTTTCGGATCGCCCGCGCGGCGGGCCTGCGCACCCTGCTCAACCCCTCGCCGTTCCGGATGCCGTCGCCGGAGATCCTGGCGGAGACCGCGATCCTGGTGGTCAACGCGGTGGAGGCCGCGGCCTTCGGCACGGCCTTCGACATCCCGGTGCCCGAGGACACGGCGGAGCCCCCGGCCTTCACGGCCCTGGCCGGGATGCTGCTCGCCCGCGGGCCGGACCTCGTCGTGATCACCCTCGGGGCGTCGGGAGCGATCGCCTTCCCTGCCGGTCATCCTGTCCTGGTCCAGCCGGCCTTCCCGGTCGCAGCCATCGACACGCTCGGGGCCGGCGACGCGTTCACGGCGGGCCTCGCGGTCGGCCTCGCCGAG
The DNA here is from genome assembly GCF_003058325.1 of Methylobacterium currus. Lineage (NCBI taxonomy): Bacteria > Pseudomonadati > Pseudomonadota > Alphaproteobacteria > Hyphomicrobiales > Methylobacteriaceae > Methylobacterium > Methylobacterium currus. The sequence continues at coordinate 4,347,097 of NZ_CP028843.1, forward strand.
GGGCGCACGCTCTCGGAGAGCCTGCGCGTCGCTGCGGCGTGCGGTGCCTGCGTGGTCCGCCACAAGGGCGTGTTCGACGCCCTGCCGGACCGCGCCGCGGTCGCGGCCCTGCTCCGCGAGGCGCCGTCATCCAAGGCGCCGTGAGGCATCGTCCGCGGAACGATGTTTTTCGAAATCCGAAGGTATCGGCTCTACGTGAACAGGCCGGCGAGCAGGCTACCCACCATCGCGACCACCGCGAGGGTCACGAGGAACCGGATGTCGTCGAGTCTTTCCCTGATCATCGCCGAGCCTCCTTCGCCGCGTGACCGAGGCTGTGTAGAGGCTCGAGCCGCGTTGCGCAGTGCGCATCCGCACCTTTGCTTGATGGATGGTGAATGGAGCTGATCGGGGGGCATCGCCCGCCTCAGGCCGGCCCGCAAGGCCTTGTGCGAACGCGCGAAAACGGCGTGCATTCAGGCACGATCATGGCGGCTTGGCCGTTGACAGATGCGCTTGCACCGAAGAAAAAAGGCCACACGCGAGGTGTGGCCCAAGTCTAGGGAGGAAACGCCCAAAGAGGGCAGCAACGCCGCGACGCCATCGCCGCGTTGCCACTTCATAGCTAAGCCCTGTCGGCTCCGCTGGCAAGGGCTTGTCCGCGTTTTGTGGCATCCGTGACGCAGGTGATGCCGCGACGCAACGCCTCGCGCACCGTCAAGCGCCCGGACCCGCGACTGCCGCGTTTCGCTCTCCTCCGTTGCGACACTCAGGAGCCGCCGCGATGACGTCCACCGAGCCCACGACGCGGCGCATCCCGGTCCGCGGCCTGACCCTGAACATCGCCGAGGCCGGCCCGGCGGAGGGGCCGCTCACGATCCTGCTGCACGGCTTCCCCGAGACCTGGTGGAGCTGGCGGCACCAGATCGGACCGCTGGCGGCGGCCGGATCGCGGGTCGTGGCACCGGACCAGCGCGGCTACGGCCTGTCGAGCCGGCCCGAGGGGATCTCGGCCTACCATCTCGACCGCCTCGCCGAGGACGTGATCGGCCTCGCCGACGCCCTCGGACACGATCCCGAACAAGGAGAGCGATTCCGCCTCATCGGGCACGATTGGGGCGGCCTCGTCGCCTGGTGGGTGGCGGCGCGCCATCCCGGCCGGGTGGAGCGGCTGGCGATCCTCAACGCGCCGCATCCGGACGTCTTCGGCGCCTATGCCCGCCGGCACCCGGGCCAGTTGCTGCGCAGCGCCTATGTCGGGCTGTTCCAGCTCCCCGGCCTGCCCGAGGCGCTGCTGCGCGCCGGCGACTGCGCCGTCTTGCGGCGCGCCCTGACCGGATCGAGCCGGCCCGGCGCCTTCTCGCCCCACGATCTCGACCTCTACGCCGCCGCCTGGCGCCGGCCCGGGGCGATCACCGCGATGCTGAACTGGTACCGGGCCCTGCGCCTGCCCCGGGCGCCGGCGCCGGAACCGATCCGTCCGCCGGTCCTGGTCCTGTGGGGCGAGCGCGACACCGCGCTCGAACGCGGCCTCGCCGCCGAGAGCCTGCGCCTCTGCGCGCAAGGGGCGGTGCGGTATTTTCCGCAAGCCACCCACTGGCTCCAGCACGAGGAGCCGCAAGGGGTCAACGACGCCCTGATCGGCTTCCTGACCGCCGACAGCCCCGGCCCGCCTCCGGCTCAGGCCTGAGCGCCGAACAGCAGCTGCCTCGTCGCCGCGGTCACGTCGTCCTGCCGCATCAGGCTCTCGCCGACCAGCAGCGTGCGGATCCCGGCTTTCCCCAAGGTCTGCGCGTCGGCATGACTGCCGATGCCGCTCTCGCCGACCAGGATCCGGTCCGGCGGCACCAGCGGGCTCAGGCGCACGGCATTGTCGAGGGAGACCTTGAAGGTGCGCAAGTCGCGGTTGTTGACGCCGATGAGCCGGGTGCCGAGGGGCAGGGCCCGCGCCAGCTCGGCCTCGTCATGGACCTCGACCAGCACGTCCATGCCGAGGTCGTGGGCGGTCTCGACCAAGCCTGCGGCCTCCTCGTCGTCGAGGCTCGCCATGATGACCAGGATGCAATCGGCGCCCCAGGCCCGGGCCTCGACCACCTGGTAGGGCTCGAACAGGAAGTCCTTGCGCAGGACCGGCAGGGAGCAGGCGGCGCGGGCCGCCGTGAGGTACTCGGGCTTGCCCTTGAACGAGGGCTCGTCGGTGAGCACCGACAGGCAGGTGGCGCCGCCCGCCTCGTAGGCGCGGGCGAGGGCCGGCGGGTCGAAATCCTCGCGGATCAGGCCGCGGGACGGCGAGGCCTTCTTGATCTCGGCGATCAGCGCGAAGCGGCCTTCCGCGACATGGGCCGCGATCGCGTCGGCGAAGCCCCGGGGCGGATCGGCTTTCGCGGCGCGCTTCTCCAGCTCGGCGAGCGGCACGCGCAGCTTCGCCGCCGCGATCTCGCGCCGCTTATAGGCCTCGATATGGGCAAGCACGTCGGCCGGGCGCGGCCGGGCCTCGCCCTCGGGAGACGTCGAATCCTGAGACGTCGTGTCGGTGTCGGACAAGGCCGTGTCCTCCCCTCGGGAGCGTGTCGGGGGTGGCATGCATCATTCGCCGCAGTGGTCACCGGCTCGGCGAAAAAATGATGCAAAACCAAGAAACGAAGCAGAGTCGCGCCATGCGGCTCTGCTGAGCGAGCATCGGGATCCGCCGCGAGGCAGGTGGGCTCACGCGGTGGAAACGGCAGCCAGGCGCTCCAGGACCGCCCTGGCCGCGCCGGTGTCGATCGCCTGGGCGGCGCGCGTCACGCCGTCCTGCAGGCTGTCAACGCGCCCGGCGACCATCAGGGCCGCCGCCGCATTGAGAACCCCGATGTCGCGGTAGGGCGTGCGGGCGCCGTCGAGCACATCGCGCAACGCCGCCGCATTGTGGGCCGGATCGCCGCCGCGCAATTCTTCTGCTTGAGCGAGGCGCAGGCCCAGCTCCCGCGGGTCGATGGTGAAGCGGCGGATCGCGCCGTCCTCCCAGGCCACCACCGCGGTCGGGCCGGTGGTGGTGATCTCGTCGAGCCCGTCCGAGCCGTGCACGGTCCAGACCCGGCGGCTGCCGAGCTCGGCGAGCACCCGGGTCATCGGCTCGGCGAGCGACGGCGCGTAGACGCCCAGCAGCTGCGCCGACACCCCGGCCGGGTTGCACAGCGGCCCGAGCACGTTGAACAGCGTCCGCGTGCCGATCTCGACCCGCACCGGCGCGACGTGGCGCATCGAGGCGTGGTGCGACTGGGCGAACATGAAGCACAGGCCCGCCTCGCTGAGGCAGCGGGCGAGGTGATCGGGGGTGAGGCCGATGCCGACGCCGAGCGCCGAGAGCACGTCGGCGGCGCCGGAGCGGGACGAGGCGGCGCGGTTGCCGTGCTTGGCCACCGGCACGCCGCAGGCGGCGGTGACGATCGCCGCCAGCGTCGAGACGTTGTAGCTGCCCGAATGGTCGCCGCCGGTGCCGACGATGTCGATCGCGCCGTCGGGCGCGGCGACGCGGGTCATGCGCTCGCGGAGCGCGCCCGCGGCGCCCGTGATCTCGTCCAGAGCCTCGCCGCGGACGTGCAACGCCATCAGGAAGGCGCCGGCCTGGGCGTGCGTCACCTCGCCGGAGAGCAGGTGGTCGAAGGCGCGGCGCGCCTCCTCGCGCGTCAGCGCGGCGCCCGTGGCGACCTTCGCCAGGTAGGGCTTGAACGAGTCCATGACGAGTACGGGCCTGATCTCAGCGCGGGCTTACGCGCCCGGTTCCGTCAATGCACATCTCGGCCGCGCTTGTCACCCCGGGCCTTCACATTCCGGGCCTTGGCATTCCAGGCGGAGGCGAGGTCGAGGAAATTGCGCACCATGGTCTGCCCATGCTGCGACAGGATGCTCTCGGGGTGGAACTGCACCCCGTGCACCGGCCGCTCCGCGTGCTCCAGCGCCATGATCAGGCCGTCGGCCTCCGCGGTCACCCCGAGGTCCTGCGGGCAGGTCGCCCGATCGACGATCAGCGAGTGGTAGCGGGTGGCCGCGAACGGCCCGTTGATGCCGCGAAACAGCCCGCTCGCCCGGTGCTGCACCTGGGAGACCTTGCCGTGCATCGGGGCGGGGGCCCGCACCACGTCGCCGCCGAAGGCCTGGCCGATCGCCTGGAGGCCGAGGCAGACGCCGAGCATCGGGATCTCGTCGCTCAACTCCCGCACCACGTCGAGGCAGATTCCCGCCTCGCTCGGCGTGCAGGGACCGGGCGAGAGCACCAGGGCATCGGGCGCGCGGCGGCGGATCTCCTCGACGGTGATCGCATCGTTGCGCACCACCTCGACCGCGCCGGCGAGCGGCCCGATCAGGTGGACGAGGTTCCAAGTGAAGGAATCGTAATTGTCGATGACCAGGATGTCGGACATGGATGCGCCTCTTGGGGCGCGGTGTGGGGCTTGAGGCGCCGGGAGGTCAAGGGGGCCGATCGCGGCGGCGCCTCATGAAAAAACCCGCCCGTCCCTCGCGGGGCAGGCGGGTGAAGTCGAGGGTCCGTCCGTGGTGGAGGGTGTCGCCAAGTGTCTCTCACGAAACTCCCGGTCACCGTCGTCGCTCGCTGTGGCGGCGTCGGCGCAGCGGGAGTTTCATGAGGCGCACTTATTCCCGCTCGCCGGTGAGGCTCAGCAGCATCTGGAACAGGTTGATGAAGTTCAGGTAGAGCGACAGCGCCCCGAACACCGCGAGCTTGGAGTTGGCCTCCTCGCCCCAGTTCTCGGCGTATTGCTCCTTGATCGACTGCGTGTCGTAGGCGGTGAGCCCGGTGAAGATGACGACGCCGATGAGCGAGATCGCGAATTGCAGGGCGCTCGAGGCCAGGAAGATGTTCACCAGGCTGGCGATGACGAGGCCGATCAGGCCCATCACCAGGAACGAGCCCATCCGCGAGAGGTCGCGCTTGGTGGTGTAGCCGTAGAGGCTCGTTGCCCCGAACATCGCCGCGGTGATGAAGAAGGTGCGGGCGATGCTGGTGCCGGTGAAGACCAGGAAGATCGAGGCGAGGGACAGGCCCATCACCCCGCAGAAGGTCCAGAACAGGGTGTGGGCGGTGGCGGCCGAGATCCGGTCGGCGCGGAACGACAGCACCATGATGAAGGCCAGCGGCGCCAGCATCACGACGTATTTGAGCGGCGTGCCGAAGAGCGGCTTGTAGAGCGCCGGGGTCGAGGAGACGCCGAGCGCCACGAGGCCGGTCAGCGCCAGGCCGAGGCCCATCGTGTTGTAGACCCGCAGCATGTGCCGCCGCAGGCCCTCGTCGAAGACCGCACCGGCGGGGGCCGCGTGGGTCTGCCAGGCGTAGGGGGTGTTCATCGGGGAGAGCGCTCCGGGATGGTGGCGGGTTACGAAGGTCATGGGAGATGACCGTCGGTTCCGTTCTCGCATTGTCGCCAAGCCATTGGCTTGGTGTCGACAATGCGGGATGGATCAATGGCCGGCTGCGTCAGCATCCTGGGCCATTGCAGGGTCAGTGCCGCAGGGCCGCCAGGGTGGCAGCGGCGCGGCCGAGATCGGGCTCGCTGCCCGAACCGCTGAGCGCGTAGGCGCCGTGCCCCGCCTTCCAGTAGACCGTCACGGCCTCCGGCGAGCGGATCGTGGCGGGGGCGCTCGCCTCCGCATCCGGCATGCGGGTGGCGAAGAGCGCGACCTTGCCGAGGCTGCCGGCATCGATCGCGACCTCGACGCCCGCGCCGCTGCGCGAGGGGAAGATCTGCATGTCGTCGACGCGCCAGTCCGACGGCAGGTCGGGCAGGGTGATGCCGGTCGCCGCCTCGACCTCGCGGCGGTCATAGGCCTGGGTCGGGCGCTGCGAGGCGACCCGGGCGCGGACCTGGGCCGCCTGACGGGCCTGGAGCGCCTCCTCGACGAAGGTCGGGGAATAGGTCGAGGCGCTGGTGTTCTGCACCCCGAAATCGCCGGTCTCGTTGTGCAGCAGCCAGCCGGTCCCGACCAGCATCGCGATCACGGCGGCGCGCTGGAACCGCGCGCCGATGCGCCGCCAGGTCAGCGCCCGGTCGAGGCGGCGGGCCGCCGCGGCGAGGCGCTCGGGCGAAGGACCCGGCCGCACGGCCACGCCCTCTGACGGGCCGAAGGCGGCGCGCAGGGCATCGCGGGTGTGCAGGTCGGCCATGACCCGGGCCGCCACTTCCGGCCGCGCCGCCAGGTGCTCCTCCACCTCGATCCGCCGGGCGAGGTCGAGCTGGCCGTCGATATAGGCGTTCAGGTCGGCCTCGGTGATCGGATCCATGGTCGTCTCCCGTGACTGCTCGCCGCTCATCACGATGCCCTCGCGGTGTTGCCGCCCTCGACCACGCGCAGGCGCGGTCGCTCGGGCGCGTCCTCCGGGGCCGGCAGACGCGAGCCACCGCCGCTCTCGATATTGCGCAGGGCCGCCCGGGCTCGTCCGAGGCGCGACATCAGCGTGCCGATCGGGATGCCGAGCACGTCGGCGGCCTCCTGGTAGGCCAGGCCCTCGATCGTCACGAGGTGCAGGGCCTCGCGCTGCTCCGCCGGCAGGCGCTGGAACGCCTCGCGCACTTGCGCCAAGCGCACATGCCCTTCCTGGGCCGGGGGCGTCGCCTCCTCGACGATGTGGCCGAGGGCATCGGCGTAGCGCGCCTCGACCTTGCGGCGGCGCTGGTCGTCGATGAAGGCGTTGTGCAGCACCGTCATCAGCCAGGTGCGCAGGTTGGTCCCCGGGCGCAAGGTGCCCTGGCGCTCGAGGGCGCGCACGAGGGTGTCGTGCACGAGGTCGTCGGCCTGAGCGGGGTCGCGCGTCAGGGACCGGGCGTAGCGCCGGAGGGGCACCAGAAGGTCGAGGACGTCGGGGCGCTTGCGAAGCATCATACCGGGTAAACGTCCGGCGGGCGGATCCTAATCCCGCCACGTTCCGCCGGGTGACGCCATCATCGCGCCGGGCATGTTCACATCCGCGTGATCGCGAAGGGAGAGGAAGCCGAAACGACGAGGGGCCCGCAACGGGCCCCACGCTTACGTCCGGATCGGGTGCCAGCTCAGTGCGACAGGATCCGCGACAGGAAGGTCTGGGCGCGCTCGCTGCGCGGGGAGCCGAAGAACTCCTCCTTCTGCGCGTCCTCGACGATCTCGCCCTTGTCCATGAAGATCACCCGGTGGGCGACCTTGCGGGCGAAGCCCATCTCGTGGGTCACGACCATCATGGTCATGCCCTCGCGGGCGAGTTCGACCATCACGTCCAGCACCTCGCCGACCATCTCGGGATCGAGGGCCGAGGTCGGCTCGTCGAACAGCATCACGATCGGGTTCATGGCGAGCGCCCGGGCGATGGCGACGCGCTGCTGCTGGCCGCCGGAGAGCTGGCCCGGATATTTATGGGCATGGGCCTTGAGGCCGACCCGCTCCAGCAGGGCGAGGCCCTTGGCCTCGGCCTCGTCCTTGCTCCGGCCGAGCACCTTGCGCTGGGCGAGGCTCAGGTTGTCGGTGATCGACAGGTGCGGGAACAGCTCGAAATGCTGGAACACCATGCCGACCCGCGAGCGGAGCTTGGGCAGGTTGGTCTTCTTGTCGGCGATCCTGGTGCCGTCGACGGTGATCTGGCCCTTCTGGAACGGCTCGAGGGCGTTGACGCACTTGATCAGCGTGGACTTGCCGGAGCCCGAGGGGCCGCAGACCACCACCACCTCGCCCTTGGAGACGGAAGTGGTGCAGTTCGTCAGCACCTGGAAGTCGCCGTACCACTTCGAGACGTTGTCGATGGCGATCATCGGTCCGGCGGTCGCCGCCACCGGCGGCCGCTCGGTGAGCAGGGTGCCGACGGGGCCGGTGCCCGGCGCCGCGTCAGCCGCGGCCTGCGGCTCCGGAACGGGGCTGACGGGCGGCATCGCGGAGGAGGTCATGGCGGCAAACCCTATCGGATGATGGCGACCCGGCGCTGCAGGCGGCGCACCAGGAGCGAGGCGATGAAGCAGACGGCGAAGTAGACCACGGCGGCGAACAGGTACATCTCGACGAGGCGGCCGTCGCGCTGTGCCACCTTGGACGCCGCGCCGAGGAAGTCGGTGATCGACAAGACGTAGACCAGCGAGGTGTCCTGGAACAGCACGATGGTCTGGGTCAGCAGCACCGGCAGCATGTTGCGGAAGGCCTGAGGCAGGATGACGCTGCCCATCGACTGCCAGTAGGTCAGGCCGAGCGCCGAGGCCGCCGCCGCCTGGCCCTTCGGGATCGACTGGATGCCCGCCCGCATGATCTCGGAGAAGTAGGCCGCCTCGAACAGCGTGAAGGTGATGAGCGAGGAGGAGAAGGCGCCGACCTGGATCGGCCGCTCGGCCCCGATGATCCACTGCCCGATATACGGCACCAGGAAGTAGAACCAGAAGATCACCAGCACCAGCGGCAGCGAGCGCATGAAGTTGACGTAGGCCTTGGCGACCTGCGGCAGCACCGGCAGGCTGGAGAGCCGCATCATGGCGATCAGCGTGCCGAGGACCACGCCGCCGAACGCCGCGAGCGCGGTCAGCGTCAGCGTGAAGGTCATCCCGTCGAAGAACAGGTAGCGCCAGGAGTTGAGGATGACGCTGAAATCGAAGTTCGAGAACATCGCGGGCCCTTGTCCGGGAACGTAGAGGTCAGCGGCCCGGCACCGCGACCCGGCGCTCGATGAGCCCGGCCGCGGTCACCACCAGCAGGTTGATGATGATGTAGATGATCGTCGCGGCGGTGAAGGCCTCGAAGACCTGGAACGAGAATTCCTGCATCGCGCGGGCCCGGGCGGTCAGCTCCAGGAGCCCGATGGTCAGCGCCACCGACGTGTTCTTCAGGTTGTTGAGGAACTCGGAGGTCAGCGGCGGCAGGATGATGCGGTAGGCGTTGGGCAGGAGCACGTAGCGGTAGGTCTGGGCGGTGGTGAGCCCGAGCGCCGTGCCGGCCATGCGCTGGCCCCGCGGCAGGGCCTGGATGCCGGCCCGCACCTGCTCGGCGACGCGCGAGGCGGTGAAGAAGCCGAGACACACCACGGCGGTGTAGAACGGCGCGTTCGGCAGCTGCTTCAGCCAGGTGCCCCAGGATTCCGGCAGCACCTCGGGCAGCACGAAGAACCACAGGAACATCTGCACGAGGAGCGGGATGTTGCGGAACAGCTCGACGTAGGCGTTGCCGACCGCCTGCGCCGCCCGGCTCGGCAGGGTGCGCAGCACGCCGATGATCGAGCCGACCGCGAAGGCGATGACCCACGCGCAGAGCGCCGTGACGATGGTCCAGACCAGGCCCGACAGCAGCATGTCGGCGTAGGTGCCGTTTCCTTCGGGCGACGCCTCGAAGAAGATGCCCCAGTTCCAGTTGTAGTTCATGCCCTGTCTTCCGGGTCCGCTTGGCGGTGGAGCCTGGCTCCTGGCGAGGCTGTCTCGGCCCCTGATGGTATACGGTTTTCCGGCCCGGGCGAGGGTGGGCGCGGTCGAGGCACAGGGAAAAGTGCCGAGGCGGGCGTCCCGCAGGACGAGGTCTCGAGGGGAGGCGCCGCCCCGGCGAGGGCGGCGCCCGATGTCAGATCAGTAGGAGGCCGGGTCCGGGCTGTCGCTCGGCTTGGCGAAGGCGGTCTGCAACGCCTCGCTCATCGGCAGGTTCAGGTTGATGTCCCGCGGCGGGATCGGCTTCATGAACCACTTGTCGTAGGTCGTCTTGGCCTCGGGGCTCTTGTAGAAGGCGGCGGTGGCGGCGTCCGCGACCTTCTTGAAGGCTGCGTCGTCCTTGCGCAGCATGATGCCGTAGGGCTCGGGCTTCGACAGGGCGTCGGTCGAGATGACGTAGGCGGTCGGCTCCTTCGAGCCGGCGGCGAGGGAGGCGAGCAGCACGTCGTCCATCACGAAGGCGGCGGCGCGGCCGGTCTCGACCATCAGGAACGCCTCGGCGTGGTCCTTGGCCGGCAGGATCGTGATGCCGAGCTTCTTCTCGGCATTGTACTCGTTGATCATCTTGATGTTCGTGGTGCCCGAGGTCGACACGACGGTCTTGCCCTTCAGGTCCTCGAACTTCGTCAGGCCGCTCGACTTCTTGGTGACGAAGCGGTTGGCGGTCAGGAAGTGGGTGTTGGTGAAGGCGACCTGCTTCTGCCGGTCGACGTTGTTGGTGGTCGAGCCGCACTCGAGATCCACCGTGCCGTTGGCGATCAGCGGGATGCGCGTCGCCGAGGTCACCGGGTTGAGCTTGACCTCGAGCTTGTCGAGCTTCAGCTCGGACTTCACCGCGTCGACGATCTTGTAGCAGATGTCCATCGCGAAGCCGACCGGCTTCTGGTTGTTGTCGAGGTAGGAGAACGGCACCGACGAGTCGCGGTAGCCCAGCGTGATCTGCCCGGTCTCCTTGATCTTCTTCAGCGTCCCGGTCAGGTCCTGGGCCGAAGCGGCGCCGGCGGAGGCCGCCAGGCCGGCGAGCAGGACGGGAAGCAGGCTTCTCAAACGCATTCGTGCTCTCCTTTTGGGCACAGACCTAGTCCGTCACGGCGTTGTTGGCGTCAAGGGCCGGGCTGGGCAAGGACCGGGGATGAGTACGAGGCCCGGACGAAGCCTGATTGCGCAGACCGGAGGTTGTGCCCGGTCCGCCCCTGGCAAGGCGCGGGCCAAACGGGGCCGCCCTCCGGCATCCCCTGGCCGGGCAGCCCTTCGCGTGGACCTGTTGCACCCCGGAGCCGCCCGCGCGAAGGTGCCCGCGCCGACAGCCATGACCCGTCCCGCATGTGCTTGCCCGGCCCCGTGACGCCCTCGCGACGACGGACCGACGAGACCGATGCAGATCGCCACGCCCTACCTGATGTTCCTCGGCGACGTGCCCGACCGGCTCGCCGCCAAGACCGCCTACGGCATCGTCGACTGGCGGCCCGAATGGTGCGTCGGGCAGCTGCGCCTGCCCGGTTGCGCCGCCGATCTCGGCATCCCGGACCTGACGATCGAGGAGGGCATCGCGAAGGGTGCCCGCACGCTGATCGTCGGCGTGGTCAATGCCGGCGGCGTGCTGCCGCCGCACTGGGTCGCCAGCATCGTCCAGGCGCTGGAGGCCGGGCTCGACGTGGCGAGCGGCCTGCACACCCGCCTCGGCTCGGTGCCGGCGATCGCCGAAGCCGCCTCCCGGCATGGGCGCCAGCTCCACGACGTGCGCCATTCCGACCAGCGTTTCGACACCGGCAAGGGCACGCGGCGTCCGGGCAAGCGGCTCCTCACCGTCGGCACCGACTGCTCGGTGGGCAAGAAATACACCGTGCTGGCGCTGGAGAAGGGCATGCGGGCCCGCGGCCTCGACGCCGATTTCCGCGCCACCGGCCAGACCGGGGTGTTCATCTCCGGCCGCGGCGTCGCCATCGACGCGGTGGTGGCCGATTTCATCTCCGGCGCCGTCGAGTGGATCGCGCCCGCCGCCGACCCGAACCACTGGGACCTGATCGAGGGCCAGGGTTCGCTGTTCCACCCGAGCTTCGCCGGCGTCAGCCTCGGCCTGCTGCACGGGGCGCAGGCCGATGCCTTCGTGGTCTGCCACGAGCCGACCCGCACGACGATGCGCGGGGTCAAGCACCCGCTGCCGAGCCTCCAGGAGGTGATCGACCTGACGGTGCGGCTCGGCCGCCTGACCAACCCGGACATCCGGCCGACCGGCATCGCGGTCAACACGCAAGCCCTGGAGGAGGGGGAGGCGAGGGCGCTCCTCGACAGGCTGGCCGCCGAGCACGGCCTGCCGGCGACCGATCCGGTGCGGTTCGGAGTCGAGGGGCTGGTCGACCGTCTGGTCTCGGAGTTCCCGGCGTGATCCGGCTCGCGACCGCCGTTGAGCGCTGGCCGATCGCCGGCACCTTCACCATCTCGCGCGGCAGCCGGACGGAAGCCGTGGTGGTGACTGCCGAGGTCACGGACGGCACCGCCACCGGCCGGGGCGAGTGCGTGCCTTACGCCCGCTACGGCGAGACCGTGGAGGGCGTGCGCGACTTGATTGCCCGGCAGGCCGAGGCCCTGGCCGCCGGCCTCACCCGGTGGGAGCTCGCCGGCCGGATGCCGGCGGGCGCCGCCCGCAACGCCCTCGACTGCGCCCTGTGGGACTTCGAGGCCAAGCGCGCCGGCAAGCCCGCCTACGCCCTTGCCGGGATCCCGGCGCCGGCCCCGGTCACGACCTGCTACACGCTCAGCCTCGGCAGCCCGGAGGAGATGGCGGCGGCGGCCCATGTGGCGGCGGCGCGGCCGCTCCTGAAGGTGAAGCTCGGCGGCGCCGGCGACCCGGAGCGGATCGCCGCCGTGCGAAGGGCTGCGCCGACCTCGCGGCTCGTGGTCGATGCCAACGAGGCGTGGTCGGCCGAGACGCTGGAGGCCAACCTCGCGGCCTGCGCGGCGGCCGGCGTCGAGCTGATCGAGCAGCCGCTGCCGGCGGGCGATGACGGGCTGCTCGCCCGGATCGCCCGCCCGATCCCGATCTGCGCCGACGAGAGCCTGCATGGCGACGTCGACCTCGACGCGCTCAAGGACCGCTACGACGCGATCAACATCAAGCTCGACAAGGCCGGCGGCCTCACCGAGGCCCTGCGCCTGGCGCAGGCCGCGAAGGCGCGGGGGCTGTCGATCATGGTCGGCTGCATGCTCGGCACCTCGCTCGCCATGGCGCCGGCGATGCTGCTCTCGGGATACGCCGACTTCGTCGACCTCGACGGCCCGCTTCTCCTCGCCCGCGACCGCGAGCCGGGCCTGCGTTTCGCGGGCAGCCTGGTCCATCCGCCGGAGCCGGCCCTGTGGGGATGAGGCATTTTTCGGGGTGAACCGACCTTCGGCCGGGTCCGGCGCGCTTGCGCCGGGCCGGCAAAGGATGCTCTCTGACCGTCAGGGACCGGCCACGGGTCCCGCATCCGGGAGAATCGAAACGCCATGATCCTGGTCAGCGTGATGTATCCGGGCGGCGCCGACGCCCAGCCCTTCGACCTCGGCTATTACCTCAAGCATCACATGCCGCTGGTGCGCGAGCGCTGGTCCTCGATGGGCCTGGAGAAGGCCGAGGTGGTGACGGCGAGCGGCACGCCCGACGGCAGCCCGGCGCCGTTCCAGGTGATTGCCCTCCTCACCTTCCGCTCCCTCGACGATTTCAAGCAGGCGGGTGCGGCTCACGGCAAGGAGATCTTCGGGGACATCCCGAACTTCTTCAAGGGCCAGCCCGTGGTGCAGATCAACGAGCCGCAGAGCTTCTGACGCCCTGATCATGATCGACATCGTCAAGGTCCTGCGCGAGCAGCACCCGGATCTCGGCCCCTATGTCCTGGCTCTGCGCGAGCGGTCCGGGCTGGTCGCGCCGGAGGATCCGGAGGCCCTCGCGCATGAGGTGCGGGACTGGGCCGCCGCCGAGGCGCCGAGCACCGCGTTCAGCCGGCGCACGCTGACCTACGCGCCGTTCCCGGGTCTGCCGGAGGTGACCCGCACCCTCGGGGTCGTCGCCTTCGACACCGCGGCCGACCTCGCCCGCTTCGCGACGCGCTGGACCTGAGCGTCGGACGGAGGCGGGCTTCGCTCACGGCCTCGGACGCCGCCGCGCGGGCGTCCGGGACGGGAACCGGATGCCGGCCGGATCCGTCTCACCGGCCGCGCACGGCGATGTCGCCAGAGCCCGCGGAGCCGGAGGTCATGCGGGTGCTCACGGTCAGCCCCAGATCGATGCAGAGCACCAGCAGGATCCCGGCCAGCAGCGCGATGACCGCCGCCTGGCCGCGGGGAGAGAAGCCGACCACCACCGCATGCGGCCGCTCCGTCGCCACCATCGGGAACGGGTCCTCGGGTTCCGTCTCGGTCGTCGCTTCCGGGACGATCGCCGCCGCCGCCAGGGCGCCGAACCGGGGCCGGTATCCGCCGACCGGCACGGTGATGCGCACCTCCAGCCCCGCGGCGTGCTGGGCGTAGGCGTCATCCAGGGCCCGCCGCAGGCGTCCGGCCTCGACGCGCACGCTCGGATCCAGGCTCGGGTCGAAGTCGGGATTCCGGCCGAGGGCCTGGGTGGCGATGGTGTAGGCCTTGACGGTCGCGCCCCGCCCGGCCAGTTCCTCCTCCACGACGAAGCGGAGGAAGCGCGCGAGCTTCGGCGAGCGCAGGAAGGGCGGCGCGCGCAGAAGGATCTCCAGGGTCTCAACCACGCGGTCGGCCGAAATCTCCTCCTCGGTCTCGGACATCGATGTGCCTTCCCGGCGCGGCCGGATCCATGCTCCGGTCCGTCGCGTCCCGGTGCCAGGGGCAGCCGGATCCACCAAACCCCCATTGAGTATAAGGATGGGCTCGCAGGATGTTAGTCCCTGTTCGGCGGGAAGGCGATCCGGCCTGGGGACAGAGCGCGCCAAGGGCAGCCCGCACGGCGAGCCGATCACCCGGAGAACCGGGCGTTCCGCCGGGGCTCAGTCGCTGCGGGACGGGAACGGGACGGTGAAGACCAGCTCGCGCGCCTCGTCGCGAACCTCGACGCGCCAGGCACGCCAGTCGATCCGCGTGGCTTCCGGGCCGTTCATTGCGTCGGCGATCAGGGTCCGCGCCTGGCTGTGCGCCTCGCCGAGGTCGCGGCAATCGAGCCCGGCCTCATCCGGCACGCTCTGCGCCGAGTCCATGATATCGAAGTAGTAGCGCGGCACGGCTTTCCGGACTCGAAGCTTTGGGTAAACAGAAAACACGGCCACCATCGCCTCACCAGTCGCCGGTCGGAGCCAGCATAGCAACGTCGATGATCGCTTGTTAGGCTCACAATTCGGAAACGGAAGTGGCCGCCCAAAGTTCCGCTTGCTTCTGGCCGGCGGGCATAAGCCGTTCGATCTAGTAATCGGCCTAGTGCCGTACCAGGCCGTCGGAGTCTTGCCTTATCATCCCGGGTGCCCGTGGGAGCATCAATGGGCCTCCCGCTCGGCGGAACCGCGCCACGGGGGCTGCCGGTCGTGGGCCGTCAGGGTGTCGCGGGAGGGCGACCGGCCCGCCTCAACGACGGCCGTCCGCAGGCCGGCCCCGATTGCGCGCCCGGCCTCCGCCGCGGCGGCCTCGACAATTCGGGCGCGCATGTCGCCGGGCATCGCCTCGAGGACCGGCCCGGCGATCTCGCCCAGGGCCGGGCCGGCCTGCGCCGTCCGGGCGGGGGCGGGCGCCTCGCCGAGGCGCAAGGGCGACAGGTAGTAGATCGCGCCGATCACCAGCCCGGCCCGCAGCCAGAAGGCCATCCTCGTCTCCCACTCGAACCGTCACCCCGGCGGCGGCCTCGGTGACGGCGAATTCCTGCGATGGCGGATGTTTGGGCGGCAATCGTGAAACGTTTGCGGTCCGGCCGGCGGCGATCTGCCGACATGCCTAACGGGCCGGCACCGGATGCGGGATCCTGTTCGCAACGCGCGCGGGGGGCTTCAATTTTTCTGAGCATCCTGCTCAAGCGATTTGATCTTTTCGACAAGGGCGGCCTCCGCCTAGAATCCCCGCCACGCCAAGAGCCCCTGCGACGCCAGAGAGTCCCTGCAACGCCAGGCCGCCTCCCTCCGGCTCCAGAACAACGATCGGGACCCAATGCCGACCGATATCGAGATCGCCCGCGCGGCCACCCTGCAGCCGATCACCGCGATTGCCCAGCGGATCGGCATCCCGGACGAGGCCCTGCACCCCTACGGCCGGCACATCGCCAAGATCGACCACGCCCATATCCGGAGCCTCGAGGCGCAGGCTGAGGGCAAGCTGATCCTGGTGACGGCGATCAGCCCGACGCCGGCGGGCGAAGGCAAGACCACCACGACGGTGGGCCTCGGCGACGCCCTCAACCGCATCGGCCGCAAGACCGTGATCTGCCTGCGCGAGCCCTCGCTCGGGCCGTGCTTCGGCCAGAAGGGCGGGGCCGCCGGCGGCGGGAAGGCCCAGGTGGTGCCGATGGAGGCGATCAACCTCCATTTCACGGGCGATTTCCACGCCATCACCTCGGCGCACAGCCTCGCCGCGGCGCTGATCGACAACCACGTCTACTGGGGCAACCCGCTGGGCATCGACCTGCGCCGGGTGGCCTTCCGG
This sequence comes from Methylobacterium currus, assembly GCF_003058325.1. Classification (NCBI taxonomy): domain Bacteria; kingdom Pseudomonadati; phylum Pseudomonadota; class Alphaproteobacteria; order Hyphomicrobiales; family Methylobacteriaceae; genus Methylobacterium; species Methylobacterium currus. The sequence goes on from NZ_CP028843.1 coordinate 4,363,113, forward strand.
CGCGTCCTCGACATGAACGACCGGGCGCTTCGCAGCATCACCCAGAGCCTCGGCGGCGTCGCCAACGGCTATCCGCGCGAGGACGGCTTCGACATCACCGTCGCCTCCGAGGTGATGGCGGTGTTCTGCCTCGCCCGCGACCTCGCCGACCTGGAGGCCCGCCTCGGCCGGATCGTGGTGGCGGAGACCCGCGACCGGAAGCCCGTGACGCTCGCCGACCTCAAGGCCACCGGCGCCATGACGGTGCTGCTCAAGGACGCGCTGCAGCCGAACCTGGTCCAGACCCTGGAGGGCAGCCCGGCGCTGATCCATGGCGGGCCCTTCGCCAACATCGCGCATGGCTGCAACTCGGTGATCGCGACCCGCGCGGGCCTCAGGCTCGGCGACTACGTGGTGACGGAGGCCGGCTTCGGCGCCGATCTCGGGGCGGAGAAATTCTTCGACATCAAGTGCCGGCAGGCGGGCTTGCGCCCCTCCGCGGTGGTGATCGTCGCGACGGTGCGCGCCCTCAAGATGCATGGCGGCGTGGCGAAGTCCGATCTCGGCCGCGAGGACGTCGCGGCCCTCGAGCGGGGTTTTTCCAACCTCGCCCGCCACGTCGAGAACGTGCGCCGCTTCGGCGCGCCGGTGGTGGTGGCGGTCAACCATTTCCACGCCGACACGGAGGCCGAGCACGCGGCCCTCAAGGCCCTCTGCCGCGACCGCCTCGACGTCCAGGCGATCACCTGCCGGCACTGGGCCGAGGGCGGCGCCGGGGCCGAGGCGCTGGCTCACGCCGTCGCAGGCCTCGCCGATGCGGGACCGGCCGCGACGCCGCGCTTCGTCTATCCGGACGCGATGCCGCTCGCCGACAAGATCCGCACCGTCGCCCAGACCCTCTACGGCGCCGCCGACATCCAGGTGGAATCGAAGGCGGCAGGCAAGCTCGCGGCCTTCGAGCAGGCCGGCCATGGAAACCTGCCGGTCTGCATGGCCAAGACCCAGTACTCGTTCTCCACCGACCCGACCCTGATGGGCGCGCCGAGCGGCCACGTGGTGGCGGTGCGCGACGTCCGCCTCTCGGCCGGGGCCGGCTTCGTGGTGGCGATCTGCGGGGAGATCATGACCATGCCGGGCCTGCCGAAGGTGCCGGCGGCGGAGGGCATCCATCTCGACGCCGAGGGGCGGATCGAGGGGCTGTTCTGAGCCCTCGATCGTCCGGGTCCGGCCTGCTCAGACCTCGGCCCGCAGGGGCCGGCTGAGCAGGTCCGCGATCGCCGCGTCGAGGCTGAGCGCGCCGGAGAGCAATCCGGCCACCGCCTCGGCCACCGGCATCTCGACGCCCCGCTGGCGGGCCAGCGCCACCAGCCCCTGCGCGGTGAGCGCGCCTTCCGCGAGCTTGCCGCCGGAGGCCTCCTCGAGGGTCGCGCCCCGTCCCAGCCGCTCGCCGAAGGCGAAGTTGCGCGACTGCGCCGAGGCGGCGCTGAGCACGAGGTCGCCGAGGCCGGACAGCCCCATCAGGGTCTCGGGCCGGGCGTCCCAGGCGCGGGCGAAGCGCATCAGCTCGGCGAAGCTGCGGGCGACCAGCGCCGCGCGGGCGCTCTCGCCGAGGCCCCGGCCGATCGCGGCGCCGCAGGCGATGGCGAGCACGTTCTTGGCCGCCCCGCCGATCTCGACCCCGCGCGGATCGCTGCCGTGATAGACCCGGAAGGTCGGCCCGGACAGGGCGACCGCGAGCTGCGCCGCCAGCGCGCCGTCGCGGCTCGCGAGCGTCACCGCGGTGGGCAGCCCGCGGGCGACGTCGGCCGCGAAGCTCGGGCCGGACAGGACCGCGACGGGAGAGCCCGGCGCCGCCTGGGCGGCGACGTCGGTGAGGAAGGCGTTGGTGCCGCGCTCGATGCCCTTGGCGCACAGGATTAGGGCGGCGTCGGGCTGGACGTAGGGGCGCAGGGTGCCCAGCACGCCGCGCAGGGTCTGGGCCGGCGTGACCACCAGCACCGCCTCGGCCACGGCGAGGTCCGACGCGGCGGCGGTCGGGCGCACGCCCGGATGCAGCATCACGCCGGGCAGGTGGCGGGCATTCTCGCGGGAGCGCGCCAAGCCGGCGGCACTCTCGGCGTCGCGCATCCACAGAACCACCGGCCGCTCGGCTGCTGCCGCGGCGGCGTTGGCGAGCGCCGTGCCCCAGGCCCCGCCGCCCAGGACCGCGATCGGGCCGATCGGGGTCATGGTGTCCCTCCCGCCAGAAAATCCGCCGCCGTCAACCGATACAGCCGATGCGGCCGCAATGCATGTCCCTCCGGGAGCCCCGGATGCGCGAACCCGCCGACCTCGCTCATGCCGAGGCGCTCCATCACCCGGCGCGAGGGGGCGTTCACGTCGGCCGTGTAGGCCACGACCTCGAGGAGGGCGCAGCGGGCGAACACATCGGCGAGCGCCAGGCGGGCGCCGCGGACGGCGAAGCCCCGGCCCCAGGCGGGCCAGGCGAGGCGCCAGCCGATCTCGACGAGGCCGGATTCCTGCCCGATCAGCGGCCCGAGGGGCAGCGGCCGGGCCGGGCGCCAGCAGCCGACGAAGCCGACGAACCCCTCCGGCGCCTCGACCACCCAGGGGCCGAACCCGTCCTCGTCGAAGCGCCGGGCGAGCGCCCGGGCCTCGGTCTGGCTCTCGCGGGCGGTCTTCGGAGCGGGGAAGAACCGCATCACCTCCGGGTCGGCGCAGAGTGCCGCGAAGGGCTCGTCGTCGGCGAGCTGCCAGCGCCGCAGGGAGAAGCCGTCGCCGGGCAGGCTCGCGGGCGGCGGCGGCACCCGCGCTTTGCGCCGCCACAGGAGCGAGCGGTGATTGAGCGCGGCGAGATCCTGCCGGCCGGCCAGCACCGCCTCGCCGAGGCTGAGGGCGACACTCAAGCGCTCCGGCGGCATGTTGGCCCAGGCGGGCGGGGCCACGCTCTCGCGCCAGGGCCCGCCGCAGGCATTGTCGAGCAAGATGCGGGCGAAGCAATGGTTGCGCGAGACCGGCCAATCCGGATGCCCGGCCGCCGCGGCGGGCAGGCGCTCGTCGACCAGGGCCCGCCAGCGGCGCTGCTGCTCGTCGACCTCCGCGGGCGTCATCCGGCGGTGATCTGGGGTTGGGCGGCGTCCTTGGCCAGATCCTTGGCCTGCGCGAAGGGCCAGCGCGGCCGGGCTGGCGCGGTGATGTCGTCGGTGAGGCCGAGGCGCAGGCGCTCGATGCCGGCCCAGGCGATCATCGCGCCGTTGTCGCCGCAGAGCGGCAGGGGCGGGGCGACGAGCGGCAGCCCGGCCTCACCGGCCTGATGGGCGAGGGCGCGGCGCAGGGCGCCGTTCGCCGCGACGCCGCCGGCCGCCACGAGGGCGGTCGGGTGGCCGGCGACGGCGCCGAAATCGCGCAACGCCACCCGCACCCGATCGACCACCACGTCGACGACCGCCGCCTGGAAGCTGGCGCAGAGATCGGCGACGTCCTGGTTGGTGAGGGGCGCGATGCGCTCGGCCTCGATCCGCAATGCGGTCTTGAGACCGGACAGGGAAAAGTTCGGCTCGCGCCGGCCGAGCATCGGCCGCGGCAGGGCGAAGCGCTCCGGGTTGCCGCTCTCGGCGGCACGCTCGACCTCCGGCCCGCCCGGATAGGCGAGCCCGAGCAGCTTCGCCACCTTGTCGAAGGCCTCGCCGATGGCGTCGTCGATGGTGCCGCCGAGGCGCACATACTCGCCGACTCCCTTGACCGCGACGAGCTGGGTGTGCCCGCCGGAGGCGAGCAGCAGGAGGTAGGGGAAGGCGAGGCCGTCGGTGAGCCGGGCGGTGAGGGCGTGCGCCTCGAGGTGGTTGACGGCGACGAGGGGCTTTCGCGCCACCAGCGCCAGGGTCTTGCCGGTGACGAGTCCGACCAGCACGCCGCCGATCAAGCCCGGCCCCGCCGCGACCGCGATGCCGTCGAGATCGGCGAGCCGCATCCCCGCATTGTCCAGAGCCCGGGCGATGAGCCGGTCCAGCACCTCGACATGGGCGCGGGCGGCGATCTCCGGCACCACACCGCCATAGGCCGCGTGCTCGGCGATCTGGCTCAGCACCTCGTTCGAGCGGATCGCGCCGCGCCCGTCCTCCTCCACCGTCACGATCGCGGCCGCGGTCTCGTCGCAAGTGGTCTCGATCCCGAGGACGTTCATGGTGTGGGCATGGTCTCGCGAGGGGGCTGGCACGCCGCGCGGCGGCCGGTATGGTGCCCTTCAGATAACCCGCCGGCGCCAGGTCGGCAAAGGGGTCGCATGCATGAGGGGGAGCGCGTGACGCGGGCGACGGAGTGCGGGACCGCCCTCAGGGTCTGGGTCGCGCGGCCGCTGCCGGCCGGGGCACGCACCGCCGAGCGCGTCGCGGGCCTCGGCCACCGGCCGCTCCTCGCCCCCGTCCTCGACCTGGCGCTCAGCGGCGCGCCGGCTCCGGAGGGCCCGTTCGACGCCCTGGTCCTGACGAGCGCGAGCGCGGTGCCGGCCCTGGCGGGCTCGCCCCTCGCGGCCCTGCCGGCCTATTGCGTCGGCGCCCGCACGGCCTCGGCCGCCCGGGCGGCGGGGCTCGGTGCCGTCCACGAGGCCGGGGGCGACGCCCTGGCCCTCGCCGACCTGATCGGCCGGACGCTTCCCCGCGGGGCGCGCCTCCTCCACGCCGCCGGGCGCGAGCGCAAGGACGAGCCGGGCGACACGCTCGCCGCCCGCGGCTACCGGCTCACGGTCTGGGTCGCCTACGCGGCCCGGCCCCTGCCGGCCCTGCCCGAGCCGGTGGCGGAGGCGTTAGGCAATGACAGCCTCGACGCGGCGTTGCATTATTCCCGGCGCAGCGCCGCGACGGCGCTCGGCCTCGCCCGGGCGGCGGGGCGGGAGGAGGCCTTTCGGCGCGTGGCGCATCATTGCTTGTCGGCGGACGTGGCCGCGCCCCTGGTCGCGGCCGGGATCCTGTCCCATGTCGTCGCGGTGCGGCCGGACGAGGACGCCCTGCTGGCGGGCTTACCCTCGGCCGGCCCGCGGCCCATGCCATCGGACACTCCCATGCCATCGGACAGTGACGCACAGGCGTCGCCGGCCCTTCGCCCGGGCCGGGAGCGATGCTAAGGGACGATCAACCAGTGCGCGGCCCGGGCGGGATCCTGCCCCGCGGTCGCGCTCACGCCGCGCCGATCAGGCCGCCTTCCGGCGCGCCCCGGCTCGGACCCACAGGTGAGGATCTTCGGCCGTGACCCCATCCGACAAGGACCAGAAGGATTCGCGCAACCGTCCCGGCGGACGCGGCAGCAACCCGGCGGATGGGCCGATCATCGACCTGAAGGCCACCCGCGTCGCCGACGCGCCCAAGGCCGATTTCGGCAAGGCGGAACCCGCTAAGGCGGAGCCCGGCAAGGGCGAGCCCGCGAAGCCGGCCGAGGCGGCCAAGGACGCCGTGAAGGAGGCCGCCAGGACCGATGCACCGAAGCCCGGCGTGACGCCCCCTGCCGCCGCGAAGCCCGGCGAGCCGCCGAAGGCGGCCGAGGGGAAGCCGGGCGAGGCGCCGAAGCCCGGCCTGACCGGCGCCGCGTCCGGCCCGGCCTCGACGTCCGCCGTCGCGGCACCGAAGCCGGTCGGCGGCGCGCCCATGGGTGCCACCATGGGTGCCACCACGCCGATCGGCGCCGCGACGGCGACCACGCCCCCGAAGCCGGGCGAGGCCGTGAAGCCGACCGAGATCAAACCGGGCGACAACAAGCCCGGCGCGCCGTCCTCGACGGCGGGCGCCACCGCGGCCGCGTCCACGACGCCGTCCCCGACCGGGGGCGCCCCGAAGCCCGCGACTGGCACCGTGGTCACGGGCCCCGGCAGCGGCCCGCTCAAGGTCGGGGATGCCAAGCCAGGAGACGTCAAGCCAGGGGACGTCGGGCCGGGTGACGGGAAGCCCGGCGCGCCGGTGACCGGCGGTCCCGGCAGCAAGCCGCCGGAGACCGCCAAGCCCCTGGACACGAAGTCGGCCGGCACCGGTGCGACGGCGGGCGCCGCCTCGGCGGGCTCGGCCCCCAACCCGGCGAGCCCGGCCGGCGCGAAGCTCTCGACGGTGCCCAAGACCGGGCCGCAATCGACCGGGCCGCAATCGACCGGGCCGCAGGCCGGAGCGACGACCGGCGGCGCGACGGCGCCGAAGCCCGAGGGCGCCCGGCCCGCGAGCGCCATCCCGGCCACCGCTGCCCCGGCCACCGCTGCGGCCCCGCAAGCCCGGTCCGGCGCCGGTTTCGGCTCGCTGCTCGCCGCCTCGCTCCTCGGCGGCGTGGTCGGGGCGGGCCTCCTCTACGGCGCCACGACCTACGGCCCGGCCTACGGCATCAACCTGCCGAAGCCCGCCGCACCCCAGACCGATGCGCCCGGCACCGTCCCGCTGGAGCAGCGCCTGGCCGATCTCGCGCCGCGCGACAGCGTCCAGGCCCTCGACCGCCGCATCGCCTCGCTGGAGACGACGGTGCGTCCGCTGCCCGACGCGGTGCGCGCGGCCGACGACGCCGCCAAGACCGCGAGCCAGCGGGCCGACGAGGCCCTGCGCAAGGCCGAGGCGGCGCCCGCATCGGCCTCTCAGCCTGCCACAGGTCAGGCGGTGCCCGCGACCCAGGCCCCGACGCAGGCGCCCAGTGCCGGCATCGACCCGGCCCGCCTCCAGGGCATCGAGAAGCAGCTCGCCGACCTCCAGGGCCGGGCAGGCGGCGGCGATGCGGGCCTGCGCCAGCGGGTCGACGGCCTCGCCCAGGCGGTGACGGCGCTCCAGGGCCGCGGCGACGGGGCCGACCTGCGCGGGCGCCTCGACGGGCTCGACAAGGGTCTGAAGGCGCTCCAGGCCGATCTCGGCACCCGCGCGGCGGCCGAGGAACAGGCCGGCAAGGCGCTCGGCCAGCGTCTCGACGAGCTGCGGCAGGCGCTCGACGGCCGGGCCAAGGCCGCCGACCAGCGCTTCGACGCGCTCCAGCAATCGGCCGAGGCCCGCACCAAGACCGTGGACCAACGCCTCGCCGACCTCGCCAAGGCGGTCGAGGGCCGGGCCGAGGCGAGCACCGTCCAGGCGGCGCTCCGGGTGGTGGCGTCCGACCGGATCGCCAGCGCGCTCGCCTCCGGCGCGCCCTATGCCGACGCGCTCGCGACCCTGAAGCAGCTCGATCCCGGCCAGGCCGGGGCGCTGGCACCGCTGGAGCCCTTCGCCCAGAGCGGAGCGCCGACCGCCGCGTCGCTCGCCCAGAGCTTCCAGCCCGTCGCCGCCAAGCTGAACGCGGCGGCGCTCGCCGCCCGGCAGCGGGCGGTGGCCGAGCGCGGCAGCATCACCGACCGGCTGGCCAGCATGGCCGAGTCGATCGTCTCGGTGCGCAAGGTCGGGAGCGAGGGCGCGGCCCCGCCGGCGAGCAACACCGCCGATCCGACCGAGGCCGGAATCGCCAGGATCCAGGACGCGTTGTCCCGCGGCGCGGTGGCGGAGGCGGCGCAAGCCTTCGACGCCCTGCCGGAGCAGGCCCGTCAGGAGGCCGGGGAGTTCGGCCAGCGCCTGAAGGCCCGCGCGGCGGCCGGCGAGGCCGCCCGGGCGCGGCTCTCCGCGTCCTTCGCGGCCCTCCAGGGGCCGGCGACCCGCTGATGCTCGGAATGCGGCCGCCCGCCCGGGCGGCGACGCGGTCGCCCAGCCGGGCGGCCGCCGTGATGTCCCGGGGCGCGCTCGACGCCCCCTCGCGCGCCCGATGCGGCAGCGCGGCTTTCTGGAGTTGATGGACCGATGTGGCGCGCACTCGCCTTCCTGGCTCTCCTCGCCATCGCCGCCTTCGGGGCAGTCTGGCTCGCCGACCGGCCCGGCGTGGTCACCGTGACCTGGGGCGGCTACGAGGTCGCGACCAGCCTCGCCGCGGCGCTCGTCGGCGTGATGGTGCTGGCGGTGGTCCTCGGCTTCGCCTGGGCCTTCTTCCGCGGCATCCTGCACCTGCCCGAGCGGCTGACCCTGTCGAGCCGGCGCCGGCGTCAGGCCCGGGGCTACAACGCGCTCTCGCGCGGCATGGTGGCGGTGGGCTCCGGCGACCCGATCGCGGCGCGCCGGCACGCCGGCGAGGCCGAGCGCCTGCTCGGCGCCGAGCCGCTCGCCCTCCTGCTGACCGCCCAGGCCGCCCAGATCTCCGGCGACCGCGCCGGGGCCGAGCGCGCCTTCCGCCGCATGGTCGACGATCCAGAGACCCGGGTGCTCGGCCTGCGCGGCCTGTTCGTCGAGGCAAGGCGCCAGGACGACGAGGCCTCGGCCCGCGCCTATGCGACGGAGGCTGCCCGCCTCGCCCCGAGCGTGACCTGGGCCAACGAGGCGGTGATGGAGGGCCAGTGCGCCGACCGAGACTGGTCGGGCGCCCTCGACACCGTCTCGCGCCGCGCCGCCCTCGGCCTGTCCGACAAGGCGGCGATGCGCCGCCAGCGCGCCGTGCTGCTGACCGCCAGCGCCCTCGACCTCGAGGCCGGCGATCCCGAGCGCGCCCTGGTGCAGGCCCGCGAGGCGGTGAAGCTCGCCCCGGATCTCGTTCCGGCAGCGGCGGTGGCCGGGCGTCTCTTCGCCCGCCGCGGCGACCTCAAGCGTGCCGCCAAGGTGGTCGAGGCGGCCTGGCGCGCCAACCCGCATCCCGACCTCGCCCGGGTCTATCTCGACCTGCGCACCGGTGATTCGAGCCGCGACCGGCTGGCCCGCGCCGAGACCCTGGCCCGGATCTCGTCCTGGCACCCCGAGTCGCGCTTCGCCATCGCCCGCGCCGCCCTCGACGCCCGCGAGTTCGGCCGGGCCCGCGACGTGCTGGCGCCGCTGCTGACCGACCAGCCGACCGTGCGCGCCTACGAGCTGATGGCCGAGATCGAGGAGGCCGAGCACGGTGCCCAATCCGGCAAGGCCCGCGAGTGGCAGGCCCGCGCCGCCCGCGCCCCGCGCGATCCGGCCTGGTGCGCCGATGGCCTCGTCACCAACCGCTGGGCCCCGATCTCGCCGGTGAGCGGCCGCCTCGATGCCTTCGTCTGGCAGACCCCGCCGGACCTGCTGGGTCGTGCCCCATCCGCGCACGAGCCGGAGCCCGCCGCGGCGCCGGCCTCCCTCAACGGATCAGGCCAGGCGGCGAAAGCCGGCAACGGCGCCGCCGCGGTCGGCACGATCCCGGCCGGGACCGTGACCCCGCCGGTGGCGCCGGTGCCGGTCAAGGTGCCGGAGGTGGTCGGGCCGGGGCGGTGAGCGCGACGCGCCTCCCCTTACGGTCGGGATCGACCCAACCGAACTGAACCCCTCCGCGTCATCCCGGGGCTGCGAAAGCGGCACCCGGCATTCCATGAACGCTGACCTTCCCGGATAAAGCGGACGGCGTTCGGCCCGATCCTGCGCGCCGTCAGCGTTCATGGATCCCGGGGTTCTCGCCAAGGCTCGCCCCGGGATGATACCGCTGCGCCTTCGAACGGACTCGTTCGAAGGCGCAGGCTAAGCCCGAATGAGCGCCGGCGCTGATGCGCCGGACTCTTTCGCATCGACGTGTCGATGCGAAAGCGCGATTGGGATGACACAGTGGGTGTCGGAGCCGCCGAGCCGGCGACGCCGCGCTCACGCCACGGCCGCCATCCCACCCGCCGGCGCCTCCCATTCCGGCCCCCAGACCTGCACCACGTGACCCGGCGAGACCTCCCGATACAGCCGCTCCGGCGGCACGTAATCGACCGGACGGATCGGGCTCTTGATCTCGTCGCTGCGCACCGCGTGGAGCTGGCGCCGGCGGCCCGGATCGGGGACCGGGACGGCGGCGATGAGCTTCTTCGTGTAAGGATGCTGGGGCGCGCCGAAGATCGCGGCGCGGGGGCCGATCTCGACGATCTCGCCGAGATACATCACGGCGACCCGGTGGCTCACCCGCTCCACCACCGCCATATCGTGGGAGATGAACAGGTAGGCGAGGCCGAGCGACGCCTGCAGGTCGAGCATCAGGTTCACCACCTGCGCCTTCACCGACACGTCGAGCGCCGAGACCGATTCGTCGGCCACGATCAGGCGCGGCTCGAGTGCGAGCGTGCGGGCGATGCAGATGCGCTGGCGCTGGCCGCCGGAGAATTCGTGCGGGAAGCGGCTCGCCATCTCGGGCTTGAGACCGACCCGGCGCAGGAGGTCGGCGGCGCGCGCGCGGGCCTCCGACCGCGAGCACAGGCGGTTGATCAGCAGCGGCTCGGCGATGGCCGAGCCCACGCTCATGCGCGGGTCGAGGCTGGCGAAGGGATCCTGGAAGATCATCTGCATCCGCCGGCGACAGGCGCGCAGGGCCGCGGGCGAGAGGCCGAGCACGTCCTCGCCGTCGAGGAGGACCGAGCCGGCGACGGGCTCGATCAGCCGCAGCACCGAGCGGCCCGTGGTGGACTTGCCGCAGCCCGATTCGCCGACGAGCGCCAGGGTCTCGCCCGCGCGCACCGCGAAGGAGACGTTCTCGACCGCGTGGACCCGGCCGCGCACCCGCGACAGCAGGCCGCCGCGGATGTCGAAGCGGGTGGTCAGGCCCTTGACCTCCAGCACCGGGCGCCCGCCCTCGCGCACGGTGTCGGGCAGGGGCGGGGAGGCCTCGGGCTCGCCGGTGGCGCGGTCGACGATCTCGAAGCGGGCCGGGCGGGTCTTGCCCTGCATGGCACCGAGGCGGGGCACGGCGGCCAGCAGCGCGCGGCTGTAGGGATGGGCCGGTCGGCGGAAGATCTGCTCGGTCGCCCCGGTCTCGACGGCGCGCCCGTCGACCATCACCACGGTACGGTCGGCGATCTCGGCCACCACCCCCATGTCGTGGGTGATGAACAGGACCGACATGCCCTCCTCCTCCTGGAGGAGCTTGATGAGGTCGAGGATCTGGGCCTGGATGGTGACGTCGAGGGCCGTGGTCGGCTCGTCGGCGATGAGGAGCTTCGGCCGGCAGGCAAGCGCCATCGCGATCATCACCCGCTGGCGCATGCCGCCGGAGAAGCGGTGCGGATAATCGTGCACCCGCGAGGCGGCGGCCGGGATGCGGACCTTGTCGAACAGCCGTACCGTCTCGGCCTCGGCCTGCCCGCGTGACATGCCGCGGTGAAGCCGCAGCGCCTCTCCGATCTGGAAGCCGACGGTGAGCACCGGGTTCAGGCTCGTCATCGGCTCCTGGAAGATCATCGCGACGTCGTCGCCGCGGATGCGGCGCATCTCGGCATCCGGCAGGCGCAGGAGGTCGCGGCCCTCGAGCAGCACCCGACCGCCGGTCCGGGTCGCATCGCGCGGGGTGAGCCGCATGATCGAGAGCGCGGTGACGCTTTTCCCGGAGCCCGACTCGCCCACCAGGGCAACCGTCTCCTTCGGGCCGATCTCGAACGAGACGCCGTGCACCACCGGGCGCCAGGCCTGCTCGGAGCGGAACGCGACGGTGAGGTCCTGGACCGAGAGGATCGGGGCGGTCATGATCGGGGTGGTCATGCCTGTTATCCTCACAGCACCCGGCGCGGATCGAGGGCGTCGCGCAGGCCGTCGCCGATGAAATTGATCGACAGGACGGTCAAAAAGATCGCAGCGCCCGGGAACAGGGCCCAGTGCGGCGCCACGTCGAGGTGGTCCTTGGCGTCGTAGAGCAGCCGGCCCCAGGTCGGGATGTCGGGCGGGAAGCCCAGTCCGAGGAACGACAGGGTCGATTCGGCGATGATGGCCGAGGACACCTCGATCGTCGCCGCGACGATCACGGGACCCAGCGCGTTCGGCAGGATGTGGCGGGTGACGAGGTGCCAGGACGTGGCCCCCTGCGAGCGCGCCGCCTCCACGAACTCCTTCTCGCGCAAGGACAGGAACTGCGCGCGGACGAGGCGCGCCACCGGCATCCAGCGTAGGCCCCCGATCACCGCGACGATCATCACGAACACGCCGCCCTCGACCCCAAAGACCTGCTTCAGCTGGTCGCGGAACAGGTAGATGATGAGGAGCAGGAGCGGCAGCTGCGGCAGCGACAGGAAGAGGTCGGTCAGCCACATCAGCACCGGATCGAGGAACCGGCGCGACATGCCGGCGAGCGCGCCGACCACCACGCCGACGACGGTCGCCACGACCATCGCCGCGAAGCCGACGGCGAGCGAGATGCGGCCGCCATAGATCATCCGGGCGAGCAGGTCCTGGCCGAGGTCGTCCGTGCCGAGCGGGTGGGCCCAGGACGGGCCCTGGAGCGTCGCCGCGAAGTCGATCTCGTCGATCGCCACCGGCCAGACCCAGCCGCCGACGAGGACCGCCAGCACGAGGAGGCCGAGCACCCCGATGCTGACGACCGCCAGGCGGTGGCGGCGGAAGCGCCGCCAGGTGTCCCGCCCCGAGGCCGCCGGGGCGGGGGCCGGCGCCGCCTCAGCGGTAGGAGATGCGAGGGTCGAGCCAGCCATAGAGGAGGTCCGCGACGAGGTTGAACAGGACGACGAGGCAGGCGAACACGAAGGTGACGGCCATCACCACCGGCGTGTCGTTGGCGAGCATCGCGTTGATGAGGAGCGAGCCGATCCCGGGGATCCGGAAGATCTGCTCGGTCACGATGGCGCCGCCGAACACCGCCGGGATCTGGAGCGCCACGAGCGTCACGACCGGGATCAGCGCGTTGCGGGCGATGTGCCGGACCGTGACGGTGCCGTCCGACAGGCCCTTGGCGCGGGCGGTGGTGACGTAGTCGAGGCGGGCCACGTCGAGCACCGAGGCGCGGACGTAGCGGGTGTAGGAGGCGGCCTGGAAGAAGCCGAGCACGCAGACCGGCATGATCGCCTGCCGGACGTGCTCCCAGACCCAGCGCCAGCCCGTCGCCGCGATGTCGGCCTGGTAGACGAAGGGCAGCCAGTCGAGGGTGAGGCTGAACAGCAGGATGAACAGGAGGCCGGTGAAGAAGGTCGGCAGGGAGAAGCCCACGAAGGCGAGCGTGTTCGCCACCTGGTCGAAGACCGAGTAGGGCCGGATCGCCGCCAGGATGCCGACAGGCACGGCGATGAGCAGGGCCAGGACCTGCGACGAGCCGACCACGAACAGGGTGGTGGGCAGGCGCTGCAGGATCAGCTCGTCGACATTGACCCGGCTGGCGAAGGAGAAGCCCCAGTCGCCCTGGAGCATCGCGGTCAGCCAGTGCAGGTAGCGCACCAGGATCGGGTCATCGAGGCCGAACTTCAACCGCAACGCCTCACGGACCTCGGGCGGCACGTTGGGGTTGGTGGCGAGCTCGCCGAAGGGATCGCCCGGCGCCAGCGCCAGCACGGTGAACAGGATGAGGCTGATCCCGAGCAGGCTCGGGATCGCGATCAGCAGGCGGCGGAGGAGATAGGCGCCCATCGGCTTTCCGTCAGGCCTGCTTGTACCACTCGGCCAGGAAGGTCAGCGAGTTGTCCCAGCCGGTCGAGGGCGCCTGGAGCTTGCCGTTGATCGCCGAGACCTGGGCGCGGTGGAGCAGCGGCAGGACGTAGTCGGCCACCACGAGGTCGTTCATCTTGATGAACAGGGCGGCGCGCTTGACGAGATCGAGTTCGCCCTGCGCCGCGCGGTAGCAGGCATCGACCTCCGGGTTCTGCATCCGGCAGATGTTGCGGCCCTGCCACTTGTTGGCCTTGGTGGCGGCTTCCCAGGACACGTATTGCAGCGCGAACACCGCCGGATCGGCCTGCGACATGTTCCAGGTATACATCTCCATGTCGGCGTAGAAATGCGGATAGGTATCCGGGTTCGCCACGTCGGAGGAGAAGAACACCGAACCGGGAACCGATTTCAGCTCCATGTCGATGCCGGCCTTCTGGGCGGCCTGCTTGATGATGGCCTGAGTCTTCTGGCGCGGCGCGTTGATCGAGGTCTGGAAGACGAATTTCAGTTTCTTGCCGTCCTTGGCACGAATGCCGTCGCCGCCCTTCTTCCAGCCGGCCTCCTCCAGGATCTGCGCCGCCTTGTCGGGCTCGAAGGCGAAGGAGGTGTTCTTGGAGACGAAGGGAGCCGGGCCGTTGAAGACGTTGGCGGTGGCGCGCCCCGTGCGGCCGTAGATGTATTGCTGGACCGCCGCCCGGTTGACGAGCAGGTTCATCGCCTTGCGCACCGCCGGGTCCGAGAAGGCGGGGTGCTTGGTCTTGAGCGAGGCGCGCTCGCCGTCGACCTCGACGGTCGGATCGGTGGCGTTCAGCAGCAGGAATTCCAGGTTGCCGCCATATTCCATCGTGACCCGGCCCTTGCCCTCGGCCTCGAGCCGCTTGAGGATCTCGTCCTCGACCTGCATGTTCCAGGCGTAGTCGTACTCGCCGGTCTGCAGCACGGCGCGGGCGGCCGAGACCGCGTCGCCGCCGCCCTTCATCTCGATCGAGTCGAAGAACGGCCGGTTCGGCACGTGGTAATCCGGGTTGCGCACGCCGCGCAGGATGTCGCCGGGACGGAACTCGCTGAACTTGTAGGGGCCGGTGCCGACCGGGGCGAGATTCGCCGGGGCGTCGCGGGACTTGTCGCCGGCGTACTCCGCGAAGACGTGCCTGGGGATGATCATCCCGGCGCTCGACACGAAGGCGTCGGCCCAGAACGGGGTCGGCTCCTTGAAGGAGAGCTTGACTGTCAGGTCGTCGATCTTCTCGACCTTGACGTTGGTGTAGCTGCCGCCGGTGACCGCGGCGGTGGCCGGGTTGGCGGCGTATTCCGCCGTGAACACCACGTCGTCGGCCGTGAACGGCTTGCCGTCGTGCCATTTCACGCCCGGCTTGAGCTTCCAGGTCACCGAGCGGCCATCCGCCGCGACGCCGCCATTCTCCTTGGAGGGGATCTCGGCCGCCAGGATCGGGAAGAGGTTGCCGTCGGCATCCCAGGCCGCCAGCGGCTCGTAGAAGATGCGCGAACCCTCCTGGTCCTTGGTGCCGATGGCGAAATGCGGGTTGATCAGGGTGGCAGCCTGCCAGAACAGCAGCTTGAGCGGCCCGCCGCCGCCGGCCTTGCCCGGCTTGTAGGCGTCGCGCAGCGGGTTCGCCGCGAAGGCGACGCCGTTCTGGGCCAGCATCATACCGGCCATCGGCGCGGTGAGGCCGAGCGCCAGCATCCGGCGCACGAAGCTGCGCCGCGACAGGCTCCCGTCCTTCACCTCGCCGATCATCGCGCGCAGGTCATGCTCGGTCATGGACGATCACCCTTCTGACAGGCCTTGAACTGACGGGCAGCATCGCGCCCGCCGTTCCGGTCCGCAAGCCATGAGAAACTTTGCCCAAGGCATTCGGCCCCGGAGTTTCCGGTCCGCACAGCCGCTGGTCGCGGAGCCATTCGCAATTCGCGCGCCACGTCCGCTCCCGCCGCGCTTCACCCGGCAAGCCACCTGCATGAGGTTGGCGCGCAAGGCGGCCCGCCGAGGGTCCGCGCCGGAGGGATCCCCATGGACAACCGCAACGCCGTCTGGCGCCAGGTCGACGCGCACAAGGACCGGCTCATCGCCCTCTCCGACGAGGTCTGGGGCACGCCGGAGGTCTGCTATACGGAAGAGCGCTCGGCAGCCGCCCACGCGGCCGAGCTGCGCCACCAGGGCTTTCGCGTGACGGAGGGTGCGGCCGGCATCCCGACCGCGGTCATCGGCGAGGCCGGGGAGGGCGGTCCGGTCATCGCGTTCCTGGGCGAGTACGACGCGCTGCCGGGCCTGAGCCAGGAGGCGGGCGTCGCGGCCCATGCCCCGATCGAGGCCGGCGGCCACGGCCATGGCTGCGGGCACAACCTGCTCGGCTCGGCGGCACTCCTGGCCGCCACGGCGGTGAAGGACTGGCTCGCCGAGACCGGATTGCCGGGCCGCGTGCGCTATTACGGCTGCCCGGCCGAGGAAGGCGGCGCCGCCAAGGCCTTCATGGTGCGCGAGGGCCTGTTCGCGGATGCGGACGCTGCCGTGACCTGGCACCCGTCGAGCTTCTGGGAGGTCTCGCCGCCGCTCTCGCTCGCCAACACCCGGGCCGATTTCGTGTTCACCGGCCGCGCCGCGCACGCGGCGGCCGCCCCGCATCTCGGGCGTTCGGCCCTCGATGCGGTCGAGCTGATGAATGTCGGCGTCAACTACATGCGCGAGCACATGCCGAGCGACGCGCGGGTGCACTACGCGCTCCTCGATACCGGCGGCATCGCCCCGAACGTCGTCCAGGCCCATGCCCGGGTGCGCTACTCGATTCGCGCCCGCGACCTGCCCGGCATGCGCGACCTCGTCGCCCGCGTCCGCAAGATCGCCGAAGGCGCCGCGCTGATGACCGAGACCACCATGGAGATGCGCATCGTCAGCGCGGTCTCGAACCTCGTCGGCAACACGCCGCTGGAGGAGGCGCTCCACGGGGTGATGGAGGATCTCGGTGCGCCGCATTTCGACGAGGCCGACCGTGCCTTCGCCAAGGAGATCCAGGGCACGCTGACGCCGCAGGACATCGCGGCGGTCTACCGTACCATCGGGCTGCCGGTGACTGATGCGCCGCTCGCCGATTTCCTGGTGCCCCTCGACGCCCGCCGCAACCCGGCGATCGGATCGACCGATGTCGGCGACGTGAGCTGGGTGGTGCCGACGGTGCAGGCCCACGCCCCGACGGTGGCGGTCGGCACGCCGTTCCACACCTGGCAGGTGGTGGCGCAAGGAAAGGTCCCCGCCGCCCACAAGGCGATGGTGCAGGTGGCCAAGGCCATGGCGGCGCTCGGTGCCCGGCTCGCCACGGATGCGGCCCTGCGCGAGGCCGCCAAGGCGGACCTGAAGGCCCGCACGGGTCCGGAGGGCTACGTCTCGCCCCTGCCGGCGGAGGTGCAGCCACCCTTGACGATGTCGGTGGGCTGAGGGGAGAGGCCAACAGCCCTTGGCCTGCGGCTCGCTGCCGGAGCGGCGAGGCGGGCACACGGATCGACCCTTGCACGAGTGCACCATGTGCACTAATTTGCCCTCGTGCAAGGACCCTGACGTGTGCCGACCCTCCACCGCTTCGACAGCTTCCGGATCGAGGTGCGGTCCCGGGACCACAATCCGCCGCACTTTCACATGATCGGCCTGAATTTCCACGCCCTCGTCGATATCCGAACCCTTCAGGTGATCGAAGGGACGTATTCCCGCTCGGCCCTCGCGGAAGCCCTGGCGTGGGCGGGGGGCGGACCGAGGCACTGCTCGCCGAATGGAGCCGTCTCAATGAGCGGGACTGAGATCGTCACGGTCGGCCGACGCCTGCCGAAGCTGGCAACTGTCGCGCCTGCGGGCAAGCCGTTCACCGTGAGCGTCACCTGGGCCGAGGGGGAGCGCGTCGGCCGGACCGACAGCGTGGACCTCGCCCCGGTGATCTTCACCTTCAAGGTCTTCCGGCCGCTGCGCGACGGTACGGTGCCCTTCGAGAGCGTGGAGATCGGCGAGCGGGGGGCGGCCCTTGCCTGGGCAGGTCATCCCGACCTCGAGATCGGCGCCGAATCCGTCGAGGAGCTGGCGGCCGAGACCATGACGAACCACGACTTCGCCGCCTTCCTCAAGCGAAACCGGCTGACCCTCGATGCCGCCGCCGCCCATCTCGGCATCGCGCGCCGTCTGGTCGCCTACTACGCGAAGGAGCGAGAGATCCCCCGGCACATCGCCCTGGCCTGTCGCTACCTCGACGGAGAGATCGACAAGGGACCGGGCGACGGCGGCCGGGCCGTGAGCGAAGCGGCCTGAGGCGCAGCCGCGCAGACCGCCAGACCTCCGCTCAACCGCAAGCCGTTCATCGTCGATTGGATGAGCGTCATTCTTGTTCCCCAACCCGGACGCCCCATGGACCAGACCCAGCCGCCGGCCCCGATCGCCATCGACGACTTCCTGAAGCTCGACGTGCGGGTCGGCACCATCGTCGAGGCGGCGCCGATCCCGCAGGCGCGCCGGCCGGCCTACCGCCTCGTCATCGATCTCGGCGAGGCGATCGGCCAGAAGAAATCCTCCGCCCAGGTGACGGTGCACTACACCCCCGAAACCCTGGTCGGCCGGCAGGTGCTCTGCGTCGTCAACCTGCCGCCGCGCCAGGTCGGCCCGGTGCGCTCCGAGGTGCTGACCCTCGGGCTGCCGGACGCGGAGGGCGCGGTGGTGCTGATCGCGCCCGAGCGGCCGGTGCCGAATGGCGGGCGGCTGTACTGATCCCCAAGGAGACACGACGCACCATGACCTCCAGCCACGGCCCCGGTTCCAGGCACGGCCCCAGTTCCACCCATGGTCCCAGTTCTACCCATGGTCCTTTGCGGGTCGGTATCGGCGGCCCGGTCGGGTCGGGCAAGACCGCCCTGATGGAGGGCCTGTGCAAGGCCCTGCGCGAGCGCTACGACCTCTGCGCCATCACCAACGACATCTACACCAAGGAGGATGCGCGCCTCCTCACCGTGGCCGGCGCCCTGCCGGAGGAGCGCATCATGGGCGTCGAGACCGGTGGCTGCCCCCATACGGCGATCCGCGAGGACGCCTCGATCAACCTCGCGGCGGTGGCGGAGATGCGCCGCCGATTCCCGGCCCTCGACCTGGTGCTGCTCGAATCCGGCGGCGACAACCTCGCGGCCACCTTCTCGCCGGAACTCGCCGACCTGACGATCTACGTCATCGACGTGGCGGGCGGCGAGAAGATCCCGCGGAAAGGGGGGCCCGGCATCACCCGCTCGGACCTCCTCGTCATCAACAAGACCGACCTCGCGCCCCTCGTCGGCGCCGATCTCGGGGTGATGGAGGAGGATACGAAGCGGATGCGGGGCCAGCGCCCCTACGTGTTCGCGTCCCTGCGCCATGGCGACGGCGTCGAGGTGGTGGCGCGGTTCGTGGTGGAGGCCGGGGGGCTTTAGTGCTCCTCGACCTGCTGCACTGGCTCGTCCAGCCGGCCTCGCTGCCGGCGCGGCGCCTCGGCTATGCCGGCGACAGCGTGCGGCTTGCCTCGCGGTCGCGGCGCTGCCGCGCCGCCTGGGCGCCGCACTTGGCCGCGGCGAAAGACGCGGTGCGGGCGGCGATGGAGGATCTCCCCCGGCGCGACACCGCCGTGGTGCTGGGCTCCGGCCTCCTCGACGACGTGCCGATCGACGATCTGGCCGCCGCGTTCCGGCGGGTGGTGCTGGTCGATGCGGTGCATCCCTGGCGCGGGCGCTGGCGGGCGCGAGGCCACGCCAACGTTGCGCGCCTCGTCCACGACCTGAGCGGCGCGCAAGGGCTGATGCTCGGCCGCAGCGAAGGCTTCGACCCGGTGCTGCCGCCGGTCTGCGCCGCGGCCGACCTCGTGGTCTCGGCCAATCTCCTGTCGCAACTGCCGATCCTGCCGGTGGCGCGGCTCGAGGCGGCGGGCCGGCTCGGCCCCTGGACGGACCCGGAGGCTTTCGGGCGCCGCATCGTCGCGGCCCATCTCGACGCCCTGGCAGGGCTGTCGGCCCGCATCTGCCTCGTCACCGATCGCGACGAGACCGAGGAGGACCGGGACGGGCGCGTGCTGGAGCGGATCGACCTCCTCTACGGGGTCGATCCGGGGCTGGCGCCGCAGAGCTGGGACTGGGTCCTGGCGCCGTTCGGCGAGGCGTCCGGCGAATGTCGCCTGGTGCACCGCGTCGGGGCCTGGCCGGATTGGCGGCCGGGGGCATGACATGAGGGCATGAGGGTGGGCAGCGAGGGCGGCTTCGCGCGGGGCGGCGAGGCCGCTACGGTCGGTCTCCCGGCCAGTTCAAGCGCGGGATCCCCTCTCCCGTGTGGGAGAGGGGATCCCGCGCCAGGGTCCTTCGGCCGCTCGAGGGGGAGAACACGACGATGACCCGCGACAGCAGCCTCGCGGCTCCGGCCGAGGCGCCGGCGGAGGCCTATTGGCGGCGCAACCTCGCGGTCTGCGTGTTCGGTTCGTTCACCACCATCGTGGCGATGACGCTGCTGCTGCCGTTCCTGCCGCTCTACGTCGAGGAACTCGGCGTCAAGGACCAGGCGGCGATCGTCCAATGGTCCGGCGTGGCGTTCGGCGCCACCTTCTTCAGCGCCGCCCTGGTGGCGCCGCTCTGGGGGCGGCTCGCCGACCTCTACGGCCGCAAGCTGATGCTGATCCGGGCGAGCCTCGGCATGGCGGTGGCCATGTCGCTGATCGGCCTCGCCGGCAATGTCTGGCAGCTCGTGGGCTTGCGGCTGCTCGCCGGGCTGCTGGGCGGCTACGCCTCCGGCTCGACGGTGCTGGTGGCGACGCAGACGCCGAAGGACCGCTCGGCCTGGGCGCTCGGCACGCTGGCGTCCGGCATCATGGCGGGCAACCTCGTCGGGCCCCTGATCGGCGGGGTGCTGCCGCCGTTGATCGGCATCCGCGCCACGTTCTTTGCCGCCGGCGGAGTGATCTTCCTCGCCTTCCTGGCGACGCTCGTCCTGATCCGCGAGGAGCCGCGCCCGCCGCGCTCCGCCCGGGCCGGCGGCGGCTTCGCCAGCATCCCGGACAAGGGCCCGGCGCTCGCCATGCTGGCGACCGGCATGCTGCTGATGCTGGCCGTGATGTCGGTCGAGCCGATCATCACCGTCTACGTCGCCGAGCTGGCGCCCGATCCCGCCCGGGTCACCCTGATCGCGGGCCTGGCGATGTCGGCGACCGCCTTGGGCAGCATCCTGTCGGCGCCGCGGCTCGGGCGCCTCGCCGACCGTATCGGCCCCTGGACCGTCATCACGGCGAGCCTGACCGCCTCGGCCCTGCTCCTCGTGCCGCAGGCCCTGGTGACGAGCGAGTGGCAGCTCGTGGGCTTGCGCTTCCTGATGGGCCTGGCCCTCGGGGGACTCCTGCCCTGCATCGCCAGCGTCATCCGCCATTCCGTGCCCGACCGGGTGGCCGGGACGATGCTCGGCTATTCCACCTCGTCGCAATATGTCGGACAGGTGCTGGGGCCGCTGCTGGGCGGCTTCGTGGGCGGGCATATCGGCATGCGGGCGGTCTTCCTCGGCACGGCCGTGCTGATGGCTTTGGGCGCCGCCGGCACCGCCCTGGCGCGACCGAAGGGGTTGAGGGCGTGAGCGACTGCGATTTCGTGCGGCGGATGATCGAGATCGGCGACCCGTCCGGCGGGCGCCTCGCCGCCCTGGAGTTCGGGCCGGCCGAGCGGCCCCTCGACGCGCTCCTGCTGCACGCCAACGGGTTCAACGCCCGCACCTATCGCAGCCTGCTGGCGCCGCTCGCCGATTGGCACGTGCTGGCCTACGACCATCGCGGCCACGGCCGCACCACCCTGCCGGCGGAGCCCGCCGGGCGGACCGACTGGCAGGACGTCACGGACGACCTGATCGCCCTCCTCGACCGGCTCGACGCACCGCCCCTCGTGCTGATCGGCCACTCGATGGGCGGCACCGCCTCGCTGCTCGCCGCGGCCGAGCGTCCGGAGCGGGTGCGCCGCCTCGTGCTCCTCGATCCGGTGATCCAGCCGCCCGAGCGACGCGGCGAGGGCCATGCCGGCCTCGCCGAGGGCGCCCTGAAGCGGCGCAGCGACTTCCCGTCCCGGGAGGCGGCGCTCGCCGCCTATCGCGGGCGCGGCGCGTTCCGGACCTGGCCGGAAGCCCCGCTCGCCGACTACGTGGCGGACGGATTTCGCGATGGTCCGGACGGCGTGACCCTCGCCTGCACCGGGGCCTGGGAGGCGTCGAGCTACCTGGCGCAGGGGCATGACCCCTGGGGCGCGCTCGCCCGCCTGTCCTGCCCGGCGGACATTCTGCGGGCCGAGTCCGGCAGCACCTGCGCGCTCGCGGAGAGCCGCGGATCGGTCGAGGTCGAGACGGTGCCGGGCACCACCCATTTCCTGCCCTTCGAGGCTCCCGAGCGGGTCCGGGCCGCGATCCGGCGCGCCGTCGCGGTGCCCTGACGCCGGCTCACCCGGCACCCGGGCCCGGCCCGTCCAGGCGGGGCCGCCATGCCTCGACCGTGCCGCTTTCCAGGCGCCGCGCCGCCAGCTCGCGCCAGGACGGCGACAGGAGCGCGAGCCCGGCGATGCCCGCCAGGACATCCCGGTCCAGCCGGTCGACGTAGAAGGCCCGCAGGAGCCGGGCGAGCGGCCAGTCCGGGCAGGGACGATCGATCAAGCGCAGGGTCTCGCCGGCCGCGACCGCGCCGGGCTCGATCACCCGGTAGTACCAGCCGGTCCGTCCGCTCGCCTGGACCCGGCGCGCCATTCCGGGCACGCCGAAGCGGTGATCGAGCTTCCAGCACGGCTGGCGCGCCTGGCTGACCTGGAGCAAGGCCGTCCCGGCCCGCCACAGGTCGCCGACGCAGATCGTCGCCTCGGTGAGGCCGGTGCTCGACAGGTTCTCGCCGAACGCGCCGGGTGCGCCCAGCACCGCCGGGCCCGGCGCCGGGAGGGTGTCGGCCCAGGAGGCGTAATGGTCGAAGGCGTAGTGGTGGACGGCCTTCTCCGGCCCGCCATGGTGCCGCCGATCGGCCTGCGCGTCGCCCGCAAGGCCTAGCGGGCCGATCCGTACCGGCCCGTCGACCGGTGCCTTGGCGATCCCGCTGAACGCGCCGGACCGGCCGAGCGGCGCGAGGCCCCCGACCAGAACGGCCGCGATTCCGACGCCCGTCACGGCCGGCGCCCGAGATCGGCGAGCCAGGCGGCGAGGCAGCGCCGTCCCGCCTCGCCCGCCGCCGGCCCGTACCGGCGGGCCTCTTCCCGCAGGGCCGGGACCGAGAGGCCGGGCACGCCCGCGATCTCCACCGCGTGCCCGATCAGCCAGCGCTCGAACGCGCCGCCATCCGCTTCGGGATGGAACTGGAAGGCGAGGGCGTGGCGGCCGAGCGCGAAGGCCTGGTGGGGGCAGAGCGGCGTCGCCGCCAGCCCTTCGGCCCCGGGCGGAAGGTCGAACCTGTCACCGTGCCAATGCAGCACCGGCACGCCGTCGAGGTGGCGCAGCGGCCCGGCGCGGCCGGCCTCGGTCAGCGTCACCGGAGCCCAGCCGATCTCCTTGGCGGGGGCCGGCGCGACGCGGGCGCCCAGGGCCAGCGCCATCAGCTGGGCTCCGAGGCACAGGCCGAGCGTCGGCCGGCCCGCGGCGAGCCGGTTCCGCAGCACCGCGACCGTATCGGCCAGGAACGGGTAGAGGTCGCTCTCCGCCGCACCGATCGGGCCGCCGAGGACCACCAGCAGGTCGGCCTCCTCGGCGTCGCGCTGCGGCAGCGGTTCGAGCCCGGCCTCGTGGATGCGGATTGCGTAGCCGGCCGCCGCGATCGGGGCGGCGAAGGCGCCGAGATCCTCGAATTGGACGTGACGGATCGCCAAGGCATCGGGCATCGGTCGGCACCCATCGGACAACTCGTTGTCTCGCTGGCCAGCCTCTATCTCATGGACAACGCGTTGTCCAGGATCCTGGCCGTTGCCACGCGGGCGCTCGCGCGGCACTCCGGCGGCATGACCGTCGTCGCCAACCGCATCCGGGCCCTGCGCCGCCGCCGCGGCCTCACCGTCGAGGCCCTGGCCGCCGCTGTCGGCATTCACAAGGGGCACCTCTCGCGCATCGAGCGCGGCGAGAAGGTCCCCTCCGTGGCGACCCTGGAGGCGCTCGCCCTGGCCCTCGGCGCCCGTACCGCCGAGCTGTTCGGCGAGACGGCGACGGAAGCCGACATCCTGGTGGTGCGGCGGACCGAGCGCGCCGTGATGCGCGACGGCGCCTACGCGGTTCAGGCTGTGCTGCCGGGTGCGGCCGGGCGCAGCGCCGCACTCTACGTCGTCGAGCCGGGCGAGGACTTTTTGCGCCATGACCGGCCGGCCCATGACGGCCAGGAGATCGCCTACATTCTGGAAGGCGAGGTCGAGCTTGCGATCGCCGATCGGGTGATCGCCCTGGGACCGGGCGACTGCGCCACCTATGACGGCGGCCTGCCCCACCGGCTCCGCCGGCGCGGACCGGGCCCGGCCTCGGTCCTGGTCGTCATCGCCGGCTGACCTCCGGGCGCGCCCGGTCGCGGCGGCGCAGCGGCAGCGTCGTCGGGTGCCTTCCCCGGACGGGGGAGGCGACTACCCCTTCCGATGAAGCGCGGCGCCTCCGCCTCCACGCCCATCGCCCAGATGGCGCGGGATCGCCGCAGCGTCGCACAGTCGGTCGCATGGCACCCCTCGCGATGGACTGGCGGGTGCGGCCCGCTCGGAGTGGTCGGCATGAAGTTCTGGCTCGGCTTGGCGACGTGCCTGGTGCTGGCGGCGACCGGCGCGATGCTGACGATGGAAGGGGGCCCCGCCGGTGCCCCGCCCGCCCCCGAGCGGCCGCGCGTCCCCACGGCGCCGGCGCCTGCCGATGTCAGCGAGGCGGACCGGGCCGGGGTGCCGCGCCAGATGCAGGCACGCGTCATCTTGGCCCGCCAAGCGGGCGATCCGGCCCGCCAGGCGGGCGACCAAGCCCGCGACCCGGCCCGCCAAGCCGGCGACCCGGCGAGCCTGACGGGGGATCGGGCCCGTCCGGCGCCGAAACCCGCCGAGCCGGCACGGGCCGATGCGGACAGGCAAGCCCTCGACGACGCCCGGCGGCAGGTCGAGGCGCGGGTGCGGCAGGCGCAGGCCGAGGCGGAGGCCGCCCGGCGGCGTCTGGAGCAGGAGGAGGCGCGCGCCAACGCCCTGTCGGATGCCGCGATGGCGGCCCGCCGCGACCTGATCGCCGCCCGGGCCGAGGTCGAGGAGCTGCGGGCCCGGGCGGCGCAGCCACCCGAGCCGGACGCCGCGCAGGCGCGGGCGGCCGTCGCCGCCGCGGAGGAGGCCCGCCGGGCGGCGGAGGACACCGCCGACGAGCGCCGGCAGGCGCTCGCGGAGGAACGGGCGCGGTCCGAGCAGCTGGCCGGGGCGCTTGCCGAGGCGCGCCGGCGCGTCGCCGTGCTCGAGACCGCGGCCGAGGCCGCGCAGGTCGCCCATCAGGCGCAGGCGCAGGCGGCGGCGCGGGAGCGGGCGATGATGCGGGCGGGCCTGCGCCGTCTGGCGGTCGCCCTGCGTGCCGCGCAGGTTGCCCGCTCGGAATCCGCGGCGCGCGAGGCGCAGGCCGTCGGCGCGCGCGACCGGGCCGAGCAGGGCCGGCTCGCCGCCGAACGGTCCGCCGCCGAGACGCGCGGACGCCTCGATCGCCTGAAGGCCGGCCTCGACCGCGCCGCGGAGGCCAGCCTTCCGGCGGCCAAGGCATCGAAGCCGCAACAGCTCTCGCTGGTGTTCCAGACCCGGCCCGCCGCGGCGTCGCGGGGAGATTCGTTGCGGACCGCACCGGCCCCGGCGGGCCTGGGCGGGCCGGAGACGCTCGACGAGGAGCGGCTGCTGGCGCGGGTGGCGGTCCTGCTCGGGCGCGGCGACATCAGCGGGGCGCGGCTCTTCCTCACCCTCGGGGTGCGGAGCGGCAGCGCCCGGGCCACGGCGCTCCTCGCCGAGACCTACGATCCCGACAAGCTCGCTGCCCTGCAGGTCCGCGGCCTGCGCGGCGATCCCGAGAAGGCGAGCGCCCTCTACCGTCAGGCGCAGGCGAGTCACGGACCCGCGAACCCGGACGTCGTGAATCGGGATCCCGGGGAGACGCCACGGGCCGGCCCCGCACAGCGGGGCCCGGCGGGCTGGATCAACCCGGTCCGGCAGGCCGGCCTGCCGGGGCCCTTCGTGCCCCCCCTGGCCGCCCCGTGGGGCGGCGAGTGACCGGCACCTGAGCAGGGGAGACACCGCATGACCCGTCGCGCCGCGCTCTGGCTCGCCCTCCTGCTGCCCTGGACCGGCCCGGAGGCCGGCGCACAGCCCGCCGATCCCCCGCCCGCCGCCGCGCCGGCGCCGGCCCGGCCGGTCCGGGCGACTTCACCGAAGCCGCGGGTGCAGGGCTCCGCCCCGCGGGAGAGCGCCGAGGACGTGGCGCTCGGCAGCCATCTCAACGCCAACACCGTGGCGGTGATCTCGGGCACCCCCGGCGGCACCTATTTCCGTATGGCGAGCGACCTCGCCTTCGTGCTCGACGGCGTGAACGACCTGCGGGTGCTGCCGGTGATGGGGAAGGGCGCGGGGCAGAACGCCTACGACCTGCGCTACCTGCGCGGAATCGACATCGCCTTCGTGCGCACCGACTCCCTCGACCAGCTGCGCCGGGACAAGCGGGTCGGCAACGCCCAATCTCACATCGCCTATATCGCCCGTCTGTTCAACGACGAGTTGCACGTCGTCGCCCCGCGGGAGATCACCGACATCCGCCAGCTCGCCGGCCGGAAGGTGAGCTTCGACGTGCGCGGCAGCGGCACCGACGTGTCGGGCCGGGCGATGTTCGCGGGCCTCGGCCTGACCGTCGACGCGGTCAATGTCGACCAGCCGGCGGCGCTCGCCATGCTGGAGCGGGGTGAGATCGCCGCCATGGTCTCGGTGGCGGCCAAGCCCGTGGCGGTGCTGGCCGAGTTCCAGCCCGGCGACCGCTTCCACCTGGTCGACGTGCCCTTCGCGGGCGGCGTCACCGAGAGCTACATGCCGGCGGAGCTGACCCACGCCGATTATCCGCTCCTCGCGCCGGAGGGGAACGCGGTGCGCACCCTTGCGGTCGGCACCATCCTGGCGGCCTATAACTGGCCGAAGGGCAGCGAGCGCTACAGCCGCATCGCCCGCTTCGTCGATGCCTTCTTCAGCCGGTACGACGCCTTCCTGAAAGCTCCCCGGCACCCGAAATGGCGCGAGGTCAACCTGACCGCCGAGGTCGCCGACTGGCCCCGCTTCCCGGCGGCCAAGGATTGGCTGGAGCATCGCAGCGACCCCGCCCCGCGGGTCGCTGCGGCGCCCGGCGAGGTGGCGCAGTTCCTGGCCCAGCGCCGGAACGCGGGCGAGGTTGACCGCGACCAGCTCTATCAGGAGTTCCTGAAGTGGCGGGACGGGCGGGGGCGGTGAGGGGACCGACCTGTCATTGAGACCCTCCGGGTCATCCTGGGTTCTCGGCTGCGCCGAGCCCCGGGATGACGCGGAGGGTGCAATTTCCGTCGCGTAGGGCGCCGTGTTCCCTGCAAACGCTCAGCTCAGAGCGGCCGCCTCAGCGTCCGGGCGACGAGGCCGAGAATGCCCTCGCGGAACACCAGCACGCAGATCACGAACACGAAGCCCTGGATGATCGTCACCCAGGCGCCGAACTGGGCCAGGTAGTTCTCCATCGCGATGATGACGAAGGAGCCGAGGATCGGGCCGAACACCGTGCCCATGCCGCCGACCAGCGTCATCAGCACCACCTCGCCCGACATCGACCAGTGCACGTCGGTGAGCGAGGCGAGCTGGAACACGATCGCCTTGGTCGATCCGGCCAACCCCGCCAGCGTGGTCGAGAGCACGAAGACCGCGAGCTTGTACTGGTTGGCGCGGTAACCGAGCGAGATGGCGCGGGGCTCGTTGTCGCGGATCGCCTTCAGCACCTGGCCGAACGGCGAGTGGATGATGCGGTAGATCAGGAGGAGCCCGAGGAAGAAGATCACCGCCACGAGCGCGTAGAGCACCCGGTCGTCGGCAAGGCTGATGACGCCGAACAGGTTGCCGCGCGGCACCGCCTGGATGCCGTCCTCGCCGCCGGTGAACTTCGCCTGGAGCGAGAAGAAGAACACCATCTGGGCCAGCGCCAGGGTGATCATCGAGAAGTAGATGCCCTGGCGGCGGATGGCGAGCGCGCCGAAGACGAGGCCGAGCAAAGCCGCCACCAGGGTGCCGCCGAGGATGGCGAGCTCCGGGGTCAGGCCCCAGACCTTGGCGGCGTAGGCGGTGACGTAGCTCGCCATGCCGAAATAGGCGGCGTGGCCGAAGGACAGGAGGCCCCCGTAGCCCAGCAGCAGGTTGAAGGCCAGCGCGAACAGCGCGAAGCACAGCACCTTCATCAGGAAGACGGGATAGAGCAGGAAGGGCAGCACCGCGAGCAGGACCGCGATGATGACGAAGACGAGGCGGTGGAACGTCTTGGCGTCGCGGCCCTCGGGCATGACGGCGGCGATCGGGGTGGCGTCGGTGGACGCCGCGGCGGAGGACATCGTTCGCGTTCCTTCAGGCGAGGCGGTCAGGCGGTGCGGCCGAACAGGCCGGCGGGCTTCACCAGCAGCACCAGCACCATGATGACGAAGATCACGGTCGAGGAGGCTTCCGGGTAGAACACCTTGGTCAGGCCCTCGATCAGCCCGAGGGTGAAGCCGGTGACGATCGAGCCGAGGATCGACCCCATGCCGCCGATCACCACGACCGCGAACACCACGATGATGATGTCGGCGCCCATGTTCGGGTTCACCGAGTAGACCGGGGCGGCGAGCACGCCCGCGAAGGCGGCGAGCGCCACGCCGAAGCCGTAGGTGAGCGTCAGCAGCAGCGGCACGTTCACCCCGAAGGCCTGGACCAGGGTCGGGTTCTCGGTGGCGGCGCGGAGATAGGCTCCGAGCTTGGTCTTCTCGATCACGAGCCAGGTGGCGATGCAGACGACGAGCGAGGCGACCACGACCCAGCCGCGGTAGTTCGGCAGGAACATGAAGGGCAGGCGCTGGCCGCCCGACAGCTCGGACGGGATCGCGTAGGGCAGGCCCGACACGCCGTACTCGTTGCGGAACAGGCCCTGGATGATCAGCGCCAGGCCGAAGGTGAGGAGCAGGCCGTAGAGGTGATCGAGCTTGTAGAGCCGCGAGATCAAGAGCCGCTCCAGGATCACCCCGAAGATGCCGACCACGATCGGCGCCAGGATCAGCGCCCACCAGTAGCCGAGGCCGGCGTAGTTCAGCAGCATCCAGGCGACGAAGGCGCCCATCATGTACTGGGCACCGTGGGTGAAGTTGATGATGTTCAACAGCCCGAAGATGATCGCCAGCCCGAGCGACAGGATGGCGTAGAACGAGCCGTTGATGAGGCCGAGCAGGAGCTGGCCGAAGAGCGCCTGCATGGGGACGCCGAGGATCGTGGGCATGGGGTCTGGCGACTCGCGTGGGGACCGGGCCGGGTTCGGATGAGGCCGGCGGCGCCGCGAGGCGCCGCCGGGAGGAGCGTCGGAACTGGCGTCAGCTCTTGTTCACCAGCGGGCAATTGCCCTGGTTCAGCGGGCGGAACGCCTCGTTGCCGGGAATCGTCGCCAGCGTCTTGTAGAGGTCCCACGGGCCCTTCGACTCGGCCGGCTTCTTGACCTCGAACAGGTACATGTCGTGGATCTTGCGACCGTCGGCGCGGACCGTGCCCTTGCCGAAGAGCGGATCCTCGGTCGGGATCTCCTTCATCTTGGCGACGACCTTGCCGCCGTCGGAGGCCGACTTCAGCGCCTCGACCGCCTTGAGGTAGTGGAGCACGCTGGCATAGACGCCGGCCTGCACCGCGGTCGGCTTCTTGCCGCCGGCGAGCTTGGCGAAGCGGTCGGAGAAGGCCCGGGTGCCGTCGTTGAGGTCCCAGTAGAAGGGCTCGGTGAGCACCAGCCCCTGCGCCACCTTCGGGGTCAGCGCGTGGATGTCGGAGGAGAAGATCAGCAGGCCCGCGATGGCCTGGCCTCCTTCGGTGATGCCGAACTCCGCGGCCTGCTTGATGGCGTTGATGGTGTCGCCGCCGGCATTCGCCAGCCCGATCACCTTGGCGCCCGAGCCCTGGGCCTGGAGCAGGAAGGACGAGAAGTCGGCGGTCGGGAACGGGGTCTTGACCGCGCCGATCACCTTGCCGCCATTCTTGGTGACGACCTCGGTGGTGTCGCGCTGCAAGGCCTGGCCGAAGGCGTAGTCGGCGGTGAGGAAGAACCAGGTGGTGCCGCCGCGCTTGACCATGGCGCCGCCGGTGCCGTTGCCGAGCGCCACCGTGTCGTAGGTCCAGTGCACGGTGTTGGGCGAGCATTGCGGCCCGGTGAGGTCGGCGGTGCCGGCGCCCGAGTTGATGAAGGCCTTGTTCTTCTCGCGGGTGACCTGGTTGATGGCGAGCGCCACCGACGAGGTCGGGACGTCGAAGATCGCGTCGACGCCGTCGCGGTCGTACCATTGCCGGGCGATCGAGGCGCCGACGTCCGGCTTGTTCTGGTGGTCGGCGGCGACGATCTCGACCTTCAGGCCCTTCTCGGCGGCCTTGAAGTCCTCCACCGCCATGCGGGCGGCCGCGACCGAGCCCTCGCCCGAGATGTCGGCGTAGACGCCCGAGCGGTCGTTCAGCACGCCGATCTTCACCGGCGTCTGCGCCCACGCCTGTCCGCAAGCGACGGCACAGAGCGCGCTGGCGAGCAACAACCGTTTCAGCATCGACAATCCTCCCTGATGGCACCGCCCGCACGCGGCGGCATTCGATTTAGGCTCCCGGCGGGCTCGCGATGCTCATGGAGCGCCGCACCCGCTTCTCGCTTCAAGGCCTTCCGGCCCCCTCGGGCGAAGCCGCCTCCTGCGGTCCTGCCCGACTCGTTGTTCCCGCATCCGGGTCGCCGCCCTGGCGACCAGGGTGCCGAAGCGCTCGGCTCAGGGCCTCGCCCCGCCCGCCTGCGCCGCCTTGACGACGAGTGGGCAGCCGCCCTGGTCGAGAGGCCGGAAGGCCTCGCTCCCGGGGATCGTCGCCAGCACCCGGTAGAGGTCCCACTCGCCCTTCGATTCGGCCGGCTTCTTGACCTCAAACAGGTACATGTCGTGGATCTTGCGGCCGTCGGCGCGGATCGTGCCCTTGCCGAAGAGCGGGTCGTCGGTCGGCAGTTCCTTCATCTTCGCCACCACCCGGCGGCCGTCATCGACGACATGCAGGGACGCCACCGCCTTGAGGTAGTGGAGCACGCCGGCATAGACCCCGGCCTGGGCGGCGGTGGGCTTGCGGCCACCGAAGCGGCGGGCGAAGCGGTCGGAGAAGGCGCGCGTGGCGTCGTTGAGGTCCCAGTAGAACGGCTCGGTGAGCACCAGCCCCTGCGCCACCTTCGGGGTCAGCGCGTGAATGTCGGAGGAGAAGATCAGCAGGCCGGCCAGCGCCTGACCGCCTTCCGTCAGCCTCAAGCGCGCCGCCTCGCGCACCGCCCCGATCGTGTCGCCGCCGGCATTGGCGAGGCCGATCACCTTGGCACCCGACGCTTGCGCTTGGCGCAGAGACGGCGCGAAGTCCGAGGCCGGGAACGGCGTCTTCACGCTGCCCAGCACCTGGCCGCCGTTGCGCAGGATCAGGGCCGTGGTGTCGCGCTGCACCGCCTCGCCGAAGGCGTAGTCGGCGGTGACGAAGAACCATGTGTCGCCGCCGCGCTTGACCATCGCGCCGCCGGTGCCGTTCGCCAGCGCCACCGTGTCGAAGGTCCAGTGCACGGTGTTGGGCGAGCAATCCGGGCCGGTGAGGTCGGCGGTGCCGGCGCCAGAATCGACGAAGACCTTGTTCTTCTCGCGGGTGACCTGATGGACGGCGAGCGCCACCGACGAGGTCGGCACGTCGAAGATCGCGTCAACCCCCTCCCGGTCGTACCAGACACGGGCGAGCGCCGCGCCGACGGCGGGCTTGTTCTGGTGGTCGCCGGCGACGATCTCGACTGCGAGACCGTGGCCTAGCGGACGGAAATCCTCCACCGCCATGCGGGCGGCGACGACCGAGCCCTCGCCCGAGATGTCGGCATAGACGCCGGAGCGGTCGTTCAGCACGCCGATCTTCACCGGCGGGACCTTCGCCGGCACCTCGGCAACAGCGGCCATGTTCGAGGCGAGGCCCGCCAGCAGGGCCGTGAGGAGGACCCGCACCCGCATCACACGCCGAGATAGGTGTGCAGCTTGTCGATGTTGGCGTCGAGTTCGCTGTTCGGGATCATGTCGATCACCCGGCCCTGCTCGACCACGAAGTGCCGGTCGGCCACGGTCTGGGCGAAGCGGAAGTTCTGCTCCACCAGGACGATCGTGTAGCCCTCGGTCTTCAGCCGGGCGAGCGTGCGGCCGATCTGCTGCACGATGACTGGGGCGAGGCCCTCGGTCGGCTCGTCGAGCAGGATCAGCTTGGCGCCGGTGCGCAGGATGCGGCCGATGGCGAGCATCTGCTGCTCGCCGCCCGAGAGCTTGGTGCCCTGGCTGCCCGAGCGCTCCTTGAGGTTCGGGAACAGGGTGTAGATCTGCTCGACCGTCATTCCGCCGGGCTTCACCCGCGGCGGCAGCATCAGGTTCTCGTACACCGACAGGCTCGAGAAGATGCCGCGCTCCTCCGGCACGTAGCCGAGGCCGAGCTTGGCGATGTTGCGCGAGGCTATGCCGATGGTCTCGGTGCCGTCGTAGCGGATCGAGCCCTTGCGCTTGCCCAGGATGCCGATGATGGCGCGCAGCGTCGTGGTCTTCCCGGCGCCGTTGCGGCCGAGCAGGGTCACCACCTCGCCGGGCTTCACGTCGAAGGTGATGCCGTGCAGCACGTGGCTCTCGCCGTACCAGCCCTCGAGCCCCTGCACCGCGAGGAGGGGGGCGGCGCCGCTCGCCGCCGCGACCGGCTTCGTCATCACCGCCTCAGCCATGACCGGCTCCGATATAGGCCTCAACCACGCGGGGATCCTTCGACACGGTGGCGTAGTCGCCCTCCGCCAGCACCTGCCCGCGCGCCAGCACGGTGATGCGGTCGGAGAGCGAGGCGACGACCGACAGGTTGTGCTCGACCATCAGGATGGTGCGGTTCGCCGAGACGCGGCGGATCAGGGAAGCGGTCCGGTCGACGTCCTCGTGGCCCATGCCGGCCATCGGCTCGTCGAGGAGCAGCATCTCGGGCTCCAGCGCCAGGGTGGTGGCGATCTCGAGCGCCCGCTTGCGGCCGTAGGAGAGCTCGACCGCCGGGATGTCGGCGAAGTCCGACAGGCCCACCGCCTCGACCAGCTGCAAGGCCTCCTGGTTGAGGGCTCGCAGCACCGTCTCGGAGCGCCAGAAATCGAACGAATCGCCGCGCTTGCGCCGCTGCAGCGCGATGCGGACGTTCTCCTTGACGGTCAGGTGAGGGAAGACCGCCGAGATCTGGAACGAACGCACCAGGCCGAGCCGCGCCACGTCCGCCGGCTTCATGCCGGTGATGTCGCGGCCGTTGTAGCGGATCGAGCCCGCCGACGGCGTCAGGAACTTCGTCAGAAGGTTGAAACAGGTCGTCTTGCCGGCGCCGTTCGGGCCGATCAGCGCGTGGATGGTGCCGCGCGTCACCTCGAGCGTCACGCCGTTCACGGCGCGAAAGCCCTTGAACTCCTTGGTCAGCCCCTCGGTGGACAGGACGATGTCCTGGCCCTTGCTACCGGCTCGGGGCCGCTCCTCAACGTGGGTGGTCGGTTGGGCCATGTCGGCGCGTCACCCCTGCGTTTCCTCACTCGCGCTTATGCGCGTATCGCATAGCGAAACAGCATGTCGCCGTTGGAGTGTCAACGGGTTCACCCGGGCCCGCAACGGCGAGACCCGGGCTTGTCAGACCTTATTCGCGGCCGGATCCGGCTTCTGCGCCGGCGCGAGCAGCGCTCGCGCGGCACGGGTGAGGGGCCGCTCGACGATGCGGTGCAGCACGAGCGCGGCGACACCCGCGAGGATCAGCATCAGGATCGCCAACGGCCCGGGGCCGAGCGGCGCCGCGAGGCCGGTCGCCTCGGCGACCACGCGCGCGCCCCGTACGACGAAGGGATGAGCGAGATAGAGTGCATAGGAGGCGTCTCCCAGCATCACCGCCGGGCGCAGAGGCGGGCCCACGGCGCCCGAAGGCCCGAGCGCCGCGGCCGCGACCAGCAATGCGGCGGGTCCGCCCCAGGCGAGGCAGCGGGGGAGGGCCGGCGCCTCGCCAGCCAGCGACAGGAGCACGAGGCCTGCGATCGCGAGCGCGAGGCGCGCGGGACCGGGCAGGCGCAGCCCTTCCTGCCGCGCGAGGGCGAGGGCGACCCCGCAGGCGAACTCGAGCACGATCGGGTCGCTCCAGAACGCCAGCGGAACCGGCAGGGGCCCCGCCACCCGACCCATCCCTTGCCCGGCGAGGACGAGGCCGGCGAGGAGCGCGAGCACGCCGGCGGCCGACAGCCGCCGGCCGAGAGGCAGCGCGAGGGCGAAGAGTACGTAGAACGCCATCTCGTAGTTGAGCGTCCAGCCGAGCGAGTAGAGCGGCTGCACCGCTCCGTCGCCCCGGGCCATCGGCCAGAACAGGTAGGAGGCCGCGAGAGTGGCCGGGCCCTCGGCGCTGGCGCCGAGGAGGCCGGGCCGGAGCCAGGCAAGGGCGAGGTAGAGCGTGGTGGCGAGCCAGTAGAGCGGCACCACCCGGGCGATCCGGTGGGCGAGGAAGACCGTCCGTGCGTCCGCCCGGCCCTGCAGGGGGACCGCCGCGTGCGCGATGATGAAGCCCGAGATGACGAAGAACACGTCGACCCCCGCCGGCCAGGGCAGCCAGGAGGCGGGCGCGAAAGCGAGTCCTGCCCGGGCGGCGACGCCCGCGGCCTCGAACTGCGCGTGGCCAGCCGCAACCATCAGGGCGGCGAGCGCCCGCAGGGCCTGGATCAGCGGCAGGGGGGAGGGGCGTGTCACCGGATTCCGCATCGCGTCCGCGCCCGGACCGTCCGGGGCATCGAGGCGCCGTCATACCGGAGGCGGCCGCCTCCCGGCCAGGGGCGGGCGCCTCGAATGATGACGCAAAGGCGGGAACAATGTTCGCGAAAGCTCGTTGTCCAGCCCGAAAGCGTCCTGCCAAGAATGATCTTGCCAAGCCGAACCGACCGAATGGCTCGATGTTCGGTCGTTGATCGAATCTGACGCTCAAGAACAGATTTCCAGGAGATCACCGATGAAGAAGCTCGTTGCCCTGACCGGACTCGCCGTTGCTCTCGCGACCCCTGCCTTTGCGCAGCAGATCGGCAACTTCAACGAGTTCCGCTCGATGGCGCTGATGTCGAACGCGTTCGAGGTCAAGTCGAGCCAGATCGCCCTCGACAAGTCGCGCAACCCGCGCATCCGCGAGTACGCCCGCGAGATGATCCGCGACCACCGCGCCGCCAACGTCGCCCTGCTCGGCGGCCGTGAGAACGTGGCCCGCGGCGCCGGCGTCGGCGGATTGATCGAGGCGCCCTTCGCCATCGCGGGCGGCGCGGTCGGTGCGGCCACCGGCGCGGCGGCCGGCGTGGTCGGCGGAACCCTCCAGGGCGGCCCGGTCGGCGGCCTCGAGGGTCTCGGTGCCGGTGCGGCCCGCGGCGCGCAGGTCGGCGCGAACGCCGTCGACTTCGATGGCGACGTGACCACCACGGCGGCCACCGGCGCCATCCCGCTCGGCCCGCAGCAGCAGGCGATGCTCGCCGAACTCGCCGACACCCCGGCCGGCCCCGCCTTCGACCGCACCTATGCCCGCATGCAGGTGCAGGCCCACGGCATGACCGTCGCCAGCTACCAGGCCTATGCCCAGTCGGGCCCGAACCCGGCCCTGCGCGCCTACGTCCAGCAGGCCCTGCCGGTGATGCAGCAGCATCTGGCGATGGCCCAGCGGCTGCCGGGCGCCCGCTAAGACCGCGCGAACGGTCGACATGATGGAGCGGCGGGCCGGGCAGCCCGCCGCTTCCGCATGGGAAGCAGCGTCATCCCGAAAGGATCGACTGACGTCGATCGATCGGCAGGCCTCTTGGGCCTACATTCGATCGGTGAGAGCCCGTGGATGGCGGTCCGCGAGCCCTCTTGTCCGATGAGCACTGTCGCTACATGAGCTCGATCGTGATGGTCAGAGACCATCCGGTCGGGCTTTTCGCGATGGTGATGGTGAGCATCGGGTAGCCGATCACATCGTTCACCTCCTTCCCGGCCGTGCCTGCTCGGCCGTACGGGTTTCGACGATGGCCGGCGATGTCCACCGTAAACCCCACGCCCCATGGGGGTCTCGCAGCCGGAAAGATGCCTCCTGACGTAACGAGACCAGCCGGCATCGCGCTGGCTGCCTCTACCTGATCTTGCCGCTTCCGAGCCCCGGCGTGCCACCAACGCCCGCGGTTCCCCCTCAAATCTCCACCGCCCCAATCGTCTCCTCGTCGAACGCCACGCTCTTGACGATCGCCAGCACCGCCAGCCCCGGCACCAGGGCAAGTTCGTGGACGGCGAGCCGCGTCACCTCGGCCACCAGGCTCGCGTCGCCGCAGGCGATCTCGACCCGGGCATGGGGACCATCCCCCGGCGTCACGGCCGTGACGGTGCCGGAGAGGACGTTGCGGGCGCTCAAGGAGCGCGGCGCCTCGCGCGCCACCAGCACGTCGCGGGCCCGCACCCGCACCCGCACGCCGGCCCCGACCGGCAGGCTCAGGCGCGGCACCATCATGCGGCCGGGCGGACCATCGAGGCGGGTAAGGCCGAAGGCGTCGTCATGCGCGGCGACACGCAGGTACAGGAGGGCGCCGGTCTCCCCGGTCTCGCGGCCCGGGAAGAGCGTGCCCCGGCGCAGGATGTCGGCGGCGGGGCCGCAGGCCGCGACCATGCCCCGATCCAGCACCACCACCGTGTCGGCGAGGCGCGCCACCTCGGCGACCGCGTGGCTGACATAGACGATCGGCACCCGCGCCTCGTCGCGCAGGCGCGCCACGTAGGGCAGGATCTCGGCCTTGCGCGCCTCGTCGAGGGCCGAGAGCGGCTCGTCCATCAGCAGCAGCCGCGGGCGGGCGAGGAGGGCCCGGCCGATCGCCACCCGCTGGCGCTCCCCGCCCGACAGCCCCGCCGGCCGCCGGTCGAGCAGGCCGGCGATGCCCAGGAGATCGGCCACCGCCTCCAGGCTCGGGCCGCCGGAGCGGTCACGGGCGAACCAGCGCCCGAACAGCAGGTTCTGGCGCACGCTCAGATGCGGCAGGAGCCGCGCCTCCTGGAACACGTAGCCGATGCGGCGCCGATGCACCGGTACCCGCAGGCGGCGTTCCGTGTCGAGGAGGGTGACGCCGTCGATCACCACCCGCCCGTGATCGGGCCGCACGAGCCCGGCGATCACGTCGACGAGGGTCGACTTGCCGGAGCCGGAGCGGCCGAACAGGGCGGTGACCCGCCCCTCCGCGGTGAAGGTCGCATCGAGCGCGAAGGCGCCGCGGGCGTGCCGGACCGCGATGTCGATCATGCCGGGAAGCCGATCATGCCCCGAGCCGCTTCCGCGCGCGTCGGGCCAGCCACTCGGAGGCGAGGAGCGCCGCCATCGACAGGGCGACCGAGACCAGGGTGAGGCGCAGGGCGCCCCCCTCGCCCCCCGGCACCTGGGTCAGGGTGTAGATCGCCGAGGGCAGGGTCTGGGTCTCGCCCGGGATGTTCGACACGAAGGTGATGGTGGCGCCGAACTCCCCCATCGCCTTGGCGAAGGCCAGAACCGCCCCGGCCAGGATGCCCGGCAGGGAGAGCGGCAGGGTGACGACGAGGAAGACCGCCACCGGCGAGGCCCCGAGCGTGCCCGCGGCCTGTTCGAGCTTGCGATCGACCGCCTCGAGGGAGAGCCGCATCGCCCGCACCATCAGCGGAAAGCCCATCACCGCGCAGGCGAGCGCCGCCCCGGTCCAGCGGAACGAGAACACGATGCCGATCTCGGCGAGCGCTCCGCCAAACCACCCCCTTCGCCCGAAGGCGAGGAGCAGGAGATAGCCGGTCACCACCGGAGGCAGGATCAGCGGCAGGTGGACCAGCCCGTCGAGGAGGGCCCGGCCGCGGAACTCCCGGCGGGCAAGCAGATACGCGACTCCGAGCCCGGGCAGCAGGCTCGCCAGCGTCGCCACGCTCGCCACCAGCAGGCTGAGCCGGAGCGCGCTCCACTCGTCGGGGGTGAGGAACAGGACGGAGTCTTCCCGAGGATCCGATCCCGTACCATGGCGGATCGGCGCCCGGAGTCCAGGCCCCGCGCGGCAACGCTGGGTTTCGAGACGGGGCGATTGATCCGCGCCGGTATCTGGGGCCTGTGGTGGACGGCTCGAACCCGTTTCCCGGAGGCCTGGATGATCACGTTCTACTTCAACGGCTCGCCCAACCCGACCAAGGTCGCGCTCTTCCTGGAGGAGGCGGGGCTGCCTTACGAGCCGGTGGCCGTCGATACCCGCAAGGGCGAGCAATTCGCGCCTGACTTCCTCAAGCTCAACCCGAACGGCAAGGTGCCGGTGATCGTCGACGACGGCACGGTGGTGTTCGATTCGAACGCGATCCTGCTCTACCTCGCCGACAAGACCGGCCGCTTCTCAGCCCCTGCACATGAGCGCGGCGCGCTCCTGTCCTGGCTGATGTTCGTGGCGACCGGCATCGGGCCGTTCTCCGGCCAGGCGGTGCATTTCCGCCATTTCGCCCCCGAGAAAGTCGCATACGCCAACGACCGCTACCAGTTCGAGGTGAAGCGCCATTACGGCGTGCTCGAGCGGCACCTCGCCGGGCGCGAGTGGATGGTGGGCGACGCCTACGGGATCGTCGACATGGCGGTCTGGGGCTGGGCCCGGATGCTGCCCTTCGTGCTGGGCGAGGGGGCCTTCGACGCCTTCCCGAACCTGAAGCGCCACACCGACGCGATCGCGTCGCGTCCCGCTGCCGCCAAGGCCATCGCGTTGAAGGACCGCTTCCCCTTCAAGGCCGAGATGGATGCCGAGGCGCGCGGTCACATGTTCAAGCATCTGACGCCGGTGGCGTGAGAGCCGAGAAGAACGAGAGAAATTTCCGCAACCGGTCCCGCTTCACCGTGTCGTCCCGGGGCTCGCCGACGGCGAGAGCCCGGGATCAAGAAGCGCAGGGCATGCAGACAAGCCGAGATGCGTCCCGCTCGATTCGGTGCGACCTGTGTTTCCGGAATCCGGACTCCGTCTTCGCGGCCCCGGACTGACATGTGAGTGTGAAACCGGTCGAGGGAGGAGGAGACGCCATGAAATCGTTCGACAATCCGTTCAAGCGCGGCCTCGCCGAGGGGCGGCGGCTGGCGGGCCTGTGGATGACCACCGGCTCGCCCGGCATCACCGAGCTCGCCGCCGGCGCCGGCTTCGCCTGGATGCTGATCGACATGGAGCATTCGCCCAACGACCTGATCCAGGTCGTCGACCACCTGCGGGCGGCCGAGGGCGGCACCGCCGAGCCGGTGGTGCGGGTGCCGTGGAACGAGCCGGTCATGGTCAAGCGCCTGCTCGACCAGGGCGCCCGCTCGCTGATGTTCCCCTTCGTGCAGAGCGCCGAGGAGGCGCGCCGGGCGGTCGCGGCGACGCGCTATCCGCCGCACGGCATCCGGGGCTTCGCCGGCACCTCCCGGGCCACCGGCTACGGCCTGCGGCCGGATTACCATGCCCGCTCGGGCGACGAGGTCTGCGTCGTGGTGCAGGTCGAGACCCTGGAGGCGCTGGAGGCCGCCGGCGAGATCGCCGCGGTCGAGGGTGTCGACGGCGTGTTCATCGGCCCGAACGACCTCGCCGCCAGCATGGGCCATCTCGGCCAGCCCGGTGCGGCCCCGGTCCGCGAGGCGATCGCGGCGGCCCTGCCGCGGATCCGCCGTGCCGGCAAGGCCGCCGGCCTACTCAACTTCAGCGAGGCCGGCGCCAAGGCCGATTTCGAGGCCGGCTTCGGCTTCGTGGCGGTGGCCGGCGACGCCTTCCTGCTCGCCCGCGAGACGCAGCGGGTGGCGAAGCTCTTCGACACCTGAAACCCCGCTCCGGAGGAGAGCCGATGGCCGATCTGTCGTTCCAGCACCGCTTCGAGCCCGCCGCCGATCCGGCGGCGGTGCCGCTCCTGCTCCTGCACGGCACCGGGGGCGACGAGAACGACCTCCTGCCCCTGGGCCGGGCGCTCTCGCCCGGGGCGGCCCTGCTCTCGCCCCGGGGCCAGGTGCTGGAGGGCGGCGCCCCGCGCTTCTTCCGCCGTCTCGCCGAGGGCGTGTTCGACGAGGCCGACCTGATGCGCCGGGCCGGCGACCTCGCCGGCTTCGTCGCGGCGGCGCGGGCGGAATACGGCATCGCCGCGCCCCTCGCCGTCGGTTTCTCGAACGGCGCCAACATCGCCGCCGCCCTGATGCTGCTGCATCCGGGCGTGCTCGCCGGCGCCGTGCTGCTGCGGGCGATGGTGCCGCTCGGCGAGCCGCCGGCCGGCCGCCTCTCGGGCGAGCCGGTGCTGATCCTGTCGGGCCGGATGGACCCGATCGTGCCCGCCGACAACGCCGCGCGCCTCGCCGCGATGCTCGGGCAGGCGGGCGCCGCCGTCACCCACGAAGTGCTGCCCGCCGGCCACGGCCTGTCGCAGGCGGATCTGGCGCGGGCCAAGACTTGGCTGACGGGAAGACCTGCCTGACGGGAGGACCTGCCTGCTGGGAAGACCTGCCTGACGGGGTGGCGGAGCGGGAGCCGTCGGGGGTGGAGCAGATTCCGGCGTGAGCGCCGGCCCGTCCTCGATCGTCGCGAGGCCGCTCGTCCGAGACCGGCGGCGGCCTGCCTCCGGTCGTCGCACGATCCCGTGTGCCAGACGAG
Source organism: Methylobacterium currus (assembly GCF_003058325.1). Lineage (NCBI taxonomy): Bacteria > Pseudomonadati > Pseudomonadota > Alphaproteobacteria > Hyphomicrobiales > Methylobacteriaceae > Methylobacterium > Methylobacterium currus. The sequence goes on from NZ_CP028843.1 coordinate 4,403,355, forward strand.
GAGGGGGCGCCGCGCGGCGCCCCCGCACCCCTTACCGCGCGTTGCCGAACGGCTCGAACTTGGTCAGGCCGCGCATCAGCTGGCCGAGGAAGGCCTGCTCGCCGCCGCTGGTCGGCGTGGTGCGGGAAATGAAGTCGAACACCTTGCCGTCCTGCTCGCCGTAGAGCGCCACGCGCTCGACCTTGAAGCCGGCATTGAAGTAGACCGCGAGGACGCGCTGGTCCCTCGGGCGCTCGCCCATGAACATCACGGTGCGCTGGGTGTTCTGGCTGATGTAGTACCAGGACTTGTTGCCGACCGTGGAGACGGTGGTGGGCGTGCCGAGGAGCTGCAGCACCTGCTCGGCGCTGGCGCCGGGCCGCACCTGGGCGACGGCGGCATCGTCGATGATGTAGCCGTGCCGGAACTCTTCGCCGATCACGCAGCCCGCGGCCGACAGACCGATCAGGCCGGCCGCGGCGAGGCGGAGGAGCGACGGTGTGAAGCGGCGCGGCATCGAGACCTCGGGAAACAGGTGCGGGACAGTGTGTCGGCCGGCCGGACGGCGGCCTTGCGCAAGAAGCGACCGTTGCCGTACCCCGGGGTTGTGGCGTTGGCAAGGCACGGCCAAGCTTCGTCGACGGATGTTCGGACCCGGATAGGAAGCCCCGGCGCATTGGCGGCGCCGGGCGATGCGGAAGGCGAAGAGACCTCAACGATGATTCGAAACCCCTTCCGCCGCGAGGATGCCCGCCGGCGCGCCATCGAGGCGCTGCATATCCGCATCAATGCGGCGGCCCGGGTGCCGGCGCTCTACCTCGCCCTCGGCGTGCCCGACACGGTGGAGGGACGGTTCGAGGCCCTGTGCCTGCACGTCGTGCTGGTACTGCGCCACCTGCGCCGCCTCCCGGCCCCGGCGGCGGACGTCGCCCAGGACCTCGTCAACTCGGTGTTCGAGCAGCTCGATTCGTCCCTGCGCGAGCTCGGCGTCGGCGACATGGGCGTGTCGAAGCGGATGAAGAAGCTGGCCCAGGCCTTCTACGGCCGCGCGAGCGCCTACGACGCCGCCCTCGATGCCGGCGACCGCGACGGGCTCGAGGCGACGCTCGCCCGCAACGTCCTGGCCCGCGAGGAGCCCGAGGCGGCGCGCGGCCTCGCGGCCTATGTGGCGGCAGCGGACGCCGCCCTCGCCGCGACCGACCTCGACGCCCTGATGGCGGGTCCGGTCCTGCCGGATCCTGCGGGCTTCGCCGCCGGCCCGGCCTGAGAACCGACAGGCCCTACCGGAGGAGAAGCCCGTCCACACGAGACTTGCTTGCACGGCAGAAACCCTTGCACCGGGGCGGGGCGCGACGCATCTCCGGCTGATCCGGAGCCGGAAGGTGATCGGGCCCGCCCGTGCGCGCGAGCGCCCCTTATCTGCTGCCGCGCCCGTCCCCGCTCACCCCCGGGATCCGGATCAGGATCCGAGAAGGAGCCCTTGATGACCCCCGACAGCGTCGGCCCGTTCTCCCGCCCGATCCTGGTCGAGCGCACCCTGAAGACCGGCCAGCCCGTCACCGTCGAGGCCAACGCGGAGGAGCGCGCCGCCCTCGCCCGCGATTTCGGCCTGCCGGGGATCGCGCGGCTCACCGGCACCTTCCGGCTCTCGGGCTCGCTGCACCGGCTCCAGGTCACCGGCACGGTCGAGGCGGCGCTGACCCAGACCTGCGTCGTCACCCTCGAGCCGTTCGACGGCACGGTCTCGGAGGAGGTCGACGTCGACTTCGCCGACCAGGACGCCTTCGCGGGCACGCCGGCCGAGGATGCCGACATCCCCGACCCGATCGTCAACGGCCGGATCGACCTCGGCAGCCTGACCGCCGAGTTCCTGGCGCTCGGCCTCGATCCCTACCCGCGAAAAGACGGCGTCGCCTTCGAGACGCCGGCGGCCGAGGCGGAGGAGACGCCCTTCGCGGCGCTCCAGGGCCTCAAGGGCCAGGGGACCGAGGGCGGGGGCGGCTGACGACGGCCGCACCACGAAAAGACTTCAGAATTCGTTTGCGGCCCGGCGCCGGGTCGCTATTTTCCGCCGCGCCGCGGACCCGCTTGTTCGCGCGTCCCCGGCGGATCCGAGAGGCTGTTCGACACCCCCATGTCCCAGAGAGTGCGCATCTCGCTCGACGCGATGGGCGGCGATCACGGCCCCTCGACGGTCGTGCCCGGTGCGGGGCTCGCCCGCGAGCGCCACCCCGAGACGACCTTCCTGATGTTCGGCGACGAGGCGGTGCTCACTCCCCTGGTCGCGGCCGAGCCGCGCCTGAAGGGTGCGGTCGAGATCCGCCACACCACCGTGGCGGTCGCCATGGACGAGAAGCCGAGCCAGGCGGTGCGCGCCGGCCGCGGCAAGTCGTCGATGTGGAAGGCGATCCAGGCGGTGCGCGACGGGGAGGCGGATGCCGCGGTCTCCGCCGGCAATACCGGCGCCCTGATGGCGATGTCGAAGATCTGCCTCAAGACGATGTCGCATATCGAGCGGCCGGCCATCGCCTGCCTGTGGCCCACCGTGCGCGGCGAGAGCGTGGTGCTGGATGTCGGCGCCACCATCGGCACCGATGCCAACCACCTCGTCGACATGGCGGTGATGGGCGCCGCGATGGCCCGCATCGTGTTCGACCTCGACCGGCCGACGGTGGGGCTCCTCAATGTCGGCACCGAGGAGATGAAGGGCAACGAGGCGGTCAAGGAAGCGGCGCGCATGCTGCGCGAGGCCGACCTGCCGGGGCTCGCCTATCACGGCTTCGTCGAGGGCACCGATCTCGGCCGCGGCACCGTCGACGTGGTGGTGACCGAAGGCTTCACCGGCAACATCGCGCTCAAGACCGCCGAGGGAACCGCCAAGCAGATCGCCGCGTACCTGAAAGGTGCGATGGGCCGGACCCTGATGGCGAAGATCGGCTACCTGTTTGCCCGCGGCGCCTTCCGGGCGCTGCGCGAGAAGATGAACCCGAGCCGGGCCAATGGCGGCGTGTTCCTCGGCCTCGAGGGCATCGTCATCAAGAGCCACGGCGCCGCCGACGCCGAGGGCTTCGCCAGCGCCATCGACATCGCCCACGACATGGCCCGCCACGACCTGATGCGGACGATCCGGGAGCGCCTCGACGCGACGCCGGCCCAGGCTTCGGCGTGAGGAGGAGATCATGACCCGCCTTCGCTCGGTGGTGCGGGGCTGCGGCTCCTACCTGCCGCGGACCGTCGTCACCAACGACGACCTCGCCGCCCGGGTCGAGACCTCGGACGAGTGGATCGTCCAGCGCACCGGCATCCGCCAGCGCCACATCGCCGAGCCCGACGAGACCACCTCGGTGCTGGGCATCAAGGCGGCCGAGAACGCCTTGCGCGACGCCGATATCGACCCGTCGACGATCGACCTCGTGATCTGCGCCACCTCGACGCCGGACCACACCTTCCCGTCGACCGCGACGCAGATCCAGGCCGGGCTCGGCATCCATGCCGGCGCCGCCTTCGATCTCCAGGCGGTCTGCGCCGGCTTCGTCTACGCGGTCGCCACCGCCGACAAGTTCCTGGCCACCGGCGCCGCCACCCGCGCCCTGGTGGTCGGCGCCGAGACCTTTTCGCGGCTGCTCGACTGGGAGGACCGCACCACCTGCGTGCTGTTCGGCGACGGCGCCGGCGCCCTGGTGCTGGAGGCGCAAGCGGGCGAGGGCCATTCCGGCGATCGCGGCGTGCTGACGAGCCAGCTCCGGTCCGACGGGCGGCATCGGGAAAAGCTCTACGTCGATGGCGGGCCCGGCTCGACCGGGACGACCGGCAAGCTGCGCATGGTCGGCAAGGAGGTCTTCCGCTTCGCCGTCGGCTCGGTCACCGACGTGATCGCGCAGGCCTTCGAGGCTACCGGCACCACCGCCGACGACCTCGACTGGTTCGTGCCGCACCAGGCCAACCGGCGCATCATCGAGGCCTCGGCCGACAAGCTCGGCATCGCCCGCGAGAAGGTGGTGCTGACGGTCGACCGCCACGGCAACACCTCGGCGGCCTCGATCCCGCTGGCGCTGGACGCCGCCTGCCGCGACGGCCGGATCAAGCGCGGCGACCTCGTGATGATCGAGGCGATCGGCGGCGGCTTCACCTGGGGCAGCGCTCTGATCCGCTGGTAGACCCATTCAATCCCGGGAACCCGCCCGGCGCCCGGTTGACCCGGCGCGCAACGCCGATTAGCGTGCGCGATCATAGACATACGTTATTTTCGCGAATCAGCCGCCGGGGGAGCAGCACGATGGCAGGCAAGACGGTCACGCGGGCCGATCTGAGCGAGGCCGTCTACCAGCGGGTCGGCCTGTCGCGGACGGAATCCGCCGCCCTGGTGGAGACCGTGCTGTCGGAGATCTGCGGCTGCCTCTCCTCCGGCGAGACCGTGAAGCTGTCCTCCTTCGGCTCCTTCGTGGTGCGCGACAAGGGCAAGCGGGTCGGACGGAACCCGAAGACCGGCGTTGAGGTGGCGATCGAGCCGCGCCGGGTGATGGTGTTCAAGCCCTCGAACGTCCTCAAGGCCCGGATCAACGGCGACGCCGCCCCGGACGACGACGACAGCTGAGCCGCGGGTGAGACGCCTCCGCGCCGGCGCGCGGGCTGACGCAGGATCGGGCCGATGACCGGGATGCCGATCGAGGACGAGGATGGATCCGAGCCCGGCGGGATCGACTCCCCCGGCCGCGCGATCCTGCCCGAGAAGGAGCCCGGCGCCTTCCGCACCATCAGCGAGGTTGCCGAGGACCTCGACCTGCCCCAGCACGTGCTGCGCTTCTGGGAGACGCGCTTCACCCAGGTGCGCCCGCTCAAGCGCGGCGGCAACCGTCGCTACTACCGCCCCGACGACGTCGACCTCCTGCGCGGCATCCGCCGCCTGCTTTACGGGCAGGGCTACACGATCCGGGGCGCCCAGCGGGTGCTGCGCGAGCGCGGCATGCGCTTCGTCCAGGCGGTCGGCCGCGGCGAGCAGGTCGCCCCCGCCTTCGTCGAATCCGACCACGAGCAGGAGCCCGAGACCGCCCCGCCGCCCCTCGGCCGGGCCGACCGGGCGAGCCTCACCGCCGTGCTGGACGAGCTGCGGGCGTGCCGGCGGGCCTTAGGGCGTCTGGCCCCGCCACGGCAGGAGACGGACGGCTGATCCGGAGCAGCCGGCGCAAAATATGCTTGCCCGACCGGAGAACCGCGGCTTCCACACCGCGTTACGCGCACATGGCCGAGCCCCGCCGCCACGTTTCCCCCACGACCGAGCTGATCGCGCGGCTGATGCGCGTCGTGCGCACCTGTCCGGAGGCGACCGCCGACGTGCTCGAACTGGTGCTGCTGGTGAGCCAGATCGAGGCCATCCCGGTGGTCGACCGTGATTATCGCGACGCCAAGCGGGTGATCGCGCGGCTGCGCCATCCGCTCTGGGACATGACGCCGGACCAGCGCGCGGTGCTGGGCCGGGCCGCCGACACGATCCGGGATGCCTGCCGCCTGCGCGAGAGCGATATCCCGGCCGACCCGATCGGGGATGCCGGCGAGCGGGCGCGGATCGAGCGCGGGCTCGCCTCGGCCCTTGCCGGCGAGTTCACGCCGGCCCAGATCGCCCGGGTGACCGGCGCCACCCTGGCGGTGCTGCAGGCTGCGGCCAGTGGCGAATCCGGAGGGGACTAGAGATGATCGGCGACTATCCGGTGGAAGGGCGGGGCTACTGGCTCTGGCTCGGCGGCGTGGCTCTGCTCGGGCTGTTCAACCTCTTCGTGATGCTGGTCCTGCATTAGGACCGTTTCCGTCCCGGAACCCCCGCCCAGGGCCTCGACGGCGCCGGGAGCGCTCCCCACATCCGGCCGGCATCCCCTCGGAGAGCTTTGAGCCCCATGACCAGCCCCTTCCGCCCGACCCTGGCGCTCGCCGTCCTGATGGCCGCCGGGCCCGTGCTGGCCGCCGGCCCTGCCTTGGCGCAGGCCGCCAAGGTGCGCGAGCACTCCGTCGCCTCCGGCAAGCAGGTCCGGCTCGTGATGGTGCCGAACCTGAAGAAGGATTGCTCGCTCGGCCCGCAGCCCGAGCTGAAGGTGACGAGCCCGCCCAAGAACGGTGCCCTGATCCAGCGCGCCGGCAAGGTGAAGACCCCGGCGACCTATCGCTGCCCGAACGCCGAGGCCAACGTCCAGGCCCTGTTCTACGAGAGCAAGGCCGGCTTCACCGGCACCGACGAGGTCACGGTGGAGATCAAGGGCACCGACGGCACCGTCAGCACCCAGACCATCAAGCTGACGGTCGGGGCCGCGGGCAGCAAGGAAGGCCCGAAGGACGGGTCCAAGGACGGCGCGAAGAAGGATACCACCGACCTCTGACCGCCGGCCGCCCCTGCATCCGACGGGCGGGGCGAAACGAAGCGGGAACGCCGACCCGACGGCCGGCGTTCCTCCTCACGTCCCGCGGGGCTGCCGGCGGCACTCCGGGGGGTGTGGAAAAACCGGAACAGGCGTGTCCTTTACGGCACAGGGCCGGCGGGTCACCGGCTTTCGCCTTGGCGGATCTGCAACTTTCCCGGCCGTTGCGGCACGCGCCTTGCCCGCAGCCGGCCTGCGTACAGGCTCCTGGCCGTCTCCGCACCCCTCTGTCCGTCGCCGCGCTGCGACAAACATGGGGATATCGATTGCATCCGAGGCGGGACAGGATGATCCTGGCGATGTCGTGAGGGTCCGGAATGCCAATGCCGTCAGCGAGCGACCTCTTTCAAACTTTCGCGCGCAGCTACGAGTCCCGGCGGGACGCGGAGCTGTCCCTGTCCGAATATCTCGAAGCCTGCCGTGACAATCCCCTGATGTACGCGAGTGCGCCGGAGCGCATTCTCGACGCGATCGGGCAGCCCGAGTTCATCGATACGGCGCGGGATCCGCGCCTGGGCCGGATCTTCATGAACCGGACCATCCGTACTTACCCCGCCTTCTCCGAGTTCTACGGCATGGAGGAGACGATCGAGCGGATCGTCTCGTTCTTCCGCCATGCCGCCCAAGGCTTGGAGGAGCGCAAGCAGATCCTCTACCTGCTCGGGCCGGTCGGCGGCGGCAAGTCGTCCCTCGCCGAGCGGCTGAAGGCCCTGATGGAGGTGCACCCGATCTACGTGCTCAAGGCCGGCAACGAGATGAGCCCGGTCTTCGAGAGCCCGCTGGTGCTGTTCGACCCCGAGACGATGGGGCCGATGATCGAGGAGCGCTACGGCGTGCCGCGGCGTCGCCTCACCGGCCTGATGAGCCCGTGGTGCCTCAAGCGCCTCGACGAGTTCGGCGGCGACATCTCGAAGTTCAAGGTCGTCAAGGTCAACCCGTCGCGCCTGCGCCAGATCGCGATCGCCAAGACCGAGCCGGGCGACGAGAACAACCAGGACATCTCGTCCCTCGTCGGCAAGGTCGACATCCGCAAGCTCGAGACCCTGAGCCAGGCCGATCCCGACGCCTACTCGTATTCGGGCGGCCTGAACCGGGCGAACCAGGGCATCCTCGAATTCGTCGAGATGTTCAAGGCGCCGATCAAGATGCTGCATCCCCTGCTCACCGCGACGCAGGAGGGCAACTACGTCGGCACCGAGAATATCGGGGCGATCCCGTTCACCGGCATCATCCTCGCCCACTCGAACGAGGCGGAGTGGCAGAGCTTCAAGACCAACCGGAACAACGAAGCCTTCATCGACCGCATCTACGTCATCAAGGTGCCGTACTGCCTGCGGGTGACGGAGGAGCAGCGGATCTACGAGAAGCTGGTCTCGGGCTCCGAGCTCGCCTCGGCGCGATGCGCGCCGGGCACGCTGGAGATGCTGGCCCGGTTCTCGGTGCTCTCGCGCCTGCGCGAGCACGCGAACTCGAACGTCTTCTCCAAGATGCGGGTCTATGACGGCGAATCCTTGCGCGAGGTCGATCCCCGCGCCCGCTCGATGCAGGAATACAAGGACACCGCCGGCGTCGACGAGGGCATGGACGGGATCTCGACCCGTTTCGCCTTCAAGGTGATGGCCGCCACCTTCAACCACGACACCACCGAGGTCTCGGCCGACCCGGTCCACCTGATGTACGTCCTCGAGCAGTCGCTGCGCCGCGAGCAGCTGCCGCCCGAGACCGAGAAGCGCTACCTGGAATTCATCAAGGGCGAGCTGGCGCCGCGCTACGCCGAGTTCATCGGCCACGAGATCCAGAAGGCCTACCTCGAATCGTATCACGATTACGGCCAGAACCTGTTCGACCGCTACATCGACTATGCCGATGCGTGGATCGAGGACCAGGACTTCAAGGACCCGGAGACCGGGCAGCTGCTCAACCGCGAGCTTCTGAACCAGGAACTCACCAAGATCGAGAAGCCGGCGGGAATCGCCAACCCGAAGGATTTTCGCAACGAGGTTGTGAAGTTCGCCCTGCGCTCGCGGGCCCAGCATGGCGGGCGCAACCCGTCCTGGACCTCCTACGAGAAGATCCGCGAGGTGATCGAGCGGCGGATGTTCAGCCAGGTCGAGGAACTGCTGCCGGTGATCTCCTTCGGCTCGAAGAAGGACAGCGAGACCGAGAAGAAGCACGGCGAGTTCGTCGAGCGGATGAAGGACCGCGGCTACACCGAGCGCCAGGTCCGCCGCCTGGTCGAGTGGTACATGCGCGTCAAGCAGGCAGGCTGAAACCTGGACAGAACCCGTCGCGGCCCGCGGGACACGATCTCCCGCGGGCTCTCCCCAAGAGGGAGAAGTGGCGGGGAGTGTCCCCGGTACGGTATGATGGCGTGATCGGAGAGCGCGAAGCGGATGCACATCATCGATCGACGCCTCAATCCCGGCGGCAAGAGCCTGGCGAACCGGCAGCGTTTCCTGCGCCGGGTCCGGGACGTGGCTCAGCGCGCCGTGCGCGAGGCGGCCCGCGAGAAGGACATCAAGAACCTCGGCAAGGACGGCAACGTCACCGTTCCGGTCGACGGCGTGCGCGAGCCGAAATTCAGCCGCAACCCCTCGACCGGGGTGCAGGACCACATCCTGCCCGGCAACAAGACCTATATCGAGGGAGACCTGATCGAGCGCCCGCCGGGCGGCAGCGGCGGAGGGGGCGGCAGCGGCGAGGCCGGCGACGGCGGCCAGGACAGCGAGGATTCGTTCCGCTTCGTCCTCACCCGCGAGGAATTCCTGGAACTCTTCCTCGAAGACCTGGAGCTGCCCGACCTCGCCAAGCGCCGCCTCGCGGTGGTCGAGACCGAGGCCCTGCGCCGCGCCGGCTACACGGTGACGGGCTCGCCCGCCAACCTGGCGCTGGGGCGCACCCTGCGCAATTCCCTGTCGCGGCGCATCGCCCTCAAGCGGCCGAAAGCCGCCGAGATGGAGGCCCTGGAGGAGGAAATCCGGGCGCTGGAGGAGAGCCAGCCCGATGCGGTGATCCTCGACGAGCTGAAGGCGGAGCTGGAGCGTCTGCGCACCCGCTCGCAGCGCATTCCCTACGTCGACCCGATCGACCTGCGCTACCGGCGCTTCGAGCCCTATCCACGTCCCGTGGCCCAGGCGGTGATGTTCTGCCTGATGGACGTCTCGGGCTCGATGACCGAGCACATGAAGGACCTTGCCAAGAGGTTCTACATCCTGCTGCACATCTTCCTGACCCGGCGCTACAAGCACGTCGAGATCGTCTTCATCCGCCACACCGACCACGCCAAGGAGGTCGACGAGGAGACCTTCTTCGGCTCGCGCGAGACCGGCGGCACGCTGGTCTCCTCGGCTCTGGTCGAGATGAAGCGGATCATCGCCGAGCGCTACAGCCCCGAGGACTGGAACATCTACGCTGCGCAAGCCTCGGACGGCGACAACGTGTCGAGCGACGGCGCCACCTCGCAGGAGCTGCTGCGCTCCTCGATCCTGCCGGCTTGCCAGTACTTCGCCTACCTGGAAGTCGGCGACGAGGGTGGGCCGCGGGCGGGCTTCGTCGAGCACCGCACCACGCTCTGGCGCACCTACGAGCCGGTCTCGAAGACCAATTCGGTGCTGGCCATGCGCAAGGTCAACCACCGCCGCGACATCTACCCGGTCTTCCGCGAGCTGTTCGCCCGCAAGGCCGGGCAGGAGGCTGCATCACCGTGACCCGATGCGGCCCGGACGAGGGCCGCGCATGTACATGACTTCGGTTCGCATCCCACCGCCGTGGATGCTTCGAGAGGCACCGGGAGGTCCGACGCCCGATGAGTTCCGCCCCCTTCGGCACGCGGCCCGCGGGCCCGGCCGTGATCGCCAGGACTGCCCCGCTCTTCACCGGCAACGATTGGGACTTCGACACCATCCGGCGCATCCACGACGCCTGCGAGGCGATCGCCGGACCGGAACTGGGCCTGAGCTGGTACCCGAACCAGATCGAGATCATCACCGCCGAGCAGATGCTGGACGCCTACGCGTCGATCGGCATGCCTTTGTTCTACAAGCACTGGTCGTTCGGCAAGCACTTCGCCCAGCATGAGGCCGGCTACCGCCGCGGCCTGATGGGCTTGGCCTACGAGATCGTCATCAATTCCGACCCGTGCATCTCCTACATCATGGAGGAGAACACGGCGACGATGCAGACCCTGGTCATCGCCCACGCCGCCTTCGGCCACAACCACTTCTTCAAGAACAACTACCTCTTCCGGCAGTGGACCGACGCCGAAGGCATCCTCGACTATCTCGAATTCGCCAAGACCTTCATCTCGCGCTGCGAGGAGCGTTACGGCCACAACGCCGTCGAATCGGTGCTGGACGCCGCCCACGCCCTGATGAACCAGGGCGTCCACCGCTATCCGCGCAAGAAGCGCCCCGACCTCTCCTCCGAGCAGCGCCGCGAGCGCGAGCGCCAGGAGCATCAGGAGAGGATGTACAACGATCTCTGGCGCACCCTGCCGGCCAAGACCCAGACGGGCAAGCCCGACCCGCAGGCCGAGCGGCGCCGGGCGCTGCTGGAGCTGCCGCAGGAGAACATCCTCTACTTCCTGGAGAAGGCGGCGCCGCGGCTCCAGCCCTGGCAGCGCGAGATCCTGCGCATCGTCCGCCACGTCGCGCAATACTTCTACCCGCAGCGCCAGACCAAGGTGATGAACGAGGGCTGCGCCACCTACAACCATTACCGGATCATGACCCGGCTGTCCGAGACCGGACAGATCAACGAGGCGGCCTACCTCGAATTCCTGCAATCGCACACCAACGTGATCCGTCAGCCGACCTACGACGACCGGCATTACGGCGGGCACAACCCCTATGCCATCGGCTTCGCCATGATGACGGACATCGCCCGCATCTGCACCGAGCCGACCGAGGAAGACCGGGCCTGGTTCCCGGACATTGCCGGCAGCGGCGACGCGATGGGGGTCCTGCGGGACGTCTGGGCCAATTACCGCGACGAGAGCTTCATCGCGCAGTTCCTCAGCCCGAAGCTGATGCGGCAGCTGCGGCTGTTCCACGTCACCGACGATCCGGACAAGCCGGAATTGCGGGTCGAGGCGATCCACGACGAGCGCGGCTACCGGCGCCTGCGCCGCGCCTTCGCCCGGCAATACGACGTCGCCTGGCTCGACCCCGACATCGAGGTGGTCGACGTCGACCTCGAGGGCGACCGCAAGCTGATCCTGCACCACAAGGTGCTGAACCGCGTCCTCCTCAACAAGGACGACGCGATGCGGGTGCTCCAGCACCTCGCCGACCTGTGGGGCTACGATGTCCTGATGAAGGAGGTCGACACCGCGACCGGCGCCGTGCTCAAGGAGCACACCGCCAGCGCGCGGCCGACCTTCTTCTGAGCCTCAACACCGTCTGCGCCGCATCAGGCCCGGGCCTGCTCGCGCACGGTCCGGGCCGCCTCGGCGCCGTAGCGGGCAACCAGCCCCGGCAGGGCGTCGGCCTCCGCGTCGGCGCCGCCGGCCGTGAGGTCCGCCCGCAACCGTTCGACGAGGGCCTCGTCCGCGGTTCGGCCGAGGGCGGGCGGGGCTGCACCCGCCTCGACCAGGCGGCTCTTGTACTCCTCCGCCTCGCGGCCGGTGAGGTTCAGGCGCTCGCACATCCAGGCGCCGAGCATCTTGTTGCGTCGGGCGAGCGCGAGGAAGCGCAATTCCTCGTCGAGGGCGAACAACGCCTCGGCAGCCCGCTCCCGCTCCTCGAACAACGTGGTCATGGCGTCGTCTCCCTCGGATCCACGCCCCCATCCATGAGAATGGCGACGATCGGCTCCCGGGACCAGCCCCTCGTCGCAAGCCCGTGATCCCGGCAAGCCCGCGATCCCAGACAGAGACGAAATCCCCGACAGGCGAAATCCCCGACAGGAGAAATCCCCGACAGGAACGAAGCCGGGCGCCCGCGAGTTGCCGGGGCACATCGGTACCCCACGGGAGCATCTCCATGGCCGACGTCAAGAACCTTCGGGCGCTCTTCCTGCACCAGCTCAAGGACACCTACTTCGCCGAGAACGCGATCCTGAAGGCGCTTCCGAAGATGGCGGAAGCCGCCCGCTCGGAGGAGCTGCGGGGGGCGTTCGGCGTCCATGCCGAGGAGACCCGCGAGCAGGTGAAGCGCCTCGACCAGGTCTTCCGGATCGTGGGCGAGAAGCCCGAAGGCGTCACCTGCCAGGCGATCCAGGGCATCATCGCCGAGGGCGAGGAGGTGATGCAGGAATTTTCCGGCAGCGACGCGCTCGATGCCGGGCTGATCGCCGCCGCGCAGGCGGTGGAGCATTACGAGATCACCCGCTACGGCACCCTGCTGGCCTGGGCCAAGCAGCTGGGCCTGGGTGAAGCCGAGAGCCTGATCAGGGAGACGCTGGTCGAGGAGGAGAACACCGACGAGCTCCTGTCCGAGCTCGCCGAAGAGGCCGTCAACCCGGCTGCGGCGTAACCGTCACGGCCGCCCGCGCGTTCATCCAGTCGGGAGGTGGCGCCATGCCGGACCTTGCCGGGGTCCTCGAGACGGTCCTCTACGTCGACGACCTCGCGCGGGCGGCCGCGTTCTGGGGCGGGCCGATGGGCCTGCCCTGCATCCACGAGGACCACCGGATGCGGGCCTACGATGTCGCCGGGCGCGGCGTCCTGCTGCTGTTTCCCCGCGGCGGCTCCCTGCACCCGGTTCCGACGCCCGGCGGCACCATCCCGCCCCATGACGGATCGGGCCCGCTGCACCTCGCCCTGTCGATCCCGGCCGCCGCTTTGGAGGCGTGGGAGCGGCACCTGAGCGCGCACGGCATCGCGATCGAGGGGCGGACGACCTGGCCGCGCGGCGGCGTCAGCCTGTATTTCCGCGATCCGGACGGGCACCTGGTGGAGCTGGCGACGCCCGGCTTGTGGAAGGGGTACTGAGGATTCGGTCCCCGGACTCTCCGCCCGTTCTCTCCGCCCGTTCCAGGCCCGGAATGGTGAGGGTGAACAAGAGGCCGGTGCCTCACGCCGTCCAAAGCTGCCCTTCATAGGCGAACCGGTCCGGATGGCAGGCCAGGGCCGAGAGGCCGGTCAGCGCCGGGTCGGCGATGGTGATGACGCAGGTCGGGATCTGCCGCATCCGGTCGGAGAAGGGCGGCTTGTGGTCGAAGGCCTGCCGGAAGGTGCCGTCGTTGAGCACGTCGAGGATCCGGGGCACGATGCCGCCGCCGATATAGACGCCGCCGGTCGCCAGGAAGGTGAGGGCGAGGTCGCCGCAGAGCCGCCCGAGCAGCTTGGAAAATACCCGCAGGGTGCGCTGCGCCGCCGGGTCCTCGCCGGACATCCCCCGCTCGGTGATGTCCTTCGGATCCCTCTCGCCGCCGCCGAGGCCGGCATGGAGCCGGGTGAGGCCCGGGCCGGAGAGCAGGGATTCGACGGTGATGCGGCCCTCGATCCGGGCGAGGTTCGGCCAGAATGCGAAATCCTCCGCGTCGCTCGGCCCGAAATCGGTGTGGCCGGCCTCGGTCGACACGATGGCGAGCTGACGGCCGTAGGGCACGAGGCCGGCGGCGCCGAAGCCGGTGCCGGGGCCGAGGACGAGGCGCGCCCCGCCCGCGGGCGAGAGCACCGGGCCGATCGGCTCCAGGATCGAGCGGTCGCGCCCGGCCGGGTCGAGGGACGCGGCGCCGGCCGCCACCGGCACGTAATCGTTGACGATCCGGCAGCTGGCGAGCCCGAAATCGCGGCCGATCCGCTCGCCCTCGATCACCCAACGGGCATTGGTGAGGTGCACCGCCGGCCCGTCGACCCGGGCGGCCACCGCCAGGATGGCGGAGCGGGGCGGGGCCACCGTGCTGTGCGCCAGGGCGGCGCGGATGGCGGCGCTCGGATCGGGATAGGCGGCCGTCTTGTCGTGGGCGAGGACGACGGGATCCGCTCCCGCCTTCTCCTGCACGGCGAAGCGCGCATTGGTGCCACCGATGTCGCCGAACAGGACCGGGAACTCGAACATGGCCGCCGCCTCGCCTCCGGAGCACTCACAAGCACCGGTTATAGCGTCGCGGCGGCCCCGGTCGACCGCTCAGGCGCCCTCCATCCGGCCGACATCCTTCATCGCACGCTTGAGGGCGAGCAGGCGGCGGTCGCGATCGCGAAAAAGCTCGGCCGGATCGCGCCCGCCCCAGTCGAAGAAGCCCTTGCCGGCCATCACGCCGGTGCGCCCCTGCGCCACCAGGTCATCGACCGCGTCCGAGCGGGTGCGCGCCGGGGGCGGGCTGTAGCTCGCATTGGCGAGCGCATGGCGCAGCAACTCGATGCCGGTAAAATCCGCCTTGGCGAGGTGGCCGAGGATCGGGATGCGGAGCGCCAGGCCGTGGATGATCGCGTCGTCGATCTCGCGGGCCGAGGCCACGCCCTCGTCGAGGAGGTGGTAGACCTCGGCCGAGATCGCCGACTGAATCCGGTTGGCGACGTAGCCCGGGATGAAGCGCTTGAGCACGATCGGCACCTGCCCGAGGCCGAGGACGAGCTGGCGCGCCTCCTCGATCACCGCCGGATCGGTCTGCGGCCCCGGCACCACGTCGACGAGGTCGACGATGTAGGGCGGGGTGTACCAGTGCATCACCAGGGCCCGTTTCTGCCGGCCTTCCGGGATCAGCGGGAAGACGTCGAGATAGCTGGTGTTGCTGGCGATCCGCGTCTCGGGATCGCAGAGCCGGTCGAGCTCGGCGAACAAGGCGCGCTTGGCCTCCGGATTCTCGGTGATCGCCTCGATGACGAGGCTCGCCCCGGCGACGGTGGCGCCGAGGTCGGGTTCGAGGCGGATGACTTGCGCCGCCCGCTCCGGCGTCCACTCGGGCGCGACGGCGCCGGCCTCGCGCAGGGTGTCGAGGGCGGAGGCGATCAGGCCCGGCACCTTCTCCAGGGTCTCGGGCCGGCTGTCGGTCAGCCGCACCCGGTGCCCGCCCAACGCCAGAACCAGGGCGATGCCATGCCCCATCAGCCCGGCCCCGATGACCGCGATCTCGCTCATGTGGTCCTCCCGTTGATGACGTCACCTGCGACGACGTTCTTCTTCATTCGCGCCGCGCTGTTCAGAAACCTCCATCGTCCTCCCGGGGCCGCGCAGCGGAGCCCGGGATCCATGAACGCTGACCGTGCCGGACGAAGCGGAACGCCTTCCGCCTCTTCAGCCTACGTCGGCGGATATGGATCCCGGGTTCCGCTGCGCGGCCCCGGGAGGACGCAGAGGGGACGGGAACGGTCGCACCCGATCGGTGAGCCGTCACGCCGCCCGCCACGGCCCCAACCGGGCGATGTCCCGCTCGCGCCGCTCCAGCCACCATCCCGCCTGCTGCGGCCAGGCCTCGAAGCCGGGCTCGTCCGCGCCGCCGAGGGCCCGGCGCGCGCGCAGAGCCCAGTTCGGATCCGCCAGGGCCTCCCGCCCCACCGCCACGAGATCGGCGCGGCCCTCCGCCACGATCGCTGCCGCCTGGCGCGGATCGACGATCAGGCCGACCGCCATGGTGGCGAGCCCGGTCTCTCGCCTCACGGCCTCGGCGAAGCCGACCTGGAAGCCGTAATCGCGCCGGATCCGGGCGGCGGTGGCGGAGCCGGCAAGCCCGCCCGACGAGCAGTCGAGCATGTCGACGCCCAGCGCCCGCAGCTCGCCCGCGAAGGCGAGGGTGTCGTCGAGGGTCAGGCCGCCCTCGAGCCCGTCCACCGCCGAGACCCGCACGAAGAGGGGCTTTGCCGCCGGCCACGCCGCGCGCAAAGCCCGGGCGACCGTCAGCGGAAACCGCATCCGCCCGGTGCGGTCACCCCCGAAGGCGTCGTCGCGCCGGTTGGTCAGCGGCGACAGGAAGCTGTGCAGCAGGTAGCCATGGGCGGCGTGAAGCTCGATCACGTCGAATCCCGCCGCATTCGCCCGCTGGGCCGCCGCCACGAAGGCCTCGGTGAGGGCGTCGAGGTCGGCAGGGGAGAGTTCCGCGGGCGTGAGCCAGCCCTCGTCGAGGGGGATCGGGCTCGGTGCCACGATCGGCCAGGGCGACTCGCCGCGGGCGATCTCTTCGCCCGAGAGCGGGCCGTTGCCCTCCCAGGGACGCTGCATGCTGGCCTTGCGTCCGGCATGGGCCAGTTGCAGCCCGGCCGCAGACCCTTGCGCCTTCAGGAACCCCGCGACCCGGGCCAATGCCGCGCCGTGGGCGTCCGACCAGATCCCGAGATCGCCATGGGTGATTCGCCCCTCCGGCACCACCGCGGTCGCCTCCAGGATCACCAGCCCGGCACCGCCGAGGGCGAAGCGGCCGTAATGGACGAGGTGATAGTCCCCCGCCATCCCGTCCCGCGCCGAGTACTGGCACATCGGCGGGATCACGACGCGGTTGCGGAGGGACACGTCCCGTAAGCGGACGGGCGTGACGAGCTGCGCGGTCATCCGATCCTCACGCGGTTTTCGATCAGACGGTGGCGATCGGCGTCGTCGGCGAGCCGACCGCACCCGGCAGCCGCAGCGGCGGCGCGGTGAGGAGGAAGCGGTGGCGCCCGTTCGCCCGCAGCCAGGTGGCGAGCGGGGTGAGGTGCCACAATTCGCCGAGATTGACCCCGAGGCGGAACAGGCAGTGCTCGTGCAGGGGCAGGGTGGCGCAGCACCCCTCCGCCGGCATGGCCGGATGGACCTCGACGGCGTAATTGTCGGCGATGAGGGCGGAGAGCCCTGAATCGGTGATCCAGTCGAGGAGCTTCCGGTCGCGCCCGTCGAGGCCGGCGCAGAGGTCGTGAACGATCCCCGGATCCGGGTTGCGGTTCATGCCGAGCAGCCGCTCGGCGAAGCCCGTATGCAGGCAGACCATGTCGCCGGGCTCGACCGCGACGCCATCGGCGTCGAGGATGCGGCGCAGAGTGTCGTAGCCCACCGCCACCCGCGCCTCGCCGAGATGGGCGTGGAGGTCGATCATCACGCCCCGGCCCTGCATGCCGCGCTCGGCGAGCCGCTCGATGCCGAGCGCCTGGGCGCGGGACGGGGCGCCCGCCTCTTCGGGCGTCGTCGGCCCGGTGACGTCGGACCCCGCCCGGAAGCCGTTGTAGTAGACGGGACGCGGCGTGCCGTCGCCCTCGACGTCGAACAGCGAGCCGACATGGGCGAGGCTGTCCCACTGCGTCGAGTATTGCAGGTGAAGCACCGCCAGGTCGTCGCTGATCACGTCCGTGGCGTCGGGCACCTCCTCGCAGACCAGAAAGTTCATGTTCGGCCGGCCACTCGCCCGCACGGTCGGGCGGATCTGCGGCGGGTGGCGGCGGGGGTTGAGGACGTTGCCGCCCGGAAAGTCGAGGGGCAGGCTGAGGCAGAAGGTCAGGCCCTCCCGCACCTCGGCCGCGCCCTGGCGCACCTTCTCGGGCGTCAGCAGGTTGAGCCGGCCGAGCTCGTCGTCGGGGCCGAAATCGCCCCAGGTCGAGCCCTCCGGGCGGCGGCGCCAGCGCATCGTCATTTCTTCACCAGGGGGCAGCGGGACGCGGAGAGCGGCTGGAAGGCCTGTTCGCCCGGCACCGTGGCGACGAGCTTGTAGAGGTCCCACGGCCCCTTCGATTCCTCCGGCGTCTTGACCTCGAACAGGTACATGTCGTGGATCATGCGGCCGTCCTCCCGGATGCGCCCGCCGCGGGCGTAGAAATCGTCGACCGGCGTCTCGCGCATCGCCGTCATCACCGGCGCGGTCTCGTCGGTACCGGCCTTCTGGACAGCCTTCAGGTAGTGCAGCACCGTCGAGTAGACGCCGGCCTGGGACATGTTCGGCATCTTGCCGACGCGCTCGAAGTAGCGCTTCGACCAGGCCCTCGTCTCGTCGTTGAGGTCCCAGTAGAAGCCTTCCGTCAGCAGCATTCCCTGCGTCGCCTTCAGGCCCAGGCTGTGGACGTCGCTGATGTAGACGAGCAGGCCCGCGAGCTTCTGGCCGCCCTGGGTGAGGCCGAACTCGGCCGCCTGCTTGATGGCGTTGGTGGTGTCGGCGCCCGCATTGGCGAGGCCGACGACCTTGGCGCCCGAGCCCTGCGCCTGGAGCAGGAAGGACGAGAAGTCGGCGGTGTTGAGCGGCACCCGCACGGCCCCCAGCACCTTGCCGCCATGGGCCTTCACGACTGCGCTCGCGTCGCGCTCGAGATCCTGGCCGAAGGCGTAGTCGGCGGTGACGAAGAACCACGAATTGCCGCCCGCCTTGACGGTGGCGAGCGCGGTGGAATTGGCGAGCGCGTAGGTGTCGTAGGCCCAGTGCACCGAGACGGGCGAGCAGGCCTCGTTGGTGAGCCGCACCGCGCCGGGACCGTTGAACACGATCACCTTGTTCTTGGCCTTGGCGATGTCGGCGGCGGCCAGCGCCGTGGCGGAGGCCGCCACGTCGAGGATCGCGTCGACCCCCGCCGTATCGAACCAGGCCCGGGCGGTCGCCGCCGCGATGTCCGGCTTGTTCTGGTGATCGGCGACCACGACCTCGACGGGGGCGCCCAGCACCTTGCCGCCGAAATCCTCCACCGCCATGCGGGCCGCCGCGGCGCTGCCGGGCCCGGTCACGTCGGCATAGGGCCCCGACATGTCGAGCAGGAAGCCGAGGCGCACCACGCCGTCGGAGATCCCTGCGGGGGTCTTGCTCGGATTGCCCGCGGGCGCCTGCTGCGCGCAGGCTACCCCCTGCCACACGACGGCCAGAGCCGCCGCCAGAAGCGTTGTCCTCACCCGGTCCGTCCTTCGTCGAAGACGTTCGTTCATGCAGTACGCCGTCGAGGGCGCCCGGGTGCATGGTCCGGACAAGGGGACCCGGTTGTCAACCGTTGCCTGAGCGGAGCGGCGCTGAAAAACCGGTATGGCTCCGCTTGGCCATGTCAGGCCGCCGGCCCGCCCTCTGCCGCCCCGAGCCAGGGCTGGGCGTTCACCATCCCGACGCGCCAGCCCGACCCGTCCGGGCCGGCATAGTGGTCCAGGCGGGTGAGCGAGCAATTCTCGATCGCGAAGGCGAGGCCGCCCTGGGGGGAGAGGTTCAGCGCCTGCGCGATCGCCGCCCGGATCGTGCCGCCATGGGCCACCGCCACGATGTCGCGGCCGCGATGCTCGGCGGTGAGCTCGTCGATCGCCGCCGTCACCCGGGCGTACAGCTCCGAAAAGCTCTCGCCGCCCGGCGGGCGCTCGTCGGCGGGGGCGAACCAGTAGCTCGCGGCGTCGGGCTGGCGCTCGGCGAAGAAGCGCGTCCGGTCCTGGCCCTGCCACTCGCCGAGATGCTGCTCGGCGAGGGCCGGCAGGGCGGTGAGGCGCGGCACGGTGCCGTCCACCGTGAAGTCGCCGGCCTGCCACAGCGCCTCGGCGGTCTGGCGGGTGCGGCCGAGATGGCTCGCGACCCAGACCGCGCCGCGGGGCAGAACCGGGGCGAGGCCGGAGAAGACATGGGCGTCGCTGCAATCGCACGCGATGTCGCGGCCGCCATAGATGCGGCCGCCATCGCCCCGCACGGGGGCGTGACGCACCCACCACCAGCGGGTGCGGACGAAGGAGGAGGGGGTCGAAGCGCTCATGGTCCCGTCATAGCGCGAATTGCCAGGCCGGCGAACTCTCCGCATAGGTGCGGCACGCGGGAACGGAGCGGATCGATGGACGAGGCGGATACCAGCATGATCTACGGGGCCGACATCCCGTTCGCCCGGCTCTGCGGGATCGAGGCGCTGGAGGTCGTCGAGGGGCGCACCCGCCTGCGCCTGGAACTGGGCCCGCAGCACGGCAACAACCTCGGCATCGCCCATGGCGGCATCCTCTGCACGCTGCTCGACATCGCCATGGGCACGGTGGCCCGGCTCACCGCCGGCCGGCCGGTGGTGACCCTCGACATGCAGACCCGCTTCCTCTCGCCCGGCCACGGCGTGCTCCTGGCCGAGGGACGGGTGGCACGAGCCGGCCAGTCGATCCTCTTCTGCGACGCCGAGATCCGCGACGAGGCCGGGCGGGTGGTGGCGACATCGACCGGTGTGTTCAAGCCGGTCGGCGCCAAGGGTTAGGCCGGACCGCGCACGGTCGCGATCGTTTCCGGCGTGTTGCGGGTTCCCCTCGCGGGGCCGCGAGCCATCTTCGCGGGGACCAGGTCAGGCTTGCGAGCCGGAAAGGCCCCGATGACGCGCTCCCTCAGCCCCCGCGCCGCCCCCGGCGGCGTGATCGAGCCCCGTGCCGCCATAGGCGGCGTGATCGAGACCGACGTCTCGGCCCGGCTCGACCGACTGCCCTGGGGCCGGTTCCACACTCTGGTGGTGCTGGCGCTCGGCATCACCTGGGTGCTCGACGGGCTCGAGGTGACGCTGGCGGGCGCTCTCGCCGGCGCGCTCAAGGCGAGCCCGACGCTGCGCTTCTCCAACGCCGAGATCGGCCTCGCCACGTCGAGCTACCTCGCCGGCGCGGTGCTCGGGGCGGTGGGCTTCGGCTGGCTCACCGACCGGCTGGGGCGAAAAAAACTCTTCTTCATCACGCTGGCGGTCTATCTGGCGGCCACCGCCGCCACCGGCCTGTCCTGGAACCTGTGGAGCTTCTGCCTCTTCCGCTTCCTGACCGGGGCCGGCATCGGCGGCGAGTACACGGCGATCAACTCGACGATCCAGGAGCTGATCCCGGCCCGGGCCCGGGGCTGGACCGACCTCGTCATCAACGGCAGCTTCTGGCTCGGGGCGGTGCTCGGCGCCGGCACCTCGCTGATCGTGCTCGATCCCGCGCTGTTCGGGCCCGATACCGGCTGGCGCGTCGCCTTCGGGCTCGGCGCCTTCCTGGGGCTCGTCATCCTGTTCTTGCGGACCTGGATCCCCGAGAGCCCGCGCTGGCTGATGACCCATGGGCGGCACGAGGAGGCCGAGGCGCTGGTGGCCGGCATCGAGGCGCGCTTCCGCGCCGAGGGCCACGCCTTGAGCGACGGGCCGTTCGCGAAGGCGCGGCTGCGCCAGCGCAGCCACACGCCGCTCGCCGAGGTCCTTTCGGCGCTCAAGGCCTACCGGCAGCGGGCGTGGGTGGGGCTGGCGCTGATGTCGGCCCAGGCGTTCTTCTACAACGCGATCTTCTTCACCTACGCGCTGATCCTGATCGACTTCTACCAGGTGCCGGCGGACGGCGTCGGCTGGTACATCCTGCCCTTCGCCGCCGGCAACTTCTTCGGCCCGGTTCTGCTCGGGCGTCTGTTCGACACGGTCGGCCGCAAGCCGATGATCGCCCTGACCTACGGGATGTCGGGCGTGCTGCTGGCACTCAGCGGCTTCGCGTTCCAGCAGGAAATCGTCACCGCCACGACCCTGACCCTGTGCTGGATGGCGGTGTTCTTCTTCGCCTCCGCCGCCGCCAGCTCGGCCTATCTCACGGTGAGCGAGGTGTTTCCCCTCGAGATCCGGGCGCTCGCCATCGCATTGTTCTATGCCGTGGGCACCTCGGTCGGGGCGGTGGGGCCGGCCCTGTTCGGGGTGCTGATCGAGGGTCATTCCCGCACCGCCATCTTCGGCGGGTATCTGCTGGCCTCGGTGCTGATGATCGCCGCGGGGGCGGTGGCGGGGATCTGGGGCGTGGCGGCGGAGCGGAAGTCGCTGGAGGATGTGGCGAGGCCGTTGGCGGCGACGGAGTAAGGTTCTCAACGCAACAGCGCCCCGATCCCCTCCCAGATCCCTCCGACGACCTCGCCCGCCGGCACCGCCTGTGCCAGTCCTGCCGCCTGCCCGGCCCAGGCCTGCATGCGGGCGAGGTCGCCCTCCTTCACCGCGGCCTCGCGCATCGCTTGCGTGAGGCCGCGCTGGATCGGGTAGGGGGCGGGCGCCGGCGCGTCCGGACCCGCGGCCGCCGCCACGTAGGCCGTGGCGAGGCTGCGGCCGGTGCGACCGCTGAAGGCGCGGGTCAGCCGGGTGTCCTCCGGGCGGGCCCGCCCGAGGCCGTCGGCCCAGGCGGGCGGGATCCCGGCCTCGGGGCATCGCAGGAACCCGGTGCCGATTTGCACGGCACTGGCGCCGAGCAGCAGGGCCGCCGCGGCCCCACGGGCATCGGCGATGCCGCCGGCGGCCACGACCGGGACCTTCACCGCATCGACGACCGCCGGCAGCAGCGCCATCAGGCCGACCGCCCCGGTCTCGGCCTTCGCCGCCTCGAAGGCGCCGCGATGGCCGCCGGCCTCCGCACCCTGCGCCACCACGGCGTCGGCCCCGGCCTCTTGCGCCGCCAGCGCCTCCGCCACCGTCGTGACCGTGGCCCACCAGGCGATCCCACGTTCCTTCAGGCGGGCGACGAAGGCCGGCGGGTAGAGCCCCATGATCGAGGAGACGATGCGGGGCCGGGCCTCGATCAAAGCCTCGCACTGGGCGGCGAAGTCGGGCGGCGCCCCGTCGCCCGCGTCCGGCGGCATCGCCGGGCCGAAGCGGCCGAGGAAGGCGCGCAAGCCCGCCTCCCGGGCGGGATCGCGGGCGGGGGCGGGATCGGGGATCCACAGGTTGATCTGGAACGGTCCCGCCTCCCGCACCGCATCGGCCCAGGCCAGGATCGCGGCCGGCTGCATGAGCAAGGCGCCGCAGGCCCCGAGCCCTCCCTCCCGCATCACCGCGACCGAGAGCGCCGGCGGGCAGGCTCCGGCCATCGGGGCGAGGAGGAGCGGCCGGCGCAGGCCGTAGGAGGCCGCGAAGGCCTCGGCGCGGGCGAGGGCGGGGTGGCGGGCGGACATGGGGACGGCTCCGGCCGTGAGACGTTTCGAAGCCGTATCAATCACCGGGCCCGGCCCGGGGGCAAGCGCCCGCCGCACGGGTGCCGCGCGGTCGACGCCGGGTCCGCCGGTTGACTTCGCACCCGCACAAAGCCATATGGCGGATTGCAGCGTCAGCGGCCGATCGCGGTCCGCTCGAGAGGGCTGCGTGACGGATTTCGCCGCGGCACCTGCGCGGCAGGCCCGGCCCTCTCTTAATCGCTCGTCCCTCTGGATCGCTCCATCACGCGGGCGGTCTCCCGACATCGGATCGCGATGAGGGCCGTGCGTTGCGCGCGCCTTGCGGCGATCCCGCTGCCAAAATCCAAGAAGAACCCTTTGACCCAGTTCACCGATTTCGGCCTCGCGGCGCCGATCCTGAAGGCGCTCGCCCAGGCCGGCTACGTCACGCCGACCCCGATCCAGGCGCAGGCGATCCCGCCGGCCATGCAGGGCAAGGACCTGTGCGGCATCGCCCAGACCGGCACCGGCAAGACCGCCTCCTTCGCGCTGCCGATCCTGCACCGTCTCGCCAGCGAGAGCCCGGCCAAGCCGGCGCCGCGCCGCGGCTGCCGCGTGCTGGTGCTCGCGCCCACCCGTGAGCTCGCCAGCCAGATCGCCGACAGCTTCAAGGAATACGGCCAGTTCCTGAAGCTCTCCACCACGGTGGTGTTCGGCGGCGTCACCATCGGCCGCCAGGAGCGGGTGCTCGCCAACGGCGTCGACGTGCTGGTCGCCACCCCGGGCCGGCTCCTCGACCTGATCGACCGCCGCTCGCTGACGCTCGACGGCGTCGAGTACCTGGTCCTCGACGAGGCCGACCAGATGCTCGACCTCGGCTTCATCCATGCCCTCAAGCGCATCGTGAAGCTGCTGCCGGTCCAGCGCCAGAGCCTGTTCTTCTCGGCCACCATGCCGAAGAACATCGCCGGCCTCGCCGACCAGTACCTGAAGAACCCGGTCCAGGTCGCCGTGACCCCGGTCGCCACCACCGCCGAGCGGGTCGACCAGAAGGTCGTGTTCGTGCCGACCGGCTCGAAGCAGTCGCTGCTCGGCACGATCCTGCGCGACGAGTCGATCGACCGGGTGCTGGTCTTCACCCGCACCAAGCACGGCGCCGACCGGGTCGTGCGCGGCCTGGAGCGCGACGGCATCGGCTCGGCCGCCATCCACGGCAACAAGTCGCAGCCGCAGCGCGAGCGGGCGCTCGCCGCCTTCCGGGCCGGCACCTGCCGGGTCCTGGTGGCGACCGACATCGCCGCCCGCGGCATCGACGTCGACGGCGTGTCGCACGTCGTCAACTTCGACCTGCCGAACGTGCCGGAGGCCTACGTCCACCGCATCGGCCGCACCGCGCGCGCCGGCAAGGACGGCCTCGCGATCTCGTTCTGCAACGACGAGGAGAAGGCATATCTCCGCGACATCGAGCGCCTGACCCGCCAGAAGGTTCCGGTGATGGCGATTCCCGAGGGCTTCGTGCCCCCGAGTCGCGAGGAGGCCGCCCAGGCGGTCGCCGAGGCCGAGCGTGACCGGCGCCAGCCCGGCTCGGGCCCGCGCGGCCAGCGCCCCGGCGGCGGCCGTCCGGGCCAGCAGCCCGGCCAGCGCCAGGGCCGCCCCGGCGGCGGCCAGGGTCAGCCGCGCCACGGCGCCGGCCGGCCGCAGGAGCCCCGCGAGGCGCGCGCTCATGACGGCCGCGGCGGCCATGAGGGGCGCCAGGGTCGCCCCCAGGGCCAGGGTCAAGGCCGGCCGCAAGGTCAGGGCCAGGGCCGTCCCCAGGGCGGCCAGCGCGCCGACGGCAACCGCCAGCAGCGCCCGGCGGGCGGCGGCGGCAACCGCGACGGCCGCTCGATCGGCTGGCTCGACCGCGCGCCGCGCTAAAGATCGATCCTCGACGAATGATTAAGGAAGCCCGCGCTCCCCGAAGGAGCGCGGGCTTCTTTCATTCGGGAGCGCACATCCCGGGCGCACGGTCGTCAGGACGGGAGGCTGTCCCAATCCTGACGACCGTGCAGGTTACGCACGATCAGGATGTGGTCACGCTCGACGGCAGAGATGATCGGGTGCGCGCCGTCAGGGTGGAGACGGGCCGGAGGAGGCAGGTCGCGCCTCTCGCGTGCCGTCCGCGGATCGGCGGCGAGCCGCGCGAAGGTGCGAAACAGCTCCGCCTCATGAGCCTCCGCCCGAGCCTGGCTCACGTTCAGGACGCCGTCGGCGAAGAGGTCGTAGAAGTCCTCGTCGGCCTGACGCGTCGTCCTGTCGATCACGGGCTCTGGTCAGCAGCCGCGAGCGTCGTCTGACCGGGACGCCGAATGTCGTCGGACGTGCGGTCACCGACGCCGCTGCGCGTTCCCTCATCGATCAGGGCCCGGAGTTCGCCGAGCTCGCCGGTACGCTTCCGATCGCGCCGGATCAGGTCACGCACGGAGTCGCCGGCATTGCTGTAACGGCCGGTGTGGGTTTGCGCCTCGACCCGATCCGTCATCGGATCGGGCAGCGAGATGATCATTGTCGCCATCGCGGCCTCCTCGCGCCCGATGCGATGGCAAAGATTGCCAATCGTTGCCAAAGCGCCGTGCTTTGGGGACCGTGTCCGGGACGTCTTGGCCGCCCTGGCGCGCCGCACCATCTCCTACGGGCTTTCCACGCAGGAGACTCCGATGCGCTTCGAACTCTATCGCGATGCCAAGGGCGAGTGGCGCTGGCGCCTGCGGGCCGAGAACGGCGAGGTGGTGGCCGATTCGGGCGAGGGCTATGCCCGCCGCGAGGATTGCGAGCACGGCATCGCCCTGGTGAAGGGCGCCGCCAATGCTCGGGTCGTCGACATGACGCTCAAGATGGCCTGACGCGGCAGCACCCGGCCGCGGGTCGCCGCGACGGCCCGCCCTGCGTCACACATCGTTCACCTTGTGACCCCGGGAAGCGCAACGGTTTTCCGCTCCGGCGCGTTTCCGCCGTCCATGCCTCCCCCCGGAGGCCTGCACGAGTGAGGAACCGACCACGTGCTGAAGACCGTGATGCTGGCCGCTGGCCTGATCCTGGGCGGTGCCGCCGCCCTGCCGCAGGGCGCGACCGCCGCTCCCCTGACCGAGACCGCCGCCGCGGCGCCGGCCGCTCTGCCCACCACCTGGGCCCAATACGGCTATTACGGCCATCGCCGCCACTTCGGTCCCCGCTACGGCTACGGCTACCGCCGCCATTTCGGCCCGCCCTATGGCCGCGCCTACGGCTTCCGCCGGCACCATCACCATTGGGGCCACCGCGGCTGGGGCCACGGCCCGCGCGGCTATTATCGCGGTTTCTGACCCGTTTCGACGGCCGGCCGCCCCATCCGGGGCGGCCGTGCCGCATTCTCGCCGCATCCGTGACCTTGGCTGTAAGGGCCTGGCCGTTCCGGCGGCCGGGCTTGGCGTCATGAGCGGGCCCGCTCGCAGAGCGGCCCCGCCCCACAACCAAGGGGAACCGGAATGCCGCACACCCTCGCGGAGCGCCGCCGGCGCGTCGAAGCGCAGCTCCAGGATTACGAGCGGACCCTCGCCGAGATCCGCTCGTCCGCGGGCCTCGGCGCCAACAGCCGCGCCCTCCAACTCCAGCACGCCCGCCTGATCTCCCAGGCGCGCACCGAACTGGCATCGCTCGACGCCGAGCTGGCCAGCCTCTGACGGCACTCGGTCCCGCGGTCCGACGCGGGACCCTCAGGACGCCGGGCCTGCCAGGGCGGCGCAGGCCGCGTCGTAGAACGCGACGATATCCTCCGGGTAGATCTGCATATCGGGCGCCACGAGCTCGGCCCGCGACCACCAGCGATGCTCGGCCAGAACCTCGACCTCGTGCGGCGTCCAGCCGGTGCGGGAGAGAGAGCCGTCCCCGGCCCGTACGGCGAAGAAGCGCTCCCGTGCCCGGACCCGCTCGCCGTCGGGCATCGTCATCGGGAAGCTGCGCTCGCCGAGCATCGGCGCCGTCGCCGGGCAGGTCAGGCCGGTCTCCTCGCGCAGCTCCCGGATGGCGGCGTCGGAAAAGCTCTCGCCCGGCTCGACGCCGCCGCCCGGCGTCGCCCAGTACATCTCCCCGGCGAGCGCCCCGGTGCGGAAGGCGAAGCGGAACAGCAGCAGCCGGCGATCGCCGTCGAGCACCAGGAGCCGGGCGGCGGGTCGTTCGCGCAGGGTCGTCATCGATCGTGCTTCACTCGCCTCCATCGCGCGATCACATCTCCACTCTCCGCGACGCAGCGTCGACGCCGGAAGCCCGGAGACGCCCGGACGGCGACCCGCCGCGACCGCGAGACCCGTGTTGACACCTAAAAACGAATGAACGATCGTTTCAATCGAAGGACCGCCCGACGGTCCTCGCAAGAACAGGGGTGGGACCGCCGATGCTGCAGCGTGCGGATAGCTACGCCGATCTCGTAGCGCAATTCCGCTGGCGGATCCCGGCCCGCTACAACATCGGCACCGACGTCTGCGACCGGCACGCCCCGGGCAACCCTCTCGCACTGATCCATCTCGACGCCGACGGCGCCGTGCAGCGATACGGCTTCGACGACCTGCGCCGCCTGTCGAACCGCTTCGCCAACGTGCTGGCGGCGCACGGCCTCGCCCGCGGCGACCGGATCGGCGTGCTGCTGCCGCAATCGCCCGAGACGGCAGTCGCCCATCTCACGGGCTTTCGCGCCGGGCTCATCACGATCCCGCTCTTCGTGCTGTTCGGGCCCGACGCGCTGGCCTTCCGCCTCGGCCATAGCGGCGCGAGGGCCGTGGTGACCGACCGGGCCGGCGCCGCGCTCCTCGCCGGGATCCGCGACGCGCTGCCCGCTCTGGAGCGGGTCTACTGCATCGACGGGCCGGCGGAGGGGGCGGAGGATTTCCACGCGCTCGCAGCCCGTGCCTCCGACGCCTTCACGCCGGTCGATACCGCGGCCGACGACCCCGCCGTCATCATCTACACCTCCGGCACCACCGGCGATCCGAAGGGGGCGCTCCACGCCCACCGGGTGCTGCTCGGCCACCTGCCGGGGGTCGAGATGCCCCAGCGCTTCCTGCCGCAACCGGGCGACCGGTTCTGGACCCCGGCGGACTGGGCCTGGATCGGCGGCCTCCTCGACGTGCTGCTGCCGGCCCTGCACCACGGCGTGCCGGTGGTCTCGCATCGGGCCAAAAAATTCGACCCGGAGGCGGCGTTCCGGCTGATGGCCGAGCAGGCGGTGCGCAACGTCTTCCTGCCGCCCACCGCCATGAAGCTGATGCGCCAAGCCCGCACCGCGCCCTATCCGGGGCTCGCCTTGCGCTCCGTCGGCAGCGGCGGCGAGAGCCTGGGAGCGGAGATGCTGGCCTGGGGCGAGGCGGTGCTCGGCGTGCCGGTCAACGAGTTCTACGGCCAGACCGAGTGCAACCTCGTCGTCTCCTCCTGCGCCGACCTGTTTCCCGCCCGCCCCGGCGCCATGGGCCGGCCGGTGCCGGGCCACGACGTGCGCATCGTCGACGACGAGGCCCAAGAGGTGCCGGACGGCGCCACCGGCCACATCGCGGTGCGCCGGCCCGACCCGGTGATGTTCCTCGGCTACTGGCGCAACCCGGAGGCGACGGAGCGGAAGTTCATCGGCGAGTGGCTGATCACCGGCGATCTCGGCCGGCGCGGCCCGGACGGGTTCCTGTGGTTCGTCGGCCGCGACGACGACGTGATCACCTCGGCCGGCTACCGGATCGGCCCCGGCGAGATCGAGGATTGCCTGCTTCGCCACCCGGCCGTGGCGTTGTGCGGGGTCGTCGGCGTGCCGGACCCTGTCCGCACCGAGGCGGTGAAAGCCTTCATCGTGCTGAAAGGCGGGGTCGAGGGCACGCCCGAGCTGGCCCGCGAGATCCAGGATTTCGTGCGCACCCGGCTCGCCGCCCACGAATACCCGCGCCACGTCGCCTTCGTGGAGGCGCTGCCGATGACCGCGACGGGCAAGATCATCCGGCGGGCGCTCAGGGAGGGGGGAGGGGCGTGAGGACGGTCTCCGACCGCCGATCGGTCGATCGCACGGTATCGAGTGCACCTCGTCGTCCCGGAACTCGCCTGACAGGGAAGAGGCCGGGCTGACGATGGAGGATGACGGGACATCCGGCGATCAATGACCGGATGCCATACACCACCGGGAGGACATGATGCCGACATCCACGTTTCGCCGAACGTCCCGCGCCCTGGCGCTCGCCGCCGCGTCCCTGCTGACCCTCGCGCAGGCGCACGCCGCCGGCCCCACCCGCGTCACCCTGGGCGTGCTGAACGACCGGGCCGGGCCCTATTCGGACCTCGCCGGCGAGGGCTCGGTGGTCGCGGCCGAGATGGCGGCGGCGGACTTCAAAGCCCAGAACCCGGACTTCGAGATCCGGGTCCTCTCCGCCGACCACCAGAACAAGCCGGATATCGGCGCCGGCATCGTGCGCCAGTGGATCGACCGGGACGACCTCGACGTCGTGCTGGACGTGCCGTTCTCCTCGGTGGCGCTCGCCGTGCACCAGATCGTGCGCGAGAAGAACCGGCTGATGATCAATTCCGGCGCCGGCGCCTCGGAGATCACCGGGGCGCTGTGCTCGCCCAACACCATCCACTGGACCTACGACACCTGGGCGCTGGCCAACGGCACCGGCGGCGCGATGGTGCGCAGCGGCGGCGACACCTGGTTCTTCATCACGGCCGACTACGCCTTCGGCAAGGCGCTGGAGCGCGACGTGTCGGAGGTGGTCGAGCGCAACGGCGGCAAGGTGCTGGGCTCGGTCCGCCACCCGGTCGCCGCCACCGACTACTCGTCGTTCCTGATCCAGGCGCAGGGCTCGAAGGCCAAGGTGATCGGGCTGGCGAATGCCGGCAGCGACACGATCAACACCATCAAGCAGGGCGCCGAGTTCGGCGTCGCCGAGGGCGGGCAGCGCCTCGCCGGCCTGCTGGTCTTCCTGAGCGACGTGCATTCGCTGGGCCTCAAGGTGGCGCAGGGGCTGGTGCTGACGGAGGCCTTCTACTGGGACCTCAACGACGACACCCGTGCCTGGTCGCGCCGCTTCGCCGAGCGCCACAAGGGGCGGATGCCGACCATGGTCCAGGCCGGCGTCTATGCGGGCATGATGCATTACCTGAAGGCCATGAAGGCGACAGGCAGCAAGGATCCCGCCACGGTCACGGCCGAGATGCGCCGCGTGCCGGCGGAGGATTCCCTGTTCGGCCGCTCCGAGGTGCGGGCCGACGGGCGGGTGACCCACCCGATGTACCTGTTCGAGGTGAAGAAGCCCTCCGAATCGAAGGGCCCCTGGGACTATTACCGCCTGGTCTCGACGATTCCCGCCGACCAGGCCTTCCGGCCGCTGAAGGCTGGCAACTGCCCGCTGGTGACGAAATGAAGCTGCATCACTGCGTCGGCGCCCGCTCGTTCCGGCCGCTCTGTGCCCTCGAGGCGCTCGGCCTGCCCTACGAGCTGGCGATGCTGCCGTTCCCGCCGCGGGTCCATGCCAAGGAGTACTTCGCCCTCAACCCGCTCGGCACGATCCCGCTCCTCGAGGACGGCGACACGCGGATGACCGAATCGGCCGCGATCTGCGAGTACCTGGCGGCGCGTCACGGCGCCGGGGGGCTCGGGGTGCGGCCCGACGAGGCGGAATACGGCCGCTACCTCAACGCGCTGCATTTCGGCGAGGCGACCCTGACCTTCCCGCAGACCCTGGTGCTGCGCTACGGCCGGTTCGAGCCGCCGGAGCGGCGCAATCCCGGCATCGTCGAGGATTATGCGCGATGGTTCCTGTCGCGGCTCAAGGGCTTCGGCGCGGTGCTGGACGGCCGCCGCTTCGTCTGCGCCGGGCGCTTCACCGCCGCCGATATCAGCATCGGCTACGCCCTGATGCTGGCCGAGTTCGCGGGCTTGGGCGATCAGCTGCCGGACTTCGCCAGAACCTACTGGGAGGGCCTGAAGTCCGAGCCGTCCTACGCCCGGGCGCTGGCGGCCGAGCAGCGGGCGGCCGAGGCGCAGGGCGTGTCGCCGGTGCCCTCGCCGCTCGGCGGCTGATTCAGTTCAGGAGCTTGGTGGCGCGCAAGCGCGCCACCGCGAGGTCGACGAAGGTCCGCACCTTCGCGGGGGCGTGCCGCCCCTCCGGGTAGAGCACGTGGATCGGCAGCGGCTCGTCCTCGTACTCGGCCAGCACGATCTGCAGCCGGCTCTCGCGCAGGGCGGGGCCGATCTGGTAGTGCAGCACCCGGGTCAGGCCCCAGCCGGCGATCGCAGCGGTGATGCCCGCCTCGTTGGTGTTGGTCTCGAGCGCCGGACGGATGGTCATCCGTTCGTCGTCCGCGAAGCGCCATTCGGGCGAAGCCCAGGCCCCGGTCGAGACCGCGATGCGGTGTCCTTTCAGGTCCGCGGGCCGCGCCGGCACGCCATGGCGCGCGAAATAGCCCGGAGCCCCGCAGACGACGCGGCGCACCGCCCCGACCTTCACGGCGGTGAGGCCGGAATCCGACAGGTGGCCGATGCGGATGGCGACGTCGACGCCCTCCTCGACGAGGTTGACCGGCCGGTCGACGAACAGGGTGCGGGCCGCCATGGCCGGGTAGGCGTCGAGGTAGTCGGTGACGATCGGCAGGACGTGGATATGCCCGAACAGGATCGGGGCCGTCACCGCGAGCGTCCCGGAGGGCATGCCGTAGGACCCGGCCGCCGCGGCCTCGGCCTCGGCGATGTCGGCCAGGATGCGCCGGCAATCCGCGACGTAGCGCGCACCCGCCTCGGTGAGCTTCACCGACCGGGTGGTGCGAACGAACAGCCGGGCGCCGATCGCCTCCTCCAGAGCCGCCACCGCCCGCGTCACCACCGGGGGGCTCAGATGCAAGAGGCGCGCGGTCTCGGCGAAGCTCTCCGTCTCCGCGACCTTCGCGACGATGCGCATGGCCTGCCACCGATCCACGGCCCCTCGCTCCTCGTTCGGCCGACAGGCTCCGACGCCTATCGCGTTTCCCCTCGACGCACCGCGCGTTCGCGCCGGGATGGTAGAATGGTGCAGCCAGGCTTCAATCGGGTCGGGTGCTGGCTGCGTTGTGGGGGGCAGCGTCGGGGTGTCCGGTCGTTCGTCGGCGGGAGGCCCGAATGTCCTGTTTGCCGCATGATCGGGCTGGCCCGCCTCACGCCTCGACGGGAGAAGCGGGACGCCGCCTCCGCCGCCAGGTTGTCGGCGCAGGCGCGGCAGCATGGGCCTGGGCGAGCGTTTCGAGCCACGCCGCCAAGTCGGCCGGGATCTCCGCGTCGCCCGAAGCCCACCGGCGCACGATGCGGTCATCGCAGGCAAGAGCCTCGGCCAAGCCCCGCTGTGACCAACGGAGCAGAGTGAGGCATTCGCGAAAGCGGTCAGAGGTCACGCCAGGAGCTCGATGAAGGCGCCGCCTGCTCCGAAGAGAGCGGCGCCGGCGGCCATGCTGGCGACGATGATCTGCCAGGGAGCAAGAGCGCGGTCGCGCTCCAGCTTGGAACCTTCCGCTTGATGCTCGGCCTGCTCGGCTAACAGCTTGCGCTGTTCGGCAATGAACTTCTGCGTTTCCTCGTTCGACCGAAGGACGCGTGCGACTTGTTCGGTGATATCGAGAGAAGCGTCAGCCATCGAGGATGCCCCATGTTCCGGGCAAGCAGTGTCCGCGATATGCGGACAAATGAGATCGCCGTCAAGGATTCGTCAACCCTCGGTTCGAACCCCGACCCGCCTGGCCGAATGCGGGGTCCTCGCCGGGGCAAGGCTGTCCCGCGAGGAATGGCGCTACCGATAGGAAAGGAAATTCCACGCCACGACCCGCGATCGACGCACCCGAGCCAAACGCAAAAAGGCCGCAAGAGCGGCCCGCATCAGGATCAGATCAAATCGAGGGGAAGGATGGTGGAGCTAAGCGGGATCGAACCGCTGACCTCTTGAATGCCATTCAAGCGCTCTCCCAGCTGAGCTATAGCCCCATCCGTCATCCACGGCGCCGGGAACGCCGATGGGTCTCGTCGTCGCGTGATCGCTGGCAGCGATCGGATCAGGTCAGGCGAAGCCTGAGGTGATGTGGTGGAGCTAAGCGGGATCGAACCGCTGACCTCTTGAATGCCATTCAAGCGCTCTCCCAGCTGAGCTATAGCCCCATCCATCAGCCGCGGCGCTGGGAACGCCGGCGGGTCTCGTTCTAGGTTGATCGCGGGCTGCGATCGGATCACGCCAGGCGGAGCCTGAGGTGATTTGGTGGAGCTAAGCGGGATCGAACCGCTGACCTCTTGAATGCCATTCAAGCGCTCTCCCAGCTGAGCTATAGCCCCACGCTGCAGGACGTATGGGATCCGTCCCGGAACCGGACCGGCGCTCCTTGCGGGGGCGCCGTCGGTGAGCGGCGGTATAGGGGGGTGCGGCGCCGGACACAAGCCCTTGGGGCGGGTCTTCGCGAAGTTTTCGTGACTGTCGCGAGTTCCTGAGACGGATCAGGGGGTTGGGACGAGGCTGGCCCCGTCGCCGCCGCCCGCCCCGGGGGAATCAGGATTCCTCGTCGCTCTCGATGTCGCCGTCGATGAAGTCGGAGACGTCGTCGCCGCTCTCCTCGTCCTCCTCCAGGAAGGTATCGTCGTCGCCGCCGGCATCGCCCACATCGGTGTCGTCGTCGACCGACACGTCGGCGCCGTCCTCGGCAGCCTCGACCTCGTCGAGGGACACCATCTCGGGGGCGCCGGCCTCCTCCTCGGCCTCCTCCTCGCGCGGGGCGCGGTTGGCGATGGCAGGGGCGGGGACGCGGGTGGTGGAGAGGGCGGCGACCTGATAGACGGTGCCGCATTTCGGGCACACGGCAGGGTCCCTGCTGAGGTCGTAGAACTTCGCGCCGCAGCTCATGCACTGGCGCTTCAAGCCGAGTTCCGGTCTGGCCACGGTAGTCACGTTCCTGTCGATGTCGGATAAGAGTGGGTCCGGTTAGTCGCGCCCGCCAGCCCTGTCAAATACCTGTGGGGCCGGCGGATGACGCGGCGGTGCCCGCGTGCTAACGACCCGGCCGTTTTCCCGCGCTTCTTCCCGCGATTCTCGAGAACCAGGCCGTCTGCCCGTGTCGCACGATTCCACCCCGTCCCCGATCACCGCCCAGCCCGGGACGGCCCTGCGGGGCCGGCTGCGGCCGCCCGGCGACAAGTCGATCTCGCACCGGGCGATCATCCTCGGGCTGCTCAGCCTCGGCGAGACCCGCATCGAGGGCCTCCTGGAGGGCGACGACGTGCTGCGCACCGCCGCCGCCGCCAAGGCGCTCGGTGCCGGCATCGACCGCGACGGGGAGGGACGCTGGCGGGTGCGCGGCGTCGGCGTCGGCGGCCTGTCGGACCCTCAGGGCGTGCTCGATTTCGGCAATGCCGGCACCGGCTCGCGGCTGATGATGGGCGTGGTCGGCGGCCATCCGGTCACTGCGACCTTCGACGGAGACGCCTCGTTGCGCAAGCGGCCGATGCGCCGGATCCTCGATCCGCTGGTGCAGATGGGCGTCACGGTGGTGGAGCAGGCCGAGGGCGGCCGGGTGCCGCTCACCCTGCGCGGGCCCCGCGAGGCGGTGCCGATCACCTATGAGAGCCCGGTCGCCTCGGCGCAGGTGAAGTCGGCGGTGCTGCTCGCCGGACTCAACGCCCCGGGCGTTACCACGGTGGTGGAGGCGGCCGCGACCCGCGACCATACCGAACGGATGCTGCGCCTGTTCGGCGCGCAGGTCGAGGTCGAGGCGATTGGTCCCGGCGGCCACGGCCGGCGGATCGCGCTCACCGGCCAGCCGACCCTCACGGCCACCGACGTGGTGGTGCCGGCCGATCCGTCCTCGGCCGCCTTCGCGCTCGTCGCCGGCCTGGTGGTGCCGGGCTCGGAGGTGGTGATCGAGGGGGTGATGATGAATCCCCTCCGCACCGGCCTCCTGACCACGCTCCTCGAGATGGGCGGCGACATCGAGCGGCTGAACGAGCGCGAGGAGGGTGGCGAGACCGTCGCCGACCTGCGGGTGCGCCACAGCCGCCTCAGGGGCGTCGCGGTGCCCCCTGAGCGGGCGCCGGCGATGATCGACGAGTACCCGGTGCTGGCCGTGGCGGCGTCCTGCGCCCAGGGCACCACCCGGATGCAGGGCCTGCACGAGCTGCGCGTCAAGGAATCCGACCGCCTCGCCGCCGTGGCGGCGGGGCTGAAGGTCAACGGCGTCCCCCACACGGTCGAGGGCGACGACCTGATCGTCCACGGCGACGGCGCGGCCCCGCAGGGCGGCGGCACGGTCGAGACCCATCTCGACCACCGCATCGCCATGGCGTTCCTGGTCCTCGGGATGGTGGCCCGGCAGCCGGTGACGGTCGACGACGGCGCCATGATCGCGACGAGCTACCCCGCCTTCCTCGCCGACATGCAGGCGCTCGGCGCCGGATTCACCGCATGAGGTCGCCGATGGTCATCGCGATCGACGGGCCGGCGGCCTCCGGCAAGGGCACGCTCGCCAAGCGCCTGGCACTGCATTACCGCCTGCCGCACCTCGATACCGGCCTGCTCTACCGGGCGGTGGCGCTGACGCTCCTCGATGCGGAGCGGGACCTCGCCGACGCGGACGCCGCCGCCGCCGCGGCGCGGGGGCTCGACCCGGCCTTCCTCGCCGATCCCCGCCTGCGCGGGAGCGCCATGGGCGAGG
This sequence comes from Methylobacterium currus, assembly GCF_003058325.1. Lineage (NCBI taxonomy): Bacteria > Pseudomonadati > Pseudomonadota > Alphaproteobacteria > Hyphomicrobiales > Methylobacteriaceae > Methylobacterium > Methylobacterium currus. Next base: position 4,439,108 of record NZ_CP028843.1, read on the forward strand.
CGGCCTCGATCGTCTCGGCGCAACCCGCGGTGCGCGCCGCGCTCCTCGACTGGCAGCGCCGCTTCGCCGGCTCGGCCGAGGGCGCCGTGCTCGACGGGCGCGACATCGGCACCGTGGTTTGCCCGGACGCCGCCGTGAAGCTGTTCGTGACCGCTTCCGCCGAGGAGCGCGCCCGGCGCCGCCACCGCGAGCTCGGCGGCCGCGGCGAGCCGGTCGCTTACGAGGCGGTGCTGGCCGACATCCTGCGTCGCGACGCCCGCGACGCCGACCGCGCCGCCGCCCCCCTGCGGGTGGCGGAGGACGCGGTGGTGCTCGACACCACGGCGCTCGACGCCGATGCCGCCTTCCGGGCCGCCACCGACGTGGTCGACGGGCGGGGCGGGGCGCGGGACTGACCCGACGCCCGATACCGGCGCGCCGCGAAGCCGTGGCACGATTCTGACTGCGTCAAGCGCGCGGCCCGGTCCCGGTCCGGCGCGCTCCTCTTTTCGGACACCCTATCCCCATGATCCGCCTCGACAAGATCGGCAAGCAGAACGGCAACCAGCTCCTCTTCATCGAGGCCTCGGCGGCGTTGCAGCGCGGCGAGAAGGTCGGGCTCGTCGGCCCCAACGGCGCCGGCAAGACGACCCTGTTCCGGATGATCACCGGCGAGGAGCAGCCCGACGAGGGCCAGGTCTCGACCGACCGCGGCATCACCATCGGGTATTTCAGCCAGGATGTCGGCGAGATGGCCGGCCGCAGCGTGCTGTCCGAGGTGATGGACGGCGCAGGTCCCGTGAGCGCGATCGCGGCCGAGCTGCGCGAGATCGAGACGGCGCTCGCCGATCCCGACCGGGCCGACGAGATGGAGGCGCTGGTCGAGCGCTACGGCGAGGTCCAGGGCCGGTTCGAGGAGCTCGGCGGCTACGCGCTGGAGGGCCGGGCGCACGAGGTGCTGGCCGGCCTGAGCTTCGCCCCCGAGATGATCGAGGGCGATGTCGGCGCTTTGTCGGGCGGCTGGAAGATGCGCGTCGCGCTCGCCCGCATCCTCCTGATGAACCCGGACGTGATGCTCCTCGACGAGCCGAGCAACCACCTCGACCTCGAGAGCCTGATCTGGCTCGAGGACTTCCTCAAGGGCTTCGACGGCGCCCTGCTGATGACCTCGCACGACCGGGCGTTCATGAACCGGATCGTCGGCAAGATCATCGAGATCGACGCCGGCTCGCTCACGACCTATTCGGGCGACTACGCCTTCTACGAGCAGCAGCGGGCGCAGAACGAGGCGCAGCAGCAGGCGCAGTTCGAGCGCCAGCAGGCGATGCTGGCGAAGGAGATCAAGTTCATCGAGCGCTTCAAGGCGCGCGCCTCGCACGCCGCGCAGGTGCAGAGCCGGGTGAAGAAGCTCGACAAGATCGAGCGCGTCGAGCCGCCCCGCCGCCGCCAGAGCGTGGCGTTCGACTTCCCCACCGCGCCCCGCTCGGGCGACGACGTGATCAGCCTGAAATCGGTGCGCAAGAGCTACGGCAGCCGAACGATCTATGACGGGCTCGATTTCGGCATCCGCCGCAAGGAGCGCTGGTGCGTGATGGGCGTCAACGGCGCCGGCAAGTCGACCTTGCTCAAGCTCGCCACCGGTACCACCGCGCCGGATGCGGGCAGCGTGACGATCGGGGCCAGCGTCAAGCTCGGCTACTTCGCCCAGCACGCCATGGACATCCTCGACGGCGAGCGCACGGTGTTCGGGTTCCTGGAAGAGTCCTTCCCGCAGGCCGGGCAGGGCTCGCTGCGCACGCTGGCCGGCTGCTTCGGCTTCTCGGGCGACGACGTCGAGAAGCGCTGCCGCGTGCTCTCGGGCGGCGAGAAGGCCCGCCTCGCCATGGCCAGGATGCTCTACGACCCGCCGAACTTCCTCGTCCTCGACGAGCCGACCAACCACCTCGACGTCGGCACCAAGGACATGCTGATTGCCGCGCTCGCGCAGTACGAGGGCACGATGCTGTTCGTCTCGCACGACCGGCACTTCCTCGCCGCCCTGTCGAACCGGGTGCTCGAGCTGACGCCCGACGGCATCCACCAATATGGCGGCGGGTACTCGGAATATGTCGAGAAGACCGGGCGCGAGGCGCCGGGCTTGCGGCACTGAGGGGCCTCGCTCACGCTCCCTGCAGCATCGGCGCCACCGCCTCCGCCGCCACCGGCCGGCTGACCAGGTAACCCTGGACCTCGGTGCAGCCCGCCGCCCGCAGCTGGGCGAGCTGCTCCTCGGTCTCGACGCCCTCGGCGGTGGTGGTCATGCCGAGGCTGTCGGCGAGCGTCGTCACCGCCCGCACGATGGCGAGCGCGTCGGTCCGCACCGAGAGGTCGGCCACGAAGGCGCGGTCGATCTTGATCTTGTCGAACGGGAAGGCCCGCAGGTAGCCGAGCGACGAGTAGCCGGTGCCGAAATCGTCCATGGCGATGCGCACCCCGATCCCCTTGAGGCGGTGCAGGATGGCCAGCGTCGAGGGATTGTCCTGCAGGAGCACGCCCTCGGTGATCTCGAGTTCCAACCGGTGCGGATCGAGATTCGCCTCGCGCAGGGCGGCGATCACGGTGGCGTCGATGTCGGCGCTGCGGAACTGCACCGGCGAGAGGTTCACGGAGACCCGGAAGGCTTGCGGCCAGCGCGCCGCCTCGCGGCAGGCCTGGCGCAGGACCCACTCGCCGAGCGGCACGATCATGCCGGTCTCCTCGGCGATCGGCACGAAGGCGGCGGGGCTCACCACGCCCCGGACCGGGTGGTGCCAGCGCAGCAGCGCCTCGAACCCGGCGATCCGGTTGCTCGCCAGGTCCAGGAACGGCTGGAACGCCAGGGCGAATTGCTGCTCGGCCAGAGCCACCCGGAGATCGAGTTCGACGCCGCGCCGGGCCTGGATCGCCACGTCCATGGCGGGCTCGAAGAAGCGGTGGACGCCCCGACCTTCCGCCTTGGCGCGGTAGAGCGCCATGTCGGCGGCCCGCAGCAGGCCCTCGGAATCCTGCCCGTCCGTCGGGGTGAGCGCGATGCCGATGCTGAGGCCGACCGCGACGCGCTTGCCGTCGATCTCGTAGTCGCGTCCGACCGCCTCGATCAGCCGGCCGGCGAGGCGCCCGGCCCGGAAGCGCGAGGTCGGCTGCAGGATCACCGCGAACTCGTCGCCGCCGAGCCGGGCCAGGGTCGCGGCGCCGGCCTCCGCCTTGTCGCGGATCGCGGCGGTCAGCCGGGCGGTCACCTCGCGCAGCAGCTTGTCGCCGACGGCGTGGCCGAGGGTGTCGTTGACGTTCTTGAACCGGTCGAGGTCGAGGCACAGGACCGCCGTGGCGCCGCCGCCAGATGCCGATTCCTTGGCCAAAGCCTCCGCCAGGGCCTCGTGCAGCAGGGCGCGGTTGGGCAGGCCGGTCAGCGCGTCATGGCGGGCCATGTGGACGATCTGCGCCTCGGCGCGCTTGGCGGCGGTGACGTCCTCGTGCACCGTCACGAAGCCGCCCTCCGGCGTCGGCGCGTAGGTGACGGCGATCACCCGTCCGTCGATCAGCGTCTGGTCGAGTCGGTAGCGGGTGCGGGTGGCCAGCCGCTCGCGCACCTGCCGCCAGGCCTCCTCGGGCCGCAGGCCCGGGAAATTGCCAGCCTCGGTGCGGCGGTGGATCAGCTCCTCGGCGGTGATGCCCGGACGCACCGTCTCGGGCGACAGGCCGTAGAGGTCGAGGAACTGTCGGTTGACGACCGTGACCCGGTGATCGGCGTCGAACAGGACGAGGCCGTGCGACATGTGGGTCAGGGCATGGTCGAGCCAGCGGTTCTGCTCGGCCAGTCGCGCATCGGCCCGCGCCCGGTCGGTCGCGTCCTCGTGCACCACCATGGTGCTGCCGTCCGGCAGCGGCGCGATGGTGGTCTTGAGCAGACGGGCGTTCGGCAAGTGCCGCTCGCGCTGCAGCCGGACCCGCTGCGCGATGCGCGCGGAGACGAAGGCCCAGGCCTCGTCGGGGTTCAGGTGCAGGTAGTTGCCGGCCTCGGCGCTGGTGCGGATCATGCTCTCGAGCGGCGTGCCGAGGCGCAGCAGCTCCGGCGGTAGCCCGAAGAGATCGCGGAGCCGGTCGTTGTGGGCGATCAGCCGCAGGTCGGCATCGAACAGGCTGACGCCGAGGGGAAGATTCTCCACCACCGCCTCGAAGCGTCGCGTCTGCTCCTCGCAGCGTCGCGTCTGCTCCTCGCAGCGCCGCGCCTGTTCGAGCTGCGCGAGCGCCGGGCCGGACAGCGCGGCGCAGACGCCGCGCCACCCTGTGACGGTTCCGTCCACCGCGAAGAGCGGCGCTCCGCCGAACCGGAACCATCGGGTCCGCCCGTCGCGGTGGCGGTGCGGCCGGATCACGTCCCGGAACGGGATCGGGCTCTTGAGCGGCGCGTCGTCACCCGGATCGCCGTCGAGCCCCGGCCAGGGCCGCCCGAGCGGCTCGGCCTCGCCCGTCAGCGCCGCGTAGCGCCCGGACACCCGTGTCAGCCGAAGCTCCGCATCGGTCTCCCAGACCCAGTCGGCGGCGAAGGTGTCGAGATCGTCGGGCAGCATCACGCGGTCTTCTACGAGCGCCTCTTGAGTCTCACACAATCGCTGCGATTTCCTTTCTGGAATTGTAACCGCGGAAGCCCTGCTACCTGTGGGTTGGGGCACGGGCGGGGAGACCGTTGGTTCCTCTCACCGCAACGAGACCGCCTCGGCCTCGACGGCGAGCGGAACCCCGTCCCGCGGGAGATCGAGGCCGCGCGCGCCCGGGCCGAAGGGGCGGCGAGGACCGAATCGGGGCGAGACCGGCGACCGGCCGGCCGCCGATGCAGCGCGAGCCGTCTCTCGGTCCGGAGGACTCTCGCACCGAGCCGCGTCCGGACGACCGGGATCGGCGGCGTCACGTCCCCCGCGGCTTGGCGCGCCGGGTCGGCGGGGCGGTGGTCGGGTCCTCGGGCCAGGGATGGCGGGGATACTGGCCGCGCATGTCGGCGCGCACCGCCGCCCAGGAGCCGCGCCAGAAGCCCGGCAGGTCGCGGGTGATCTGGATCGGGCGCTGGGCCGGCGAGAGCAGGTGCAGCACCAGGGGCACCGTCCCGCCGCCGATGGTCGGGTGGCGGGTGAGGCCGAACAGCTCCTGCACCCGCACGGCGAGAACCGGCCCGCCCTCGGCGGCGTAATCGACCGGGATGCGCGAGCCCGTCGGCACCTCGATATGGGTCGGCGCCTCGGCGTCGAGGCGGGCGCGCAACGACCACGGCACGAGGTCGTGCAGGGCATCCGAGAGCCGGTCCGCGCCGATCTCGTCGAGGCGGGTGAGACCGGCGAGATGCGGCCCGAGCCAGTCGGGCAGGGTCTCGGCGAGGTGGGAATCCGAAAGGTCGGGCCAGGGCTCGCCCTCGGCGGAGCGGAGGAACATCACCCGCTCGCGCCATTGCTGCGCCGCCTTCGACCAGGGCAGGGCACCGATCCCGAGGCCGGCGAGGCCGCGGGCCAGGATCGCGGCGCTGTCGGCATCGGGCGGGACCGGCAGGATCCGCTCGGCCAGGGAGACGGCGCCGAGGCGGCGCTGCGCCCGGGCGCGTAAGGAGCGCGCCTCGGGGTCGAACTCGACCCGGGTGCGGGCCTCGATCCGGTCGGCGAACAGGGCCTCGATGGCGGGGAGCGCGATCGGCGCGGCGGCCAGGATGCGCGCGGCCGAGGCCTTGCCGACGATCTCGGCCACCGCCAGGAACGGCTCGCGGGCGAGGCCGGCGGCGGGATCGAGGGCGGCGCCCCGCCCATTGGCCAGGACGTACTCGCCCGGCCGGCCGCGGGCCCGGGCGATCCGGTCCGGATAGGCCAGCGCCAGGAGCGTGCCGGTGTCGGGCGTCTCGCCACCCGCCGGCGCGACCATTCCCACCGCCATCCTCGCCCAGCCGGCGGCGAGGCGGCGCATGTCCTCGGCCCGGCCCGAGCGGTCGCGGCGATAGCGCTCGACCCGCTCGGTCAGGTCCACGGCATCGCCGCCGAGGCCGCGCTCCACCAGCACGGCCGCGAGATCGGCGGCGTGCCGCGCCGCCTCGCGGCCGTTTTCCGCGGCGCTCACCACCATGCGGGCGAGGCGCGGCGGCAGGGGAAGGGCGCGGAGCGCCCGGCCGGACGGGGTCAGGCGGCCGTCGCCGTCGAGGGCGTCGAGGCCGATGAGCAGCGCGCGGGCCTCGGCCAGGGCCGGAGCCGGGGGCGGGTCGAGGAAGGGCAGGGTCGTCGGATCGGCGACGCCCCAGGCGGCGCAGTCGAGCACCAGCCCGGCGAGGTCGGCGGCCAGGATCTCGGGCCGGGTGAAGGGCTCGAGCGCGCCGGTCGCGGCCTCCGACCACAGCCGGTAGCAGATGCCGGCCTGCGTGCGGCCGGCGCGGCCCCGGCGCTGGTCGACGGAGGCGCGGGAGGCGCGCTGGGTGACGAGGCGGGTCAGGCCGAGATCCGGCTCGTAGACCGGCACCCGGGCGAGGCCCGAATCGACCACCACCCGCACGCCCTCGATGGTGAGCGAGGTCTCGGCGATGGAGGTCGCGAGCACCACCTTGCGGCGGCCCGCCGGGCTCGGCCGCACCGCCCGGTCCTGCTCGCCCCGGTCGAGGGCGCCATAGAGCGGGGCGAGGTCGACCTCGGGAAAATCGGCGAGGCGCTCGCTCAGGCGCTCCTCGGTGCGGCGGATTTCGGCCTGCCCCGGCAGGAAGGCCAGGACCGAGCCGGGCTCGGCCCTGAGCGCCCGCATCACCGCGTCGGTCACCGCGTCCTCGATGCGCGTCTGCGGGTCGCGGTCGAGGTGGCGGGTCTCGACCGGGAAGGCCCGGCCTTCCGACAGGATCACCGGGGCGTCGCCCATCAGCGCGGCCACCCGGGCGCCGTCGAGGGTCGCCGACATCGCCAGGAGCCGCAGGTCCTCCCGCAGGGCGCCTTGCGCGTCGAGCGCCAGCGCCAGGCCGAGATCGGCGTCGAGCGAGCGCTCATGGAACTCGTCGAACAGCACCGCGGCGACACCGTCGAGCTCCGGGTCGTCCAGGATCATGCGGGCGAACACGCCTTCGGTGACGACCTCGATCCGGGTGCGGGCCGAGACCTTGGAGCCGAGGCGCACCCTGAGGCCCACCGTCTCGCCGACCGCCTCGCTCAAGGTCGCGGCCATGCGCTCGGCCGCCGCCCGGGCGGCGAGGCGGCGCGGCTCCAGGAGGATGATCCGGCGGTCGCCGCGCCACGGCGCCTCCAGGAGGGCGAGCGGCACCCGGGTGGTCTTGCCCGCCCCCGGCGGCGCCACCAGCACCGCGTTGGGTCGGCCGGCGGGCTCCGCCAGGGCGGTCGCGAGGTCGCCGAGGACGGCGTCGATCGGCAGGGAGGAAATGGCGCGCATGGGCGCCGGGATGGCGGAGGCGCCGCGGCGGCGCAAGCCCGGCCCGGAGACCGGCCCGGGGGCGCTACTCCGCCGATCCCTCAGCGTGGTCTCCTGCGTAGTCTCCGAGGAATTTTTCCCGATGATTTCTCATGTCGCTGCGGAACCGCGGGCGGGGCGAGAGATTGACGCTTGGGTTGGCCGAGGGGGCCACCGGCTGGAGTACACCGCGATGAAGTCTCTGACCCTGGCCCTGGCGGCAAGCGTGCTGCTGGGCGGTCTCGCCCTGACCCCGGCCTCGGCCGCCGTGACCGGCCCCGCCCCGGCCGTCGCCGGTGCGGAGTCGACGGTCGAGCACGTCGCCATGCGCCGCCATCACCACTACCACCGCATGAAGCGGCACGACCGCCACATGCGTCGCATGATGCGCCGCAACAACATGCGGGCCGGCGACCCGAACGCGCGCAACCCGTCGCGCCGGGGCTACCAGCAGCAGCTTGGCAACACCACGGGCGGCCCGCGCTACTGAGTCCTCGCGACCGAAGAACGATGGCGGGCGCGCAGGAGCGCGCTCGCGACCCGGCCCTCCGTCTTCCGGATGGGTCCGAGACGAGGAAGGGACGCAACACGGGGCTTGCGCGCGACGCCGCTCCGGGCGAGGGAGCCGGACCGGCCCCCCTCGATCCGTGAGAGCCCGCCCGTGACCCTGTCTCTTCCGTCGCGCGGGACCACCCGCCGATGAGCCTCGCTTCCGTCAAGGCCGACCTTGCTGCGCGCGCGCCCGATCTCGCCCTGCTCGAGACCGAAGCGAGTTCCGCCACCGTGGCCCTCGCCGCCGCCGCCCACGGCGTCGAGCCGGCCCGCATCGCCAAGACCCTGTCCCTGCGCCTCGGCGAGCGCGTGGTGCTGCTGGTGGCCCGGGGCGATGCCCGCCTCGACAACCGCAAGGCCAAGGCCGCCTTCGGGACCAAGCCCCGGATGCTCGGGCCCGAGGAGGTCGAGGCGATCACCGGCCATCCCGTCGGCGGCGTCTGCCCGTTCGGCCTCGCCACGCCGCTTCCGGTCTATTGCGACGTCAGCCTCAAGGCCTTCGACGAGGTGGTGCCGGCGGCGGGTTCCCCGAACAGCGCGGTGCGGATCACGCCCGAGCGCATGGCCGCGCTGACCGGGGCGGAGTGGATCGACGTCTGCCAGCCGCCGCCCGGGGAGGGCGATGCCGACCAGGCGGCAGCGACCTGACCGAACGCGAAAACACGGGCGGCTGTGGATCCGGCGTCATCGACAATCGGGATGTCCGTGACCTAGCTGTCACGGAGCCTTCAAGCGGCCGGGCCACAAGGCCCCTCCGTCACGCCCCTGTCGTCCGAGACCGCCCTTGATCTTCGTCCATCAGCCGAATGCCTGCGCCAGCACCGGTCAGCCGCTCCTGGAGCGGCGCCTGCTCGAGATGTCGGAGCCGATCCCGCCGGACGCGCTCTGGATCGACCTGATCGAGCCGACCCGCCAGGAGGACAACAAGGTCGAGGCCTTCCTGGGCATCTCGATTCCGACCCGGGAGGAGATGCAGGACATCGAGCCCTCGGAGCTGCTCTACGTCGAGAACGGCGCCCGTTACATGACCGGGCGTCTGCTCTGCCGGGTCGATACCGACGACGCACAGCTCACCGGCGTCACCTTCATCCTGCGCGACAACAAGCTCGCCACGGTGCGCTACGACGACCCGCAGGCGTTCCGGATGTTCGTGCACCGGGCGGCGCGGCCGGCCGGGGTGATGCTGACCGGCGAGGCGATCCTGGCCGGCCTGATCGAGACCGTGATCGACCGCGCCGCCGACGTGCTCCAGCTCCAGGGCGAGCGCATCGACCGGCTCTCGCGCCTGATCTTCGCCGAGCATTCCGACCCGAGCGCCCGCAACGCCGAATTGCAGAACACCCTGCGCACCCTCGGGCGCCACAACGAGCTCCTGTCGCAGCAGCGCGAGAGCCTGGTCTCGGTCGAGCGCATCCTGCTCTCGCTCTCGGCGAGCTACCGGGCCAGCAAGGCCCCCCGCGAGATCCGCGAGGAAGTCCGCTCCACCTTGCGCGACCTGCAGTCGCTCGAGGAGCATGCCAGCTTCCTGTCGGGAAAAATCCAGTTCCTGCTCGACGCCACGCTCGGCCTCGTCAACCTCGAGCAGAACAACATCATCAAGCTGTTCTCGGTCATGGCGGTGGTGTTCATGCCGCCGACCCTGATCGCCTCGATGTACGGCATGAACTTCAAGATGATGCCGGAGCTCGAATGGGGCTTCGGCTACCCGATGGCGGTGGTGATGATGGTGGTGGCGGCGATCCTGCCCTACGCCTTCTTCCGCTGGAAGCGCTGGCTGTAGGGGGGCGAGACCTGGCATGTGCGGCCGCTTCTTCGTCACCTCCTCGCCCGAGACCTTCCGGGAGACCTACGGGTACGCCGAGCAGCCGAACTTCCCGGCCCGCCACAACGTCGCGCCGACCCAGCCGGTGGCGGTGGTCACCGCCGAGCACGGGCGGCGGCGCTTCGTGCTGATGCGCTGGGGCTTCCTGCCGGCCTGGGTCAAGGATCCGGACGAGTTCCCCCTCGTCATCAATGCCCGGATCGAGACGGCTTCCGAGAAGCCGAGCTTCCGCAATGCCCTGCGCTACCGGCGCTGCGTGTTCCTGGCCGACGGCTTCTACGAGTGGCGCCGCGGCGGCCCCCGCGGCCAGGCGCCCTACGCGATCCGCCGCGCCGACGGCCGCCCGATGGCCTTGGCCGGATTGTGGGAGACCTGGAGCAGCCGCGACGGCTCGGAGATCGACACCGCGGCGATCGTCACCTGCGGGGCCAACGGGCTGCTCGCCGGCATCCACGAGCGCATGCCGGCGATCCTGTCGCCGGAGGGCGTCGAACGCTGGCTCGACATGCGGGACGTCGATGCGGGACAGGCAAGCGCAATGTGCCGGCCGGCGCCGGAGGAGTGGCTCGACCTCGCGCCGGCGAGCCGGCGGGTGAACGACGTGCGCAACGACGCGCCGGACCTGCTGCGGCCGGACGAGGATATGCCGGCGCCGAAGCCGCCGGAGCGGAAGACCGAGGCGCAGGGATCGTTGTTCTGAGCCGTCGTCGCGCACGACCGCATCGCCTCCGCTCGTGTCGCGGCCGCGCAGCGGAGCCCGTAACCGGGACGGACAGGCGTTGGAACAATGCGCAGGCCGCGTTCCGGCCCCGTCCTGAACCGCTTGCGTCTCGGATCCCGGGCTCGCGCCTACGGTGAGCCCTGGGGCGACCGGAAGCGTCCCAGACTCGCCGAGAGAGCCGGTCAGGCTCTGCGACGATTGGTGCTCTCGATGGAAAGAATGGTGGGCGCGACAGGGATTGAACCTGTGACCCTTCGCGTGTGAAGCGAATGCTCTCCCGCTGAGCTACGCGCCCGATGATCGGTCCCTGCGGGTATGATGCGGCGCCGGACCGGCAGCCTCATCGTGGACCGAACCTCTTCGACGGTGAGGCCGCGTGGCACGGGACGCCACGGACGCAAGCCGTTGAACTTCCAAAAGCGTGGTGGGCGCGACAGGGATTGAACCTGTGACCCTTCGCGTGTGAAGCGAATGCTCTCCCGCTGAGCTACGCGCCCTGTGAGCCGGCTTCTAGGCGGGGCGACGCAGCGCGTCAAGGCGCTTCGTCGCCCCAAGGGTGACGGGAACCGCTACTGCGCCGGCACCGTCGCGACGAGCTCCGTCGGCACGAAGCGGCCGTCCTCGCGCCGGGTCATGTCGATCCGCCGGTCGTGGAAGGCGGTCAGGGTCGAGCGGTGGCCGATCGAGACGATCGTCGTGCCCGGCAGCTCGTGGCGCAGCATGCGGTAGAGCGCGGCCTCGGTCGGCTCGTCGAGGGCGGCGGTGGCCTCGTCGAGGAACAGCCAGTCGGGACGCGCCAGGAGCGCCCGCGCGATGGCGAGGCGCTGCTGCTCGCCGAGGGACAGGGCCTGGGCCCAGGGCGCCTCCTCGTCGAGGCGGGCGGCGAGGTGGGGCAGGCGGGCCGCCTCGAGGGCCGCCCGGATCGCGGCGTCGTCGTGGCGCCCCGTGGGCTCCGGATAGGTGGCGGCGGCGCGCAAGGTCCCCATCGGCAGATAGGGCCGCTGCGGCAGCAGCATCAGGCGCGCACCTTCCGGCGTCGTGACCGTGCCCTCGCCGAAGGGCCAGATGCCCGCGATGGCGCGAAACAGCGTCGACTTGCCCGAACCTGAGGGGCCGGTGAGCAGAGTCGTCTCGCCGGGCCGGAAGGAGAGGGACGGGGCCTCGGCGATGCGCCGCCCGTCCGGCAGGTCGAGGGCGAGGCCGTTGAGGTGGAGGCCGGCGCCGTCCGCCGGCGCGACCGACAGGGCGCTTCCCGCCGCCATCGCGTCGGCCCGGGCCATCGCCGCGTCGAAGGTGGTGAGCCGGTCGACCTGCGCCTTGTAGTCGGCCAGCGTCACGTAGAACGTGATGAAGAACGACATCGTGCCCTCGACGCGCGAGAACGCCCCGGCGGTCTGGGTCATCACCCCGAGCGGGATCTGGCCGGCGAAATAGTAGGGCGCGACCAGGATGTACGGGATCACGACGTTGACCTGCTGGTAGCTGACCGTGAAGGCGGCGAGCTTCTTGCGGCGGTCGACGATGGCGTAGAAGTTCTGGATCAGCGCGCCGAAGCGCTCACCGAGCGAGGCCCGCTCGGCCCGGGCGCCGCCGAGCAGGGCCACCTGTTCGCCGTATTCGCGCAGGCGGGCGAGGGAGAAGCGGAAATCCGCCTCGCGGCGCTGCTGCTCGAAATTGAGCCCGACCAGCGCCCGGCCGATGCGGTGGGTGAGCCAGGTGACCAGAGCCGAATAGATCAGCGCGCCCCAGACCAGGAAGCCCGGCACGTGCCAGTCGGTCCCCGGCACCGTGAAGGCGGACGAGATGTTCCACAGGATCACCGAGAACGAGACCAGGTTCGAGACCGCCGACAGGAAGCTGATGGTCAGCGTCTGGGTGGTCTGGGTGAACTGGTCGATGTCGTCGGCGATGCGCTGGTCGGGGTTGTCGGCCTGGGCACTGGCGAACCCCATGCGGTAATGAGTATCGTTGCCGAGCCAGCGGTCGACGTAGTGGCGCGTCATCCAGGCCCGCCAGCGGATCCGCAGGAACGACTGGATCACGTACTGAATGATCGCACTTGCCACGTAGACCGCGGCCCAGAGGCAGAACACCGAGAACAGCAGCGACCAGAACGCGGCGGCGTCCTTGCCCTGGATGGCGTTGAACCAGTCGCGATTGAAGTACGACAGGCGCACGTTGATGGCGACCTGGGCGAACTCGATGCCGATCACCAGGACCGCCATGGTGAGCGCCACCCAGCGCTCCTGCATCTGCACCGCCGGCAGCGGCCACAGCCGCACCGTCGTGACCTCGCGGGTCGTGTAATAGGGATAGGCCAGGCGCCAGATCTGCAGGAGGGCCTGCTTCAAGCCGTGCATCGCGGTCTCCAGGCCGCCCGGCGGGCGGACCTCAAGCGGGCCCGCCTGTTGCGGGCGGGCCGGTGATTCGGTGGCGGTCAACAGCGCGCCGCGCCCACGTGTCCCTCGCGAAACCCCGGTCACCGTCGCCGGCAGCGCCGGCGCGGCGGGCGTTTCGCGAGAAGCACCAAGCCCGTGGCCTTGCGACCCGCCATGGGTCAGCCCCGTGGCAGGACCATGGCGCCGTTGCCGTTGCAAGTTAAACCCCGTTCACCTGCGGCAGGGCGGCACGTGCCGTGAGACCTAGGGCCGCGGTGCCCCGCCGCCGCCGCAATCGGCCGCGATGGTCCGGGGGTTTCCCGGCAGGTTGCGGGCTTCACTGTCGCGAGACCTGCCGCCGCCAGACCTGACGAGTGCGATCATCCCATGTCGTCCCTCTCCAAGTCGTCCCGCTCTGAGTCGTCCCACTCCGAGTCGTCCCTTCCCACGTCGTCCCTCTCGATCCTGGACGTCGATGCGGTGCGCGCCGCCCCCGTCGCGCACGATCCCTACCATTACTTCCTGGGCCGGCAGGTCCTGCGATCCGAGGCGGTCGCCGACCTGAAGCGCGACTTCCCGGCCATCGCCAAGCCCGGCTACCTCACGGTGGACGAGGTGCAGCTCACCGGCCGCTTCAAGGACCTGATCGAGGAGCTCGAGAGCGACGACTTCTCGCGGGTCCTGAGCGAGAAGTTCGGAATCGACCTCGTCTCGTGCCCGCGGCTCACCACCATCATGCGCCGCTCGCAGCCGAAATACGGTGCGATTCACACCGACGGCCCCTCGAAGGTGATGACGCTGCTCGTCTACATGAACGACGAGTGGGACGCGCCGGAGGCCGGGCGCCTGCGCGTTCTCTACGACGGCGAGCGGTTCGAGCCCTACGCGGTCGAGGTGCCGCCGACGATGGGGACGATGTTCGCCTTCCTGCGGGCGGACAATTCCTGGCACGGCCACCGGCCCTTCGAAGGCGAGCGCCGGGTGGTGCAGGTCGCCTGGGTGAAGGACGCGGCCGAGCTGGAGCGCAAGCGCAAGCGCAACCGCACGGCGCAGTTCCTGAAAGGCATTTTCGGCCGTTAGGACAGTGTCCGCCGGGCGACACCGACGATTTCGCTGCGTGCTCGGCCCCGTCACCCATGTCCACGGGGTTCGCGGGCGCTCTAAGACTTGACCACCGGCATCCGCCGGGGGACGCTTGGGGGCATCATGAGGGCGTTTCACCGCGCGGGCCTGCACTTGGCCGGGCTGCACTTGGCCGGCCTGTTCGTGCTGGCCGGTGCGGCCTGGATGGCCGGACCGGGCCGGGCCGTCGCGCAGTCGGACCTCGAGTTGCCCGCCGATCCGCCGGTCCTGTCGAAGCCCTACCGCTCCACGATCCCGATCTACCGCCGCCGTCCGCCGCCGGATGCGATACCCCCGGAGGCGGGCCAGCCGGCGAGCGGCTGGCGCGAGCCGCCGGGCCGGATCGGCGCCCGCGACGGCGCGCCGCAGGAGGGGGCAGCTTCGTTGCGGGAATCGCCACAGGATTCCGGCTTCGGCCCGGTGAAGGCCGCGCCGGCTCACGACCTCGCGCCCGATGACGATCCGGAGGAGCGCGCCCCGGGCGCACCTGCCCGGGCCGTGGCGCAGCCGACGAAGCGGGAGATGCGGCAGGAGACGCGACAAGAAACGCAGACAGAGATCCGGGCCGCCGCGCGCCCGGCCGGGCGCGCGGCCTCCGTGCGGGAGATTCCGCGCCAGACCGACGCGCGCCAGGCCGAGGCGACGGCCGAGGACGACGAGGAGGAGACCGCGCCGGCCTATACGGGCGTGTGGGGCCCCAGCGCCGCGGCCTGCGCCCGGAGCCGCTCCGCCCGTCACGGCTTCCTGCCCGCCGTGATCCGGCCGGGAAGCGCCCAAGCCGGCAAGACCCTGTGCCAGTTCCGCGACAGGCGGCGCGACGGCCGCACCTGGACCGTCACCGCCGCCTGCCGCAGCGCCGGCCGCCGCTGGACCTCGCGGGTACGCCTGACCGTGGCGGGAAGCCGGCTGACCTGGGCGAGCGAGCGCGGTTCGACCACCTATACCCGCTGCGCCGGCGGCTGAGGGGCAGATCCGGAAAACCGCCTGCAACCGGGCTTGACTCGGCGCAAACACCGGTGGTGGAAAAGGGGCCCGCCGTGAAGAGAGCCCCGATGGCCCCGTCCCGCCCGCCCGCCGCGTCGCCGCTGCGGACCCGCGTCCCCGTCCTGCGGCCGGGCTCGCGCGCATGACCGGCAAGCTCGTCGCGGTCGCCAACATGAAGGGCGGCGTCGGCAAGACGACCAGCGTGGTGATGCTGGCCGACGCGCTCGCCGCCGGCGGCGCCTCGGTGCTGGTGATCGACCTCGATCCGCAGGCCAGCGCCTCGGTGTGCTTTGCCGGCGACGGCATCCTGGCCGAGATGATCACCGGGGGCCGCACCCTCGACTACTATCTCGGCCTGCGCATCGTCGACCGCGACAAGGCCGCCCTGCCGGACTTCATCCGCGACTACGTCAGCAGCACCACGCATCTCGGCGAGCCGCTGCCGATCTCGCTGCTCGCCTCCGGCCCGTCGCTACGCATCGTCGAGCGCGAGATCATCTACGCGCTCACCAAGCGCAAATACTCGATGCACGCCATCGAGGGCCATCTGTGGAAGCTCTTCCAGGAGGATTTCGCGCCGCTGCGCGAGCAGTACGGCTACGTGCTGTTCGACTGCGCGCCCGGCATCTCGCCGATGACCGAGGTGGCGATCCGGGCGAGCGACCTCGTCGTGGTCGCCTGCATCTCGGACTTCCTCTCCACCTACGGGCTCAAGGCGTTCTACGAGACGATCTGGGGGGTCGGCAGCGCCTCGGAGAGCATGCTGGCGCCCAAGCGCCCGCCGCACGTGCTCATCACCCGCTGGCAGAACACCAAGCAGCAGGCGACGACCTACGCCACCCTCCAGGAGAGCGCCGCTGCGGAAGGGGCGCGGTTCCGTCTGTTCAAGACCCGGGTTCCGCAATCGGCAGCCCTGGCAAACGCGCTCACCCTCGAGTATCAGACCTTTGCCAACAAGTATCGTGACCAGACACGCGACCTGATCGGCGAGGTGATCACGCCGGTGGTGACCGAACTGAAGGAGGCCCTGGATGGCGCTTGAGATCGACGGCCTCGCGGTCCTGTGCGCGATCGCGGAGGCGCCGGAGGCGTTTCCGGCGATCCGCAGCGACGTCACCAAGGCCGCCCACGCCCTGGTGACGAAGCAGCTGAAGGCCAAGACCCTCGACCTGGCGGGCCTGCGCGCGGTGCGCGAGGCGCTCGGCCCCCAGCCCCTGGCGCTGATCGTCGACGGGCTGAAGGATGCCGAGGTCAAGGCCCTGGTCACCCGCCTCGACAAGCACCACCCGGACCTCAAGGACGGGCCGGCCGTCACGCATCGCCGCCACCTGATGGCCCTCGCCGCCGATCTCGACCCGGTCGCAGCCCCGGCGGCGAAGCCGAAACCCGCGAAGGCGCCGGCCAAGGGGACGGCCAAGGGGACGGCCACGCCCAAGCCTGCTGCCAAGGCCCCCGTCGATACCCCCGCCGAGCCGTCCGCGGCGCCCGAGCCCGCGCCGCCCCCCGCGAAGGCGCGCATCCCGGCCCGCGGCAAGACGGGCCCCGCCGACGCCCTCGCCTCCGCCGCCATGGCGGCCCGCCCGCCGCGGCGCCCGCGCCAGCAGGAGTGATCGGGTTTCTGCCGATCTGATCCAGTAGCGATCACGCGCAGATTTCCCCCTCTCCCCGCGGGCGGGGAGAGGGAGAAAGCCGCGCTCGCCCTTCGTTTGGACGAAGCAGGCGGCCCCGTCTCACCCCCGCATCAGCGTCGGCGTCCCGAGCCGCGGGGTGATGCCCTCGCGCATCACCAGGCGGCGCAAGGGCGCGATGGTCGAGAGGGCGAGCAGCCCCGCACCCCGGGCGAGGTCGCTCGGCAGGAAGGCGGTGAGCAGGCTGCGGTTGAGGGTATCGACCGCGCCGGTGCGCAGGCGGGCATCGAGGGCCCGGCTGCGGGCGAAGCCCGAGAGCACCGACTCGGCCCCGGCATCGCGGGCGCCCGCCACCGCATCGCGCAGGGCCGCCGCGTCGCGAAGGCCCAGGTTCAACCCCTGTGCGCCGATGGGTGGGAAGACGTGGGCGGCCTCGCCGACCAGCGCCAGCCGCGGCCCGACCGGGCGGGGCACCGACAAGCCGCGCATCGGCACCAGGCCCCGCGGCCCGTCGATCCGCATGGCGCCGAGCATCGACTGCGCCTGGCGCTCGATCGCCGCGGCAAGCGCGGCGTCGTCGAGGGCCGCGAGGCGCTCCGCCCGCGCCTCGGCGGAGACCCAGACCAGGCTCGAGCGGCGCCCGCCCGGCAGCGGCACCAGGGTGAAGGGCCCCTCGCGGGTATGGAACTCGGTCGAGACCTCGCGATGGTCGCGGGTATGGGCGAGGATCGTGGTCAGGGCCTTCTGCGGGTAGGTCCAGCGCCGGACCGTCAGGCCCGCCGCCTCGCGCAAGGGCGAGCCGCCGCCATCGGCCGCGACGACGAGGCGCGCCGCGACGTGGCCGCCACCCTCCAGCGCCAGGACCGCACAATCCTCGGCCAGGGTGCGGCCGGCGGCGTCGCGCTCGACGAGGGTGAGGTCCGGGATGGCGCGGGCGCGGGCGCGCAGGGCCTCGACGAGGCGGGCATTCTCGATGTTCCAGCCGAAGGCGTCGAGGCCGATCTCGCGGGCGACGAACCGGGCCGGCGGCGGGCGAAACAGGCTGCCGGTGTCGTCGATCAGGTGCATCTCGGCGAGCGGGGCGGCCTGGGGCTCCAGCGCCTCCCAGGCGCCGAGCGCCCGCAGCAGCCGCACCGACCCGTCGAGGAGCGCCACGGTGCGCCCGTCCGCCACGGGAGCGTGGCGGCCGACGAGCGCCGTGCGCAGGCCGTCGCGGGCGAGCGCCAGGGCCGCCGCCAGGCCGACCGCCCCGGCGCCGACCACCGCCACGTCGTAGAGGGGCTCCTCCGGATGGGCATCTGCGGGATTCGGGTCGGCTGTCTGGCTCACGAAACGGGTCCTCGCATGGTCTGTCCGGAGATCTGGGGCCTGCAGGGCCGCTGTGCCATCCCGGCCATTGCCGATTGCAGGGCCGCACCTATGATCCCGGCCGCAAACCAAGAGCATGATGGGAGCGGGCGATGCCCAAGGCGATCCGGGTTCACGAATATGGCGGCCCCGAGGTGATGCGCTACGAGGAGGTGACGGTCGGCGAGCCCGGCCCTGGCCAGATCCGGGTGCGCCAGAGCGCGGTCGGCGTCAACTTCATCGACATCTACTTCCGCTCCGGCCACTACAAGGCGCCCCAGCTCCCCTTCACCCCCGGCAACGAGGGCGCCGGCACGGTGGTGGCGGTCGGCGAGGGCGTCACCGGCTTCAAGCCGGGCGAGCGGGTCGCCTACGGCTCGGCCTCGGGCACCTATGCCGAGGAGGTGGTGATCGACACCAAGCAGGTGGTGCGCCTGCCCGACGGCATCGACGACGACACCGCCGCCGCGATGATGCTCAAGGGCCTCACCACCCAGTACCTGCTGCGCCGCACCTACAAGGTCCAGCCTGGCGACACGATCCTGTTCCACGCCGCCGCCGGCGGCGTCGGGCTGATCGCAACGCAATGGGCGAAGCACCTCGGCGCCACGGTGATCGGCACCGTCGGCTCGGAGGACAAGGCCGAGCTCGCCCGCCAGCACGGCTGCGACCACGTCATCCTGTACCGCAACGAGGATTTCGCCGCGAAGGTCAAGGAGATCACCGGCGGCAAGGGCTGCGCGGTGGTCTATGACGGCGTCGGCCAGGCGACCTTCCCGGCCTCGCTCGATTGCCTGAGGCCCTTCGGCTATTTCGTGAATTTCGGCAGCGCCTCGGGGGCGATCACGCAATTCGACATCAGCCTGCTGGCCCAGAAGGGCTCGCTCTACGCCACACGCCCGACCCTGTTCACCCACACCGCCGACCGGGCGGTGCTGGAGGAGATGGCCGCCGACCTGTTCGAGGTGGTGCAGAGCGGCGCGGTGAAGATCCCGGTCCATACCCGGGCGAAACTCGCCGACGCCCCGAAGGTCCATGCCGACCTCGCCGGACGTCAGACGACGGGTGCCACGGTGATGCATCCGTGATCATCTGATGCAGAATCATCGGGCCGCAAATCGGATTTCGCACCAGTGAATCCCGCATTGACGACGATGACCTGCGAGACGCAAAAAATCTAAGCGGACGAACCGGTGGCCCGACACCGCTTCGTCCGCCTAGAGTTCCGCAGCGGCATCCGGGCCGAATCGGCCTTCACCGGACCGCTCCCGGATGTCCCGGCGGAGACCCGACACGATGGATTCGTACGCCCTGCAGGCGACCGAGACCGATCTGCTCCTCGTCATCGACGTCCAGGCCGATTTCCTGCCCGGCGGCACGCTCGCGGTGCCGGACGGGGATGCGGTGATCGCACCGATCAACGCGCTCGGGCGCACGTTCAAGCACGTCGCCCTGACCCAGGACTGGCACCCGGCGGGCCATGCCTCCTTCGCCACCAGCCATCCGGGCAAAAAGCCCTTCGGCACCGTGCGTCTGGCTTACGGCGAGCAGGTCCTGTGGCCGGAGCACTGCATCCAGGGCACGCCCGGGGCGGAGCTGTCGCCGCTCCTCGCCCTGCCGCACGCCGAATTGATCATCCGCAAGGGCTACCGGCCCGGGATCGACAGCTACTCGGCCTTCCGCGAGGCCGACCGCATCACCCCGACGGGCCTCGCCGGATACCTGCGCGAGCGCGGCTTCACCCGGATCTTCCTGTGCGGGCTCGCCACCGATTACTGCGTCGGCTGGAGTGCCATCGACGCCCGCGAGGCGGGGTTCCAGGCGGTGGTGGTCGAGGATGCCTGCCGGGCGATCGACCTCGACGGGTCCCTGGAGCGGGCCTGGGGCGACATGGCGGCGGCCGGGGTGGAGCGGGAGGAGAGTTGGGCCATCGGGGGATAGGGCCCCTTCTTCGTCACTCCAAGCTCCGCCATGCGGCACCGGGGTGACGGCAAGGTTAGAAACCTGTCGAGCCTATCGACTGGCGTCGAGGGCTCAGCCTCAATCCTCGGGCCGACCCCATTTGCGGTCGAACGAGTGGGCGATGTGACACGCGTAGAGCAAACCGCCGACGCTGAAAACGACGGCGGTCACTGCAACCTGTATGGTCAGGGTACAGGTCAGCATGTCAGTTCTCATACCCTCGCGCCTTGGCATCGACACGTCGATGCCAAGGCGTCCGGCGCATCAGCGCCGACGCCCGTTCGGGCTTAGCCAGCGCCTTCGAACGGGTCCGTTCGAAGGCGCGGCGGTATCACTGCGCAGGAACGTGAACGCGCCTTGGACCGCACGATGTAGGACGAGTCCGGTCACGAGCCAAACGAGACTCTTCGGCCAAGCCTGGGTCATACCCGTCACCGTCGGCATGATGACCCCAGCGCCGATCACACCGAGCGCCAGGGCGTTGAAGTAGCTCGCGAGCCGCTTCAGCCGCTCGTTGATGCGCTTGGCCGCGAGCTTGCGCGCTTGGTGCGGGCCGCCTCGTCCACCGCCTACACCGCCACCCCGTGCAGGTCGTAGGCATCCGCCGACTCGATCTTCACCGTCACGATGTCGCCGACCCGGACCGGGCGGCGGAAGGCGACGTGGACGTTGCCGTCGATCTCGGGTGCGTCGTATTTCGAGCGGCCCTTGGCGACGGTCGGGCCGGCGGCGTCGATGATCACCGGCAGGCGCTTGCCGACCTTGGCCTTCTGCAAGCGGAGCGAGACCGCCTGCTGCGTCTCCATGAAGCGGCGCTGGCGCTCGGCCTTCACGGCGTCCGGCACCGCCTCCGCCACTTCGTTCGCGGGGGCGCCGCGCACCGGCTCGTACTGGAAGCAGCCGACGCGCTCGAGCTTGGCCTCCTTCAGCCAGGTCAGCAGCTCCTCGAACTCTGCGTCGGTCTCGCCCGGGAAGCCGACGATGAAGGTCGAGCGGATCGCGAGGTCCGGGCAGGTCGTGCGCCAGGACCGGATGCGCTCCAGCATCTTCTCCTGGTTGCCCGGGCGGCGCATGCGCTTGAGCACCGTCGGGCTCGCGTGCTGGAGCGGCATGTCGAGGTAGGGCAGGACCTTGCCCTCGGCCATCAGCGGGATGACCTCGTCGACATGGGGGTAGGGATAGACGTAGTGCAGGCGCACCCAGGCGCCGAGCTCGCCCAGTTCCTTGGCGAGGTCGTAGAAGCGGGCCCGCACCTCGCGGTCGCGCCATTGGCTCGTGGCGTAGCGGGTGTCGATGCCGTAGGCGCTGGTGTCCTGCGAGACGACGAGCAGCTCCTTGACGCCGGCCTTCACCAGCTTCTCGGCCTCGCGCAGCACGTCCGCCGCCGGGCGGCTGACGAGGTCGCCGCGCAGCTGCGGGATGATGCAGAAGGTGCAGCGGTTGTTGCAGCCTTCCGAAATCTTCAGGTAGGCATAGTGCCGCGGCGTCAGCTTGACGCCCTGCGGCGGGACCAGATCGAGGAACGGGTCGTGGGCCGGGGGCACCGCCTCGTGGACCGCCGCCACCACCGATTCGTAGGCCTGCGGCCCGGTCACGGCGAGCAGGTTCGGGTACTTCTCGCGGATCTCCTCCGGCTGGGCGCCCATGCAGCCGGTGACGATCACCCGGCCGTTCTCCGCCATCGCGTCGCCGATCGCCTGCAGCGATTCGGCCTTGGCCGAATCGAGGAAGCCGCAGGTGTTGACGATGACCACGTCGGCGCCGTCGTGCTTGCGCGCCAGCTCGTAGCCCTCGGCCCGCAGGTGGGTGAGGATGCGCTCGGAATCGACCAGGGCCTTGGGACAGCCGAGCGACACGAAGGAGATCTTGGGGGCGGGTGCGTTCATGGGCAGGGCAGATTTCGGCGAGGGCTGGATGCGGTGCCGGCCCACGGCCGAGGCGGCAGCGAGCAGGATCAAGGATTTAGGGAAGGATGCTGGGGCAGGCCTCTAGCACAGGGCAGGGCGTGCGTCACGGGGCCGGCACCTCGGCTCGGCATCTTGGCCCGACGGGCAGCTTCCGTTGCGGCCCCGGCCTCCGGTATCACGGCGCGATGTGGAGCCGCCTCGTCACCCCCCTCGATCCCGCCGCCGCCGCGTCCCGGCTGCGCGCCAACGGGCCTCGCAGGCTGTCCGGCCTCGCGCTCCTCGACAGCGCGATGCGGCACGACACCCTTGGGCGCTACTCCTACCTCGCCGCCGATCCGTTCGGGTCATTCCGGGTGCGCGGCGGCCAAGCCTTCTGGAACGGCGTCGGCGTGCCGGGCGCGCCCCTCGCGGCGCTCAAGGCGGTGCTGGCGCCCTGGCGCACCGAACCGGATCCCGCCTTGCCGCCGTTCCAGGGCGGGGCGATCGGGTACATGGCCTATGATTTCGGTGCCAGCCTGGAGCGGGTGGCGCCGCCCGCGCGCCGGGCCGGCCTTACCCACGACCTCGCCTTCGACCTCTACGCCACTCTGGTCGCCTTCGACCACCGGGCCGGCACCTGCCACCTGATCGCCACCGGATTCCCCGAGACCGACCTGGGCGCCAGAGCGAGGAAGGCCGCCTCCGATCTCGACGTCCTGGAGGCGGCCCTGAACGGCCCCGAACCGGCTGGCGAGGCCATCCCGGTGCCACCCCTCGCCTGGCGGTCGAACTTCACGGCAGAATCCTATGCGCAAGCGGTCGAGCGGGTGCGGGACTACATCCGGGCCGGCGACATCTACCAGGCCAACATCGCCCAGCGCTTCGAGGCCGCCCTGCCGCCGGGCTTCGATGCCTTCGCGTTCTACCGGCGCCTGCGGGCGCGCAACCCCGCGCCCTTCGCGGCCTATCTGGAATTCGACGGCCTCACCGTCGCCTCGTCCTCGCCCGAGCGCTTCCTGCGCCTCGACGACCGGCAGGTCGAGACCCGGCCGATCAAGGGCACGGCGCCGCGCGCCGCCGACCCGGCCGAGGACCGCGCCAGGGCCGAGGCGCTGCTCGCCAGCGCCAAGGAGCGGGCCGAGAACGTGATGATCGTCGATCTCCTGCGCAACGACCTGTCGCGGATCTGCGCCCCCCACAGCGTCGCGGTGCCGACGCTCTGCGGGCTCGAGACCTATGCGGGGGTGCACCACCTCGTCTCGGCGGTCACCGGCACCCTGCGGGAGGGGGCGGACGGTCTCGACCTCCTGGGCGCGACCTTCCCGGGCGGCTCGATCACCGGGGCGCCGAAGCTGCGCGCCATGGACATCATCACGGAGATCGAGGGCGATGCCCGCGAGCTCTATTGCGGGGCGATCGGCTGGATCGGCTTCGACGGCAGCCTCGACACCAGCATCGCCATCCGCACGGTGCTGATGGACGAGACCCGCGCCGTGCTCCAGGCGGGCGGCGGAGTCACGCTGCTCTCGGACCCGGAAGCCGAGTACCACGAGACCCTGATCAAGGCCGAGCGGGTCTTCTCGGCCTTCGCGAGCGGGGAGGGCGCATGATCCTCGTCATCGGTAGCGGCTGCCTGCGAAAGATCATGCTTCGCAGATAGTTGAGTGCTGTCAGAGTGTTAAGCCGGGTCCGACCGTGCTACAACGGTGTGCCACTCATGCTCTACAGGCTCGTTCGCCCGGTGAAGCGGCCAGACTCCTCCGTCCCCCAGTTCGTCCAGCGCATCCCGACCGATATCCTCCCGCTCGTGGCAGGCCGCACGCTCAGCCTGCCGCTCGGAGCCGAGACCGTCCTTGTCCGCGTGACGCCGAAAATGCGTAGCATCCGCTTCTCGCTGCGCACCCGTGACCCCGCCGAGGTGAAGGCCCGGCAGGGGCAGGTTGCGTCAGCCCTGGAGCGGCATTGGACGGCTCTGCGCAACGGGGCACCCATGAGCCTCAACCATCGCCAGGCGACCGCCCTCGCGGGTGACCTCTACCGCTCGTGGGCCGATGCTGGGGCGGATCGCACCCTTGCCGTTCAGCTCATGCCGGATGGGCGCTGGGCTCGCGTCCGGGTAACGCCGGAGGAGGAGGCAGCCGGGTTTGCCAGTGCCAAGGAGAACCTTGAGGCCGCCCTGGCGACTGGCGATCCGTCCGAGCTTCAGACCCCGCTCGGGCCGCTGGTAGACCGCTTGTTGCGGGATCGCGGTATCGGCAGCGTGGACGACGACACGCGGCTCCTGCTCCTGGAGACCTTCGGCCTGGCCTTGCGGGACGCGTTCGCCGCCCGCGAGCGGAATGCCGAGGGCGATTACAGCCCCGATCCCAAGGCCGCACGGTTCCCCGAGTTCGAGCCGCCGGCCCGCACCCAATGCACCGCCGACGCCGCGCCGCCCAAGACCACCCTGTCTGGCCTCGTCGCCGATTGGTGGGCGGAGCGGAAGGCGGCGGGAACGAAACACGGCACGTTCGAGAGATACCGCCAGGCAGTCGCTAATCTCAGCGCCTTCCTCGGGCACGATGATGCGAACCGTGTCACCGTCGAGGACGTGATTGGCTTCAAGGACCACCGCCTAGCCAGCATCAGCCCGCGAACCGGGAAGACGCTCTCGGCGCAAACCGTGAAGTCCGGCGACCTGAACGGCCTCAAGGTCATCTTCGGGTGGGCCGTCGCGAACAAGCGGCTCGCGAGCAACCCCGCCAAGGACGTGACGCTGAAGCTCGGCAAGCCTCAGAAGCTCCGGGGGAAGGGCTTCACCGACGAAGAGGCGAGCGCGATCCTGAAGGCCGCCTTGGAGTACAAGCCGCCGCGCGGGGAGGGGTCTTCGGTCGCTGCCGCCAAGCGGTGGGTGCCCTGGCTCTGCGCGTACAGCGGCGCACGCCTCGGCGAGATGTGCCAGCTTCGGAAGCGGGATATTCGACAGCACGGCCAGCACTGGGTCATCACCATCACGCCGGACGCCGGCACGGTGAAGACCAACCAGGCCCGGGAAGTCGTGCTTCACCCGCACCTCTTCGAACTCGGCTTCCTGGAGTTCGTCCAGAAGGCACCGGCGGGCCACCTCTTCGTACGGGAGGCCGCGGACGGGACCATCTGGAAGTCTCTGGGGAGCCTCAAGTCTCGCATGGCGCTCACCGTCAGGGCGACCATCACGGACGCGAACGTGGCGCCCAACCACGGCTGGCGGCATCGCTTCAAGACGGTCGGGCGTGAGGCCGGCATTGATGGTTGGGTGCTCGATGCCATCCAAGGCCACGCCGCACGGACCGAGGGCGAGGGCTACGGCGAGGTGACCGTCAAGACGCTGGCGGATGCCATGGCGAAGTTCCCGAGGATCGACGTGAGGTAGTGCGCCGGGTGGCCGGGCTGCCGGTTTAAGCCGAGGGGTCACCCACCTGAGAAGACACCCACGCGCAGCGGCAGCGAGGTTCCCCCCTGGTAGGGGGCCCGGGTATTCCCTCCGCAGCGAACGCGAGCCCCGCCGGGGGCCTCTCCGGGAGGCAGCCGCCGAGCCGGTGCCGAGCCGCACTGAGGCCCGCCCTGCCGCGGCTGGAGGCACCGCCGCGCATCTCAGGCCACCACTAGGCCAGCCGCCCGCCCTCGGGCTACCCTCCCGCCGTGTCATCGAGCCCCGTCACCCGCCGCCGAGGCGCCGAGCCACCCGCCGGTCCCGCCATCGGCACCTTTTGTCCGCATGAGTATACCCATGCGGACGATGCTCTCGGCCCTCTGCTCAAGTCGTCCCGGACTTTGAGCGCCCGCCTCAGGCGGCGCGCTTCGCAATCTTGGCGATCGTCGCCCGGCTGCATCCCGTGGCGCTCTGCACCTGAGACCAGGACACGCCCTTTGCGAGCATCGCTGCGATGCTAGCGTTGCGCTCGGCGTCCTCCGGGCGGCCCTTGTAGCGCCCTTCGGCCTTGGCCCTGGCCTGGCCTTGCGCTTGCCGGCGGCGGCGGTCGTCGTAGTCCTTGCGCGCCACCGCGGCGAGCACGTCGAGCATCATTCCGTTGACCGCCTCGAACACGCGGGCCGTGAAGTCGTCGGGGCTGGCCGTCGCCATCATGTGCGAGGTCGGCAGATCCAGGGCGACGATGCGGATGCGCCGGGCCGAGATCTCCGCCTTCAGCTTCTCCCAGTCCTCGGCGGTGAGGCGCGAGAGGCGGTCGACCTGCTCGACCAGGAGCACGTCGCCCGGCCGCGCATCCTTCAGCAGGCGGAACAGCTCGGGACGGGCGATCTTCGCGCCGCCCTCGTTCTCGACGTACCAGCTCGCGACGTGGAGTCCGCGCTCGGTGGCGAAGGCGTCGAGCTGCGCGCGCGCCCGCTCGGCATCCTGCTCGGAGGTGGAGGCCCGGAGGTAGGCGCGGACGAACATGGCGGAGCCCATCGGTTCAGTTTGGATGGTTCATATCATGCCAGTTCATTTTGAATGGTCAAGTGGTGCTTATTGAACCGCCTAGGGGCTGGTTCACCAAGGGAATACCCAACCTGAACCATCACGAGGCGCCTGCCGCGCGCCCTGCGGGATCTCGTGGTCCGCTGCGCAGGGCATGAAGGTGGGCTTAACCGTACAGCGTGATAGGCTCCTTCGGCATGGAGGCCCGCCAAGTCGGGGAGCAGAGATGCCGATCCGGCGGGAGCACCGCTTCTTCTATCCCATCGACTGGCCTCAGCTCTCTGACGCGATCCGCTTCCGGCGGGCGCGGGGCCGATGCGAGGAATGCGCCCGCCCGCACCTGCAGCGGGTCTTCCACCTCGGCGACGGCCGGTGGTGGGATGCCGAGATCTCGGGCTGGCGCGACGGCCAGGGCCGCCGGCTCCGGCAACGGCTGCGCGATCAGGACCTGCTTGCCCGAGTTCGCATTACGAAGGTGGTGCTGGCGGCGGCCCACCGCGACCACGACACGGCCAACAACGAAGACGCCAACCTGGCGGCGTTCTGCCAGCGCTGCCACATGCTGCACGACCGCGACGAGCATCAGCGCCGTCGCTGGCATACCCTGTTCCGGCGCAAGGCTATGGGTGACCTGTTCCAGGGGCCGTACTCGGCCGTCTGAGGCCGCCACCGCGGCCGGCCGAAGAAGGTCGTAGCTGCCGCCAAGTGATCAGCGACGAGCCATACCAGAACGCTCCTAGCAGCTGATCATTGGCCCGTCAGTCACATCAGTTCTTCTGCCGCCTCTCGGCCGCTCGGCTGGCGTCAGCATCGGGCCAGGACACAGCAGTCTCTCCTGTGTCCTGACCGCGATCGCCCCAACAAAAAGGGCCTCAGCAGACTTGGCGAGCAATCTCACGTATGCGCCGACTGTCCTGACACCACGTTCCAATCCGGACCGCCACCGACCACCAGCGAGCTGAAGCTGGCCTGTCCGTTCGTGATACTCTCCAAAACGTAGCCGGTCACCGCGTTGCGCTGCAGGATGTCCGACCTGCCGTCGCCGTTGAAGTCGCCGGTGCCCACGACGTTCCAGCTCGGGTCCGCGCCGATCCACTTGCCGCTGATCAGGTCACGAGTGCTCGTGTCCTGATAGATTAAGGTACCGTTGATGTTGCGCCACAGGACGTCCGACTTGCCGTCAGCATCAAAGTCGCCGATGCCGACCACGTTCCAGCTCAGATCTCCGCCGATCACCTGCGCGCTGAGAGCGGTGCCGCCACTCATCAGCGTTTGCAGCACGTGCCCGGTCTGCGCGTCGCGTTGCAGGATGTCGGTCATGCCGTCGCCGTTGAAGTCGCCGGTGCCCACCACGCTCCAGTTCGGATCGTTGCCGAGCACGCCGCTGCCGATCAGAGCAGCGCCATCCATCTCCCGCTCGACCAGGGTGCCGTCGGTGTTGCGCCACAGGACGTCCGACTTGCCGTCGCCGTTAAAGTCGCCGGTGCCCACCACGCTCCAGTTCTGGTCACCACCGATCACCTGCGCGCTGAGGATGGTACGGCCGTCCATGAGGGTCTGCAGCACGTGCCCGGTCCGGGCGTCGCGCTGCAGGATGTCGGTCCTGCCGTCGCCGTTGAAGTCGCCGGTGCCAACGACGCTCCAGTTCGGATCGTTGCCGATCGCCCCGCCGCTGATCAAGGCAGCGCTGTCCATCTCCCACTCGACCAGAGTGCCGTCGGTGTTCCGCCACAGGATGTCCGACTTGCCATCGCCGTTGAAGTCGTCGGTGAGGGCGAGCGGTGCATGGGCGAGCGTCACGCTGGTGCCGGTGGCTCCACCGACGAGCAGGTTGCCGACCGCGTCCTGGATACCGGTACCGCTCGCGTTCAGGTCGAGATGCAGCAGCCCGTTGAAGGAGGACAGGCCCGCGACGGGGACGCTATAGGTCTTGCCGCCGTCGGCGCTGACGGGAGTGCCGATAGTGGCACCCGCGATAAGGCTGCCGCTGGCATCGCGCAGGGTGAAATCGCTGGCATCCAGGCCGGTGACCACCTCTGAGAAGGCCAGCGTGTAAGTTAGCGTGCTCGCTTTGGGGCTGGTGGCTGCGGCAGTCAGGCCAGCTACGAGCGGCGCGAGCGTGTCGAAGGTGAGGGGCGGGGTGGTGCCCGCTCCACCCGGGTTGCCGGCGGCGTCCAGGTAGGTGCCGGCCGCCACGGTGATCGCAGCGGTACCGGCGTTCACCCCGGCCGCCGGCGTGAAGGTGGCCGTGCGCACTAGGCCCGAGCCCGAGAGTTCGGAGAGCGTGCCGCCGGTGACGGTGATATCGTCACGGACGAAGCTGGCGCCGGGATCCTCGCTGAAGGTGAAGCTGACAGTGGCGCTCTGGCCGGCCCGCAAGGCGCTGGCGCTCGAGCTGATCGCCAGGGTCGGGGCGATCTGATCCAGCGTCACGCTGGTGCCGGCGGCTCCGCCGGTGAGCGGGTTGCCGACGGCGTCCTGGATCCCGGTGCCGGTGGCGTTGAGGTCGAGATGGACCGGGCCGTTGGTACTCACGCCGGAGACGGTGACGCCGTAGGTCCGGCCGCCATCGGTGCTGACGGGGTTGCCGACCGTGGCGCCCGTGACGGCACGGCCGTCGGCGTCGCGCAGGGTGAAGTCGCCGGCATCGAGGCCGGTGACGGCTTCGGAGAAGGCCAGCGCGTAGGTCAGGCTGGTGGCGTTGGTCGGACCGGTCGTCGCGGTGGTCAGGCCGGCGACGATGGGGGCGGTGTGGTCGAGGGTGGTGACGCCGCCCGCAGTGAAGCCGGTCGCGGCGTTGCCGGCGGCGTCCTGGATGCCGGTACCGGCGCCCTTGAGGTCGAGTCGAAGGGTGCCATCGCCGGTCACGCCGGCGAGGGTCACGGTGTAGGTGGTGCCGCTGCCGGTGACGCTCGCGATAGTGCCGGCCGCCGTGCCGGTGCCGGTGAGCGCGAAGTCGCCGGCATCGACGCCGGTGACCGCCTCCGAGAAGGTCACGGTCTGGGTCAGGCTCGTGGCGTTGGTCGGGCCTGTGACGCTCGGGCTGATGCCGGCGACGTTGGGCGGGGTTGCGTCCACCGTCCAGGTGTAGACGGCCGGCGTCGGATCGACGTTGCCGGCGGCGTCGACGCTGCGCACCTGGAAGGTATGGCTGCCGTCGGCAAGACCCGTGTAGGTCAGCGGGTTGGTGGCAACCACGAATGCGCTGCCATCGAGCGACACCGCGTAGGTCAGGGATCCCGCGGGCGAGATATTGTCCGTCCCAATGAAGGAGAACGTTGCGCTCGATGAGCTGGACAGGGATGCCGGCCCGCCCTGGATCGTCGTGTCGGGCGGCGTCGTATCGGCGACGGTGAACGCGTAGGTTCGGCTGCCCACGTTCCCGTGCTGGTCCTGCGCGGTCGCCGTGATCGTGTGGAGGCCGAGACCGAAGATGCTGCCGGACGTCACCTGCCGGGTTTGGCCGTTGACCGTCTCGAAATACGTCAGCGTGGGGGCAGATGCATCGAGATTGTCGGCCGCCGTCACGGCGAAGGACACCGCGGCACCGGAGGCGGACGTCGCGGAGATCGTCTGGTTCCCGGACGGGACGGTGATGACCGGAGCCGTCGAGTCGGGGACCTGGGCGTAGGTCAGGGTGATGAAATTCGAGCCGTTGACATCCCCGAGCGCGTAGGTCGTGCCGCTCGACGCATCGGTCCCACGCCCGACGACGACGCGGTCGCGCAGGTCCGGCAATTGGAAATTCGATGAACCGTTTCCGCCGAAAGTCGTGCCGAGCAGCGAGTAGAGCGCCTGATACGGACTGATCGGAAGGGTCTGGCCCTGCGCCAGCATCCAGCCGCTCGGAACCTGGCTCGCATCGCCGGCGAAGACGCGGACCTCGCCGACGTAGAAATCTTCTGCCAATCCGCTACCGTCACGTTGTGGATAGATGCCATTCAACGAGATGATATAGTTCAGAACAAGACCTGGCGAGCGGTTGTCGATGGGCTGTCCGCCCCCATACTTGGCTTCCGAGGGAAGCTGGGATGGGCTCAGCGTCAGGTTTGCTTGGCCGAGGCTTTGGCCCAGGGTCGTCTGCGGCCCGACGCCGACGATGTCGCGCCCGACGAGGTTCGGAACGTTGAAGGTCGTTCGTCCATCGCCGCCATAGGTCGTGCCAAGAACCGCGAAGAGCGCCGGATAATCCGCGATCGACAGGGCGCGGCCGTCCGCCGGGATGAAGCCCTGCGGAATGTACGACGACGCGAAGCCGCTCACCTCGCCAGTAATCGTTGAGTAGCCATCGCCGTTGGATTGGATCCCATAATACAGACCAAGAGATGGCTGCTGGTTGTCGAACGGACTGTTGCCTCCTCCATAGACCCCGGGTATTTGAGAAGCATTCAGTGAGGTTAGGACCGCGCCGTTGACGGATCCCTCAAAATAAGCACTTGAGTTGCTTGCCCCAACGATGGTTCTACCCTGAAGATTAGGCAGATTGAATGACGTTCTTCCGTCGCCGCCATAGGTGACGCCGAGCAAGGCATAGAGGGCGCTGTTCTGACTGATGGAGAGAAGCTGGCCGTTGGTGGCCGGCGCGGGATCGAAGGTGGTCGCGAAGGTCCGAATTGAGCCAAGCGTGCCGCCCTGCCCTGCGGTGGGATATCCGTCGTCGCGCGAGGGGAAGTAGCCGTTCGTGAGGATGACCTGGGTCAGGGCGAGCGAGGCCTGCCTGTTGTCGAATGGTGCCGCGGCCATCGTCCCCCCCCTATCGTCCAAGATACCGGACGCGCCTGACTATCACTGTTCTAAAACGTCTTATGAATGGGCTTCTGCGGTATGTCTTCATGAAAGTCTAGTGATATCGGCTTGTGAGGTCCGTCATTCGTCTAAAAAGGGACTGAAGGGCTCGCAGTGCACGGCATTGTCATAAATCAGACAATTCTGTGGCCAACTCGCATTTTTGCTACTGGGATAGAGAAAGTCCATGTTGCCTAGGGTCAAGTCGACCACCGGCCTGCGTGTTATCTTCGAGTCTACGGAAGCGTCAGTGTCTTGCGCGACGCCGACCGCCTAACCCGAAGGCAAGTCACCCAAAGCGGATTATAGGCGCGGTGCTGCGAGGTTCGTTCGTTATTCCAGCCGTCCATAGAGGCATACCGTAGCGGACGGGTGCAAAGCCGTCCGAAAGCCCGTCCGTAAAGGTTGACTTCGACCTACGGACAGCCATTCTTGCGGGCAAGGCCCATTCGGACAGGCTTGCCGCTCCCATGCAGACGCCCCTCTACGCCCGCGTCTCAACCGCGGATCAGACCCTCGCTCACCAACGCACCCAAGCGGAGGCGGCAGGCTTCAAGGTTGACCAAGTGGTGGCAGATGAGGGGGTGTCTGGCCTCACCACCGCCTTGCAGGACCGGCCTCAGGGCCGCCGCCTGTTCGACATGCTGCGCCGAGGGGACGTGCTGGTGGTGCGGTGGGTTGATCGCCTCGGGCGGAACTACGCGGACGTGTGCGACACCATCCGGGAGTTGATGCGGAGAGGCGTCATCGTCCGCACCGTCATCAGCAACCTCACCTTCGACGGCGCCACGAAGGACCCGATGCAGCAGGCCGTGAGGGACGCCTTGATCGGCTTCATGGCAGCCACGGCGCAGGCCCAGGCGGAGGCCTCGAAGGAAGCCCAGAGGGCCGGCATAGACCACGCCAGGAGCCGCGAGGACGCCTACCGGGGCCGGCAGCCGAGCTTCACGCGGGAGCAGTTCGAGGCCGTGCAGGGGGCTCTAGTGCATTGACGCATTCAGATGATTCACGTCAGGCGTGAGGCATGCGAGTCTGAGGCATGGCTCAGACTGTCTGCGTGATTCCCAGCGCCGCCGACCTGGCGCACCTGTCCGCCATCGTCGCCGATCGGGCGCAGCCCCTCAAGCACATCCAGCGCGCCCGCATCGTTCTGCTCTCGGCCGAACGCCTCTCCGTCCTCGACGTCGCCCGCCAGGCCGGCGTCAGCCGGCCAGCCGTCTGGCGCTGGCAACAGCGCTACGCCGAAGAAGGCGTCGAGGGACTGCTGCGCGACAAGACCCGTCCGCCTGGCAAGCCGCCCCACTCCACCGACACCGTCGCCGAGGTGCTGGCGCTGACCTGCTCCGAACCGCCCGGTGAGGTCACCCACTGGACCGGCCGCGCCCTGGCGCAGGCCGTCGGGATCTCCTTACGATCGGTCCAGCGCATCTGGGACGCACACCGCCTCCAGCCACATCGGGTCCGCAGCTTCAAGCGCTCGAACGATCCAGCCTTCGCCGAGAAGGTCGAGGACATCGTCGGCCTCTCCATGGATCCGCCGCGCCATGCCGTCGTGCTCTCGCTCGACGAGAAGAGCCAGATCCAGGCCCTGGAACGCACCCGTCCGAGCCGACCCGTCACGCCAGGTCGTCCCGTCACGCCAGGTCGTCCCGAAACCCAGACCCACGACTACGTCCGTCACGGTACCACGACGCTGTTTGCCGCGCTCGACGTGCTGGAGGGCACCGTGATCGGTCGCTGCATGCAGCGTCATCGCCACGACGAGTTCCTGCGCTTCCTCAACACTATCGAGGCCGCGGTGCCGGCCGGCAAACTGATCCACGTGATCCTGGACAACTACGCCACCCACAAGCACCCGAAAGTGCGAGCCTGGCTGGCCCGGCATCCGCGCTGGATCTTCCACTTCACTCCGACCTCGGCCTCGTGGATGAACGCGGTCGAGGGCTTCTTCTCGGCCTTGACCCGGCGCAGGCTGAAACGTGGCAGCTTCAGCGGGATCGTCGACCTTCAGGCTGCGATCAACCGCTACATCACCGAGCACAACGACAGGCCAAAGCCCTTCGTCTGGACCAAGCCGGCCGCCGCCATCCTCAATGCCGTCAACGGCAACGCTGCACCATCCGAATGAGTCAGTGCACTAGCTCAGTCGGCCGGGCGGAGGCTGTTGCGCATGCTCCGTTCAGCTAGGCCTGGACGAGAAGACGTCGCTTCCCGACCGCTTCAATGATCTGATGGAGCGCGTTTCTACCGTCGCACGACAGTCGATTTAGCAGATCGTAGCCAAAACTCGCGCAGGGACGCGTGTTGGAGCGACGCATCTCGCTGCGTGGCGAAGTCCTTCGGGGTGAAGGCCGGATCGGCGATCCGGTCCGGCAGCGGCGTCAGTCCTGCCTTTATCAAACGCCTCGCCAGCACGGGCTCGCCCGGACGGTTGAGCGTCTCCACGCCGACGAGGCAGCCATCCCGATGGCACTCGACGGCGTAGCCGGATCCCGGGCCCTGGCGAGCCACGGCCGTGTCATGCGGCGGTGTGACCCGCGATCTGAAGCTTGAGGTTGCCCGGGTGGCTCCAGAACCATGGGACCGCCGTATGGGTCGGCCGGTCAGCCGCGCTGCAACGCCGCGCGCTCCGTCCACCGCGTCGGAGACCGGCCCGGCACGGGCCGTCCATTGAGGAAGATCAAGGCGGTGCTGGAAGCGGGTGCCATGCTGCGACGGGACCCGGCGTCTCCGCCGCGCCGTGGTCAGGCTCAGCGCGGGGGCGTCTCTTGCCGGGAACCTTGCCGAGGACCTTGCCGGGAACGGTTCTTCCGGTCAGCCCGACCGCCGATCCGGCGCCGGCGGCGGCCGCGTCGGTCATGGGCGTGATCGGGTCGCTCCTGGGCGAACTGCACCCCGATCGCCGCCGGGCGGTCCCGGTCGACCTCGACAGCGACCTCGAACGGGACCTCGGCCTCGACAGCCTCGGGCGGGCCGAGCTCCTCCTGCGTCTCTCGCGCACCTTCCGGGTCTCGCTGCCGGCGCGCCTGATCGGCGAGGCTGCGACCCCCGCCGACCTGCTCGCCGCGATCCAGGCGGCCGGCATGGCCCGGATCGTCCGGGTGGCCGCATCGGGGGAGGGGACATTGCCTCCGGCGGCCGAGCCGCATCGGGCCGCGACCCTGATCGAGGTGCTCGCCTTCCACGTCCGCCATCATCCGGACCGGCCGCATCTCCGGCTCTTGCAGGAGGGCGGATCCGAGACCGTCCTCTCCTATGCGGAACTCGACCGACGCGCCCGCCGCGTCGCGGCCGGCCTCCTCGGCCGCGGGCTCGCGGGCGGCGACCGGGTCGCGATCATGCTGCCGACCGGGCCCGGCTTCTTCACGGCCTTCCTCGGGATCCTCCTGGCGGGCGGCGTGCCGGTGCCGCTCTATCCGCCGTTCCGGCGCACCGGGATCCAGGACCACCTGCAGCGCCAGGCCGGCATCCTGGCCAATGCCGCCCCGGAGATCCTGATCGGAAGCGCCGAGCTCGGGCCCTTCGGCCGGCTCCTGCGCGACCGCGTCGACACGCTGCGGGTGCTGACGAGCGTGGAGGAGCTGGCCGCCGCCGACCCGCTCGCCGCCGCCGTTCCGGTGACGGGCGCGAGCCTCGCGCTCATCCAGTACACGTCGGGCAGCACCGGCGACCCGAAGGGCGTGATGCTGACCCATGCCAACCTGCTGGCCAATATCCGCGCCATGGGCGAGGCGCTCGGCGCCTCGTCGTCGGACGTGGTGGTGAGCTGGCTGCCGCTCTACCACGACATGGGGTTGATCGGCTGCTGGCTCGGCAGCCTCTATTTCGGCGCGCGGGCGGTGATCCTGTCGCCGCTGGCCTTCCTGGCGGATCCGGCGGCGTGGCTCCGGGCGATCCACCAGCATCGCGGCACGATCTCGGCCGCGCCGAACTTCGCCTACGAGCTCTGCCTGCGCGCCCTGCGCGACGAGGACCTGACGGGGCTCGATCTCGGCTCCCTGCGCGTCCTCACCAACGGGGCCGAGGCGGTGAGCCCCCACACGCTAGCGCGGTTCGCGGAGCGCTTCGGCCCTCACGGCCTGCGGGCGTCGGCCCTCGCGCCGGTCTACGGCCTCGCCGAATGCGCGGTCGGCCTTGCCTTTCCGCCCCTCGGCCGCGGCCCGCGCATCGACTGGATCGATCGCGCGGCGCTCGCCCGCGAGGGCGCAGCCCGGACGGCGCCGCCGGGTGCGCCTGGCGCCGTCGGGTTTCCGGCCTGCGGGGGCCCCCTGCGCGGCCACCAGATCCGCGTCGTCGACGAGGCCGGGCACGAGCTGCCCGAGCGCCGGGAGGGCCGCCTGCAGTTCCGGGGCCCCTCGGCCACGACCGGCTACTTCCGCCGGCCCGACCTGACCCGCACCTTGTTCTGCGGCGACTGGCTCGAGAGCGGCGACCTCGCCTACCTGGCGGGCGGCGAGGTCCACGTCACCGGGCGGACCAAGGACATCATCATCCGGGCAGGCCGCAAGATCCATCCGCACGAGATCGAGGCGGCGGCGGGCGAGGTCGAGGGCGTGCGCAAGGGCTGCGTCGCGGCCATTGCCAGCCGCGACCCGCGCACCGGGACCGAGCGCCTGATCCTCGTGGCCGAGACGCGCCTGACGGAGCCGGACGCACGGGCGGACCTGCACGGCCGGCTGATGCGGGCCACCGCCGCCCTGCTCGACCAGCCGCCCGACGAGATCGTGCTGTGCCCGCCCCACACCGTGCCCAAGACCTCGAGCGGCAAGATCCGCCGCGCGGCCCTGCGGGCGCTCTCCGAATCCGGTGACCTCCGCGGTCCACGACCGGGCCCGCGGGGCGAGCTTGCCCGTCTGGCCCTCGGCAGCCTCCGGGCGCGGCTGCGGCGGAGCGCCCGGCTCGCCGGCGAGGCGGCCTACGCCGCCGCCTGGTGGGGGCTCGTGGTCGCGTTCGGCGCCGTCCTGTGGCTGCTGGTCCTCGTCCTGCCGACGCGGCCTGCGCGCCACGCCGCCCTGCGGTCGGGCCTGCGGGGATTCTTCCGGCTCGCCGGGATGCCGCTCCTGACCGAGGGCGGTCCCGTGCCGCCCGGGGCGCTCGTCGTGGCCAACCACGCGAGCTACCTCGATGCGGCGGTCCTCGCCGCGATCCTGCCCGGCACCCCGGCCTTCGTCGCCAAGCACGAGCTGGCCGGCCAGCGCGTCGCCGGCCCGTTCCTGCGGCGCCTCGGCGCGGCCTTCGTCCATCGCGGCACGGCGGAGGGAGTCGCCGATGCGGGCACGCTCATCGACCGGATCCGGGCGGGCGAGCAGCTCGTAGCGTTTCCCGAGGGCACCTTCACCCGCGCGCCGGGCCTGTGCGGCTTCCATCTCGGCGCCTTCGCGGCGGCCTGCCGGGCGGGCATCCCCGTCGTGCCGGTGGCGATCGCCGGCACGCGCTCGCGGCTGCGGGCCGACCAGTGGTTTCCCCGGCGCGGGACGATCCGCGTCGCCATCGGCGCGCCGGTCGCCCCGGACGGCACCGACTTCCCGGCGGCGATCCGCCTGCGCGATGCGGTGCGCGGGGTCGTCCTGGCGCAGTGCGGCGAGCCGGACCTCGGCGCCGGCACGACCGCCGCACCCGGCACGGAGGCCTGAGTCATGGCGGTGCACGGCAAGCCTCCGATCCCGGCCGCCGGCCCGTCCGGCGGCGAGGCGCCGGACACCATCCCGGCCCTGCTGCGCAGCCAGGCCGCCCGCCGGCCGCGCGGCGCGGCCTACGCGGCGTTTGATCCCGCCACCGGCCGTCTCGCCTATCACGACTGGGCCGGAACGGCGGCGCAGGTCGCCGCCCGGGCCGCCGCGCTCGCCCGCGAGGGCGTGACGGCGGGCGAGCGGATCGCCCTCTGGCTGCCGAACGGCCTCGACTGGGTGTGGTTCGATCAGGCGGCCCTGTCGCTCGGCCTGGTGGTGGTGCCGCTGTTTCCCGACGAGGCGCGGGCGACGATCGCGGCTTTGCTCGCCGATTCCGGAGCCTGCCTCGTGGTCGTGGCGCATCCGCAGGCGTGGCAGGACCTCGGTCGGCACGCGGCGAGCCTCGCCGCGGTGCGCCGCGTGATCGCGGTCGGAGGCGCGCCCGGTCCCGAGGCCGACCCGCGCCTGCGGGCCCTCGGCCCCTGGCTCGCGGAGGCCGGGGGCTCGCCGGTCCGTCCCGTGGCGATCGGTCCCGACACGCTGGCGACCCTGGTCTACACCTCCGGCACCACCGGCCGGCCCAAGGGGGTGATGCTGAGCCACCGCAACCTCTTGTCGGTCGCGGAGGCGGTGCTGGCGCGCAACCCGGGGACCGAGCGGGACGTCTTCCTCTCCTACCTGCCGCTCGCCCACATCTTCGAGCGGGTGGTCGGCTGCGTCCTGCCGCTGATCCTCGGCGCGCCGGTGGTGTTCGCCCGCTCGGTCGCACAACTGCCCGAGGATCTGCGCATCGCCCGGCCGACCGTTCTCCTCGTCGTGCCGAGCGTGCTCGACCGCCTGCACCGGACCGTGACCGAGCGGGCCGCGCGGGCCGCGCCGACGCGCCACCTGCTCCGGGCCGCCATCGCCCTCGGCTGGGACCTCTACGCCGCGCGGCGCGACGGCCGGCCGCTCGGGCTCGCCCGCAGGGTCGCGGGCGCGGCCCTGCGGGCCGTCGCAGCGTGGCCGCTGCGCCGCGCCTTCGGCGGGCGCCTGCGGCTCGCGGTCTCGGGCGGGGCGCCGCTGCCGGAGGACGTCGCGCGCTTCTGCCTCGCCCTCGGCCTGCCCCTCGTCGAGGGCTACGGCCTGACCGAGGCCGGCTCGGCGGTCACGGCCTTCGCCCTCGGCCGCACCGTCCCGGGCTCCGTCGGGTCGCCCCTGCCCGGCATGGATATCCGCTTCGCCGAGAGCGGCGAGATCCTGGTGCGTTCGCCCGGCGTGATGTGCGGCTACTGGCGCCAGCCGGCGCTCACCGCCGAGGCCCTGCGCGGCGGCTGGCTGCATACCGGCGACCTCGGCGAGTTGCGCGACGGGTGCCTCGTCGTCACCGGCAGGATCAAGGAACTCATCGTCCTGTCGAACGGCGAGAAGGTCTCGCCCGAGATCGTCGAGGCGGCGATCACCCGCGATCCGCTCTTCCGGCAGGCGATGGTGGTGGGGGACGGCCAGCCGCGCCTGTCGACCCTCGCGGTGGCCGATCCGGCGGAACTCGCGCGGCTCGCGCGCGGCCTCGGCCTCGATCCGGCCGAGGCGGGCGTCCTCGACCGCCCGGACATCCGGCGGGCCGCCCTGGTCCGGATCGCCCGGGCGCTCGGCGATCACCCGCGCGCGGTGCGCGTGCAGGCCGTGCGCCTTCTCCTGGAGCCCTGGACCGTCGAGGACGGGCTGGTCACGCCGACCCGGAAGCTGCGCCGCACCGCCTTGCGCGAGCGGTTCGCCGGCGCGCTCGCGGGCCTGCACGAGGAGACGGCGCTCCCCGAGCGCCGCCGCGACCTCAACGCGTCGCCGGCCGGTCCGCCTTGAGGCTGAGGATGTAGTCGATGATCGCGTCGCGCTCGTCCCGCTCAAGCTGCAGGCTCGGCATCCGCTGGTGATGGTTCTGCAGGAAGACGCTGAGGGCGAGGCCGGTCGTCGACGGCATGGTGGCGATGCCGATGAAGGACGGCCCGACGAACCCCCCGGCCGCCTGCTCGCGGCCGATCACATGGCACCGGCTGCAGAGCTGCATGGCGAGGATCCGGCCGCGGGCCGCATCGGCACCGGCGGCGGGCAGACAGGTGCCGGCGGTGAGCATGACGGCAAGGAGGGCTGCCGGGAGGGAGACGGACTGTCGGACGCTCATGATGCCCTCGCGAGTCGGAGACGCGTCGCGGCGGACCC
The DNA here is from genome assembly GCF_003058325.1 of Methylobacterium currus. Classification (NCBI taxonomy): domain Bacteria; kingdom Pseudomonadati; phylum Pseudomonadota; class Alphaproteobacteria; order Hyphomicrobiales; family Methylobacteriaceae; genus Methylobacterium; species Methylobacterium currus. Next base: position 4,478,011 of record NZ_CP028843.1, read on the forward strand.
CGCGGCCACCGCCCCGAGAACGACATGCGCCCAGGTGGCGGCGTCGTTCGCCGCGAAGCCGAACAGCCAGGGCGCGAGGACCGTCCCGCCCCCGAGGATGACGACCGCCCGCTCGATCGCCGGGCGGATGCGGGCCGGATCGATGCCCGAGAGCACGAGGACCATCAGGCCCGGCGGCAGCGCGGATGCCGCCGCCCGGGCATGGCCGGCGACGATCAGCACCCACGCGGCGACGAGCAGCGCGGTGCCGGCCGCGTGCTGCAGGGCGGCGAGCAGGATCTCGTCCGTCCGGGGAGGCCAGGGGGGCTCGATGTGGGATCGGTGCATCGGATGCTCCATCCGGCTTCGGCCGCCACCCTGTCGGCGGCGTCGAGGGCGGAGGATACCGACCCTGGACGGGATGCGGATGATCTGGATCAACGTGGGCCGGCGCCGGCGGCGGCTGGCTGGGCCGGTGACGTCGTGCCGCCGCGAAGGCGGGGTCGCTTCTTGGCCGTGGCGGCCGATGTCACCGGCGGGCCGGTCGTGAGGTGGAGGATGGCCGGCCCGCTGACGTCGGCCGCACACGCTCCCGGAGCGACGGCCCGCCTCGCGCGAAGAACCGCCTCTCGCAAGTGTCCCGAGGATCGGCATGGTGCGCGCGACGCCGGCCCGGGACAGCCGGTCGCCCAGGCTCCAGGCCCACCGTCCGGACGCCTCGCCGGGGACGGCGCCCGCACCCCTGTCGAGGACAGGGCTCGGGCAGGCCCGGGATCGACGGGGCCGCCGATCCATCTCGCCGGTCCATCGCGCATGGTCGATGCTCAGCGCAGAAGTCCGAGACCTTGGGCTTGGCAGTGAGGCGAGACCGGAACCGACGGTCGCGTCCAACGACGGTCGGCCTCGCTCCGGTCCCCAGGCTACTGGCACATGGGAAGCTTGGTCTCTTACCTTCGCGACAGATGCAGACCTGTCGACAGGAGAGATTCGCCGGAAGGGGTAAATCCTCCTGTCGGCTCGGACAGGCGGGAGAACACTGATTCCGAATGCGATGGCCTGCTCCGGTCCCTGGGCGTCGGACCGTCTGCGCCGCTTGGTGAAGGTCGCCGTGCCGGCGGTCACGGCCGTGTCGCAGCCATGCCCGCGGCCGAAGGAGGCCGGGCCCCGGACGGCGACGTCGTCGACGCCGAAGATCCGGTCGCGATCGGCCCGCCCGCCGGCAGCTGCGCGAGGAGGTGGTCGAGCCCCTGCAGGCTGAGCTCCCGGGGAGGTTCCGTCATGGCGAGGCCCGATCCCCGTGCCGGCCCGCCGGCAGGAAGCGCGCGAACCAGTCGCAGGCGAGCCGCGCCACCTCGTCGAGGGCGCCCGGCTCCTCGAACAGGTGCGTCGCGCCGGGCACGATCGAGAGCTGGGTCGGGCACGTCATCCGGCCCTGCGCCGCCCGGTTCAGCGCCAGCACCTCGACATCCCGCCCGCCGACGATCAGGAGGGTCGGCGCGACGACGCGCGGAAGCGCGGCGCCCGCGAGGTCGGGCCGCCCGCCGCGCGACACGACGGCCCGGATGCGCTCCGGGCGCTCCGCCGCCGCGACGAGGGCCGCCCCCGCCCCCGTGCTCGCGCCGAAGCATCCGCAGGGCAGGTCGCCGAGGCCCGGCTCCTTGGCGGTCCAGTCGGTGATCGCGGCGAGCCGCGCGGCCAGGAAGCCGATGTCGAAGCGCAGATGTCCCGTGACGCGGTCGGCGCGCTCCTCCTCGGGCGTCAGGAGGTCCGCGAGCACGGTCGCGAACCCGGCCGCTTCGAGCCGTCGCGCGACGCCCCGGTTGCGCGGGCTGAAGCGGCTGCTGCCCGATCCGTGCGCGAAGACGACCACGCCGCGCGCGAGGGCGGGCCGGCCGAGGCAGGCGGCGAGGATCGCGCCAGGAACGGCGATCGTCGCCTCGCTCGGGGTGGGAAGGGAGGTCTGGTCCATCGCCGGTCTTCCGTGCGCGCAGTGCCGTCACAATCCGGCCGGGAAGGTCTCCGGAACCTCGCCGGCCTCCCAGGCGACGCCCGTCTCCAGGGGCTCGATCGCCCGCGTCTCGTCGAGATGCAGCACGGCCTCGAACTGCTCGGGCAGGCGGGCCTCGACGTAATGGCTCTGCCGCTCCGTCTCCGGGCGGTAGATGACCCCGATCGCCCGCTGGAGCCGGCCCTCGTGCAGGGCGGCGGCGGCCCGCGTCCCGGGCGCCGGGATCAGGCAGAACCGGCCGAGGCCGAGGGCGTGGAACAGGGCCTCGTGGCTGCCGGGCAGGGCCGGGCGCACGCGCTTGCGCTCGACCGGCGCCCCCCAGTCCGAGGCGGCCGCGACGGTACCGGAATAGGTCGTGAAGCCGATCCGCACCACGGCGCGGCCGTGGCGCTCGCGCAGGAGCTGGCCGAGGTTGATCTCGCCGCGCGCGCCCATCTGCGTCGCGCGCGCATCGCCGAGATGCGAGTTGTGCGCCCAAATCGCGACCTTCGCGGCGCGGCCCGAGCGGCCGAGATGGGCGATGAGCGCCCCGATGCAATCCGCCATGTGGGTGTCGCGCAGGTTCCAGGACGAGACCTCGCGCAGGAACATCGTGCGGTAGTATTCCTCCGCCGTCCGGACCACGCTCGCGTTCTGCTCGGCGGAGAACAGCTCGTCGCGGTCGGCGCTGCCGGTCCGGGCCAGGCTGTCGGCGGCCCGGCGCTGCAGCGCCGCGAGCTGCGCGACGACCTCCGCCTCGCAGGAGGGGGCGAGCTTGAGGCCGGTCATGAAGCCGTAGACTTGGGAATCCTCGCCGAACCGGTCGAAGCAGGCGTAGCGGGCCCGCGCCTGCGCGGCCGCTGCCGGATCGACCGCCGCGAGGGTGGTCACCACCGCCTTCATCGAGGCGTGCAGGCTGTAGAGGTCGATGCCGTAGAGTCCGACCCGGCCCTCCTCCGGCTGCGTGGCGTTGTGGCGGCGCAGCCATTCGACGAAGGCGACCATCTCGGTGTTGCGCCATAGCCAGGTCGGGAAGCGGCGGAAGCCCGAGAGCGCCTCGACCGCGTCGAGATCCTCGCTCTCGCCGCGCACGTAGCGGTTCACCCGCCAGGCGTCGGGCCAGTCGGCCTCGATCGCGACGGCGCCGAAACCCTTCTCACGGATCAGGCGCTTCGTGATCTCGGCCCGCTCGCGGTAGAAGTCCTGCGTGCCGTGCGTCGCCTCGCCGAGGAGCGCGAGCCGCGCCTCCCCGATCAGCTCCATCAGCGCGTCGTAGTCGCGGGGCCCGCCGGTCAGGCGGATCGCCTCCTGCCGGAGGGCGGCGACGAGCGCCGGATCGTCCGCCGGGACCGGATCGTCGGCGTCGCCTTCGGGCTTGGCCGCGGCGCCCCCGTCGCCGAGAAGCCGCCGGACCTCCTCGTCGCTCGTCTGGGCGAAGTCGGCGTAGGAGGCGCCGACGAAGCGGAACGGCTCGGGGCTGTCGATGCAGACGACGGCGTCGGCCTCGCGCTTGAGCCGCGCCAGCGTCTCGCGCGAGGCCGTCGGCACCGCGACGACGAGGTGCGCCGGACGGCGCAAGCGCACCGCCTCGATCGCCGCCAGCATCGTGGCGCCGGTGGCCAGGCCGTCATCGACGAGGATCACCGTCCGGCCGCGCAGGTCGGCCGGCGCCCGCCCGCCCCGGTAGAGGCGCTCGCGCCGCTCCAGTTCGCGCTGCTCGCGGGCCGCGACGGCATCGATCGCATGGGGCGGGATCCGCAGGGCGTCGACCAGGTCGGCGTTGAGCGTGCGGATCCCGCCGCTCGCGATCGCCCCCATGGCGAGTTCCTCGTTGCCGGGCACGCCGAGCTTGCGCACCACGAACACGTCGAGGGGGGCCCGCAGCGCGCGGGCGACCTCGGCCGCGACCGGGACGCCGCCGCGCGGCAGCGCCAGGACGGTCACGTCCGGGTCGGAGGCGTAGGCCGACAGCCGGCCGGCGAGGGCGCGCCCGGCATCGGCGCGATCGTGAAAGGCGGGTTTGCGCATGCCTGCCTCCGCTCTGGCATCGAGCCGGGTCCCCTCCACGGGGGACCGGCCCGGGGACGCAGCCTAGGCGCGAGCGTCCGGCGGCAGGTTGCGCTGGATCAAGTCGGCACCGGCCCGCAGGCCTATCCTCGCGGACGCACGGTCGAGCGGGCACGCCCCCCGCGCCGTCCCGCCGCATCTTTCCGCCCGCGGCCGACCGAGTCCGGAGGATCCCGCATGCGCGCCCAGCCCCTCGCCCGTGAGATCATGTCGCGGCAGGTCGTCGGCATCCGCGCCGACGCGACCGTCGCCCAGGCCATCGACCTGATGCTGGACCGGCGGCTCAGCGCGCTGCCCGTGACGGACGGGGAGGGCGGATTGGTCGGCATCGTCAGCGAGGGCGACCTTCTGCGCCGGTCCGAGCTCGGCACCGAGCGGGAGCGGCCGCGCTGGCTGCAATACCTGCTCAGCCCCGGGCGGTTGTCCGCCGAATATGCCCGCGCCTACGGCAAGCGGGTCGACGAGGTCATGACCCGTGAGGTGGTGACGGTCGGCGAGGAGGCCTCCGCCGCCGAGATCGTCGCCCTGATGGAGCGCCACCGCATCAAGCGCCTGCCGGTGACGAGCGCGGGCCGGATGGTCGGCATCGTCGCCCGCGCCGACCTCATGCGGGCGCTGGCCGATGCGATGCGGGCGCCCGCTCCGCCGGCAACGCCCCGCAGCGACGCCGACATCCGCCGCGACATCCTGGCCGAGTTCGTGCGCGTGCCATGCATCCCCGCGGCGCAGATCGCCGTCGCGGTCCGCGACGGCGTCGTCGACCTGGCGGGGGCCCTCACCGACGAGCGGGAGCGCGGCGCCGTTCACGTCGCGGTGGAAGGCGTGCCGGGCGTGACCGGCCTGCACGACCACATGATCCTGATCGAGCCGCTCTCGGGCGAGATCATCTTCGTGCCGGACGAGGCTCCCCGGCCCGCGGACGGGCCCGCCCCCTGATCGCGCTGGGGCAAGAGGGCGTGGGCAAGAGGGCGTGCAGGCTGATCGCGTCCCTCTCCAGGCCCCGTCCCGCCGAAGCATCGCCCGCCCGGCCGCCGCACGGGACGGCGAGCCCGGTGCCGGCCGCCGGTCTCGCCCTGTCTCAGGCCGTCGTCCCGGCTTCGCCGCCTTCGGTCCCGAACGTGGACCGAGTGGGTGGGACGGCGGACGGGCAAGCGCGCATCGTCCGTCTCGCGCTGCCCACAGCCATGGCCATCGAGGCGTCGATCGCCGGGCTCGCCGGCCCGGGCGGCCGGGGCGTCGATGCAGGAAGGGAGGCAGGGACGACCGCGCGGGAGCCGACGGGCCCCGCCGATCGGCGGCGGCCACAAGGCCGTTACGGCGCCTCTCCGCCCTGGCCCGGGGCGAACTGGTCCATCGTCGCCACGCCTCTCCGCCGATCCCTGCGCCACGCGCTCGGCGTCGTTCCGGTCCAGCGCCGGAACGCGTGCGTGAAGGCGGCAGGCTCCGAGAAGTCGAGGGCGGCGGAGATCTCCGCCAGGCCGAGATCGGTATCGGCGAGCAATTGCCGCGCGACGGCGAGGCGGGTCTCGTTCGCCACCGACCGGTAACAGGTCCCCGCCGCCTTCAGGCGCCGGCTCAGCGTTCGCCGGTGGACCGCCATCGTCTCCGCGGCCCGCTGCGCGCTGAGTCGCCCCCGGATCAGGATCGTCCTGAGATGACGGCGCAGCTCGTCCGTGAGGTCGCCGGCCGCGGCCCGGCACAGGCGGCGCTCGGCGATCCTGCGCAGGGCCGGGTTCGCGCCGCCGACCGGATGCCCGAGGAGCGCCGCCGGGAAGACCAGCGCGGCGATCTCCTGCTCGAAGCGCACGGGGGCGCGGAAGACGTCCGCGTAGGGCTTCGTGTCCTGCGGCTGCCGGCGCGGCACCAGCACCTCGTCGGGCGCCCAATCCGGCTCGCCGAGGGCGCGCACGACGTTCGTCATCGCGGTGAGCGCCCGCTCGCAGTGAAGCGCGATGCCGTCGGCGTCCGGTTCGTAAGGCGCGTAGCAGGCGACGGCGACCGGCCCCTTTACCATGACATCGATGACGGCGCCGCGATCGAAGAGGCCCTGATGCAGCGCGAGCGCCCGCAGGGCATCGCCGAGCGTGTGCGTGTTCCGCATCAGCACGCCGAGCTGCCCGAGGGAGGCCAGGGTCGTGCGCTGCCCGACGAGGAGGCCGAAATGGGGGCAGCCGCTCCTGTGCGCGGCAGCGACCATCAGACGGCCGAGCGCGGAGAACGAGACTGCATCGTCACGCCCGAGGCCGTGCGGATCGATGCCGCTCTGCGCGAGCAGCCGATCCGGCGCGATCCCGAGCGCGGCCAGGGTCTTGCACACCGCCTCGACGGCACTGCCGGAGACGAAGCCGAGGGCGATCGGCGGCCCATAGGCGCCGTCTCCACCAGCATCCTTCCGTGTCGATCGCTCGCGGCCCACGGAGAGCAACGTCGTCATGCCCGTACCTCCCAATCCTGCCTCATGACCATCCCGCGGAAGCGCCGGGGCCGAGCCTTCCGGTGTGATGCAGACCGGCATGATGTGAAGTATTCCGGCCGCGGAAAGTCTATTTTGACAATCTTATCGTGTCGTGAAGCGCAATTTGCTTCCGCGTCACAGGCTTATAAGACGATTTCGATTGATTTTATTTATCAATATGGAATTTTTATATATCAAAAAACAATTCCATGATGACCTGGTCCTGAGCGATCGCGAAAGTGCCGGGGACCGTGCGGCCGGCGGCCGGATTCTGCGATCGTGAGCGCGACTGTCTCGCAAGCAGAAACACGGCCCCGCTCGGCGACGACACGGAGTTCCTCCCGGCCGCAGCGCGTTATCAGAACGGTAATCGTCGTGTGACGGTCAGCCTTGACATGGATCAACATTGTCCAGCTGTTGCGGCAGCGGTGTTCTGCCACGACCGAAAGCATTGGGATGCCGCTGGAGTGAAAAAGTCATTTTGCGTCTTCATGCAATCCGGCATGTAGACCGGCAAGTCGCGTCGCCGTCATGGTTCGCCCGTGCGATGCGCCGAGCAGGGCCAGCCTCGACGAGCGGTCGGCCGCGCAGGGGGGCGTGCCGCGCAGGATTCCGTCGCGGGCCGGGAACCGCCGTGACCGGCTGCGCCGCAACGGGACAGACTCCTGTCGCTCGAGCTGAGCTGTCGATCGCTGTCCGGCCATGCCGCCACCCTGTGACAACCATCCTGTGATCTAAACTTTCCGGCGACCTCATACGCGTGTCTCGATAGATCAAGCGTGCTCCCAGAAGTCTGATCACACTGAGATCGACCTTCCGGTCTATCGCATACATGGCGAGGAGGAGAGCGATGCTGCGTCGTATAGTGCGCTGGGTGCATCTGGCTGCCGGGTTCGGACTGCCGGCGGTGGGCGGGCTCGCCTGCGCCACTGCGTCGGCCCAGCCGCTGGTGGTGCGCGTCAACCCGCAGCTCGCTCAACGCGGCGTGCTGATGTCCGGCGGCGAGCCCGGCACGATCGAGACCTTGTTCGATTCAGGGCCCCGCTACTCCGAGCCGAGCGGCGTGCGCGTCGGACGCGGCAGCGTGATTCCGTCCTGGCTCGAACTCGGCTCGTTCCAGAACGTGTCGATCCCGGGCCTGAACCCGGTCGGATATTACGGCTACTACATCTCGCCGGACGATCACGCGGTGGTTGTCGATCTCGGGTCGCGCCGGGTCATGCGCGTCATCAGTCACTGATGGAGGCCGGCCGTCGCGTCGGACCACACCGCCCGGAAGGGCAGACGTCCGGCGCGACAGCCGACCGGGAAACGCGGCCTCGTTCGCGGCCGAGGGAATCCGCGTCGGCCGGATCTCCTCTCCGCGACGACTTGCGAGACGACTTGCGAGACGACTTGCGAGACGACGCGGAGAACGGACGCCCGACCTGTCGGCGGCCGCCTTCCCGCGCCCGAGAGGCCCCTGTGACACCTCCCTGAACGAGGCCGCGATGCAAAGGTGCATCATCGGCGCAGGCAGCGCGATCGTCATTCCGGTCGCCCCGATGCGGACGCGCGCCGACTCGCTCGGCCAGCGGTCGGCTGCGCTCAGGCGGCTCTCCGATGCGTGGCAGCCCCTCTCCCAGACCCTCGGTCCGGATCAGAAGGAGCGGATGCGGCTGGTCGCGGCCAGGATCATCGGCGGCGTGCGCGAGGCGGTCGAGACCCGCAGCCAGAAGATGATCGAGGACGAGGATGACGATGGGTGAGATCCAGGCTGAGCTGGCATCCGGCGTCGACGAACGCAAGGCCGGCCCTGATGACGATTCGCGAGGAGCCCGGCCCGCAGGCTGGGGGCCTGTCCGCAGGACTTCTCGCGGCGACCCGTGTTCCCGGTCGTGCGAGACAGCGGTCGCTCCTCGTGATGGTGGGTCGGGCGTCGGCTGACGGCGTCTACTCCTCGGGCCCTCTTCTCCTCGGGTCCGGGGCGCGCGTCCCTCGCCCGCACGCCCGATGGGCCGGCAGCGGCGCGCGTCCCGTCCCTGGCACGGAACACAGGAGTGGGGCGCGCAGGGCCGTCCTCCGTTCTCTCTCGCCTCAGGTCTCTCCCCCGGCAGTGCTTGCTCGGCAGTGCTTGGGCGATCTTGGCGGTGCTTTGGGCGATCGGGACGGCCCGGTGCGGCGGGTCAGTATGCGAACCGTGCCCGCCGGTAGGGATCTTGGTGGTATGGATCTCGGCGGTCTAGACTTTGGCGGTACGGATACGGAGCGTTCCACCGTGAGGCCGCGGCGACCACGGGAGGCTCGGGATCGAACGGCAGCACCGTCGCGCCGAAGGCGATGAAGCCGGCGGCGGCGCGCACGTCGTCGGGCTGGCGCGGGTCTCGCGCGATGAGGTCCGCCCGCTGAAACAGGCGCAGGTTGCATAGGCGGGACGGGAGCCCGCCCGACGGCGTGCAGGCGTCGTGCCGCGCGCAGGCCGCATCGAGCGCGTCGACCGGCGGGAGCGGGAACCGGTTTCCCAAGCCGCAATAGTTGCCGTGCACGAGCAGGGACGGCTCCCGCCTGTCCCCACCCGGTTGCGCTTGCGCGCAGGACAGCCCTGCGGCGGCGAAGAGGAGAATCGCAACCGGTCTGCGCATGACGGTCACTCCGTGCGTTAGCGCAACGTCGGGACGAGCGTCGCCTGTTCGGGTAGGGGCGACGCTCTCCCCGCAAGAACGCCGCCGCCCGGGACGGGCGGCGCGGACACCCTCAATAGGGTCGGCACTGGCCCGCATAGGCATCCCAGTACCGGTAGGGGCCGCATCCGCCGCGGGTCGCGCCGTAATAGCCGGCCGCGGCCGCAGCCCCGGCGACGCCGGCCGCGACGCCGTAGGGCCGATAACCGTACCGGCCATAACCGTACCCGCCCCGGTAGCCGTAGCGGCCGCGATAGGCGTATCCGCCCCGGTAGCCGTACCCACCCCGGTAGCCGGCCACGCGCCCGCCATGGACGCCGCCCCGATAGCCCGCGCCCCGGTAGCCGCCGCCGCGGAAGCCGCCGCCATGGAAGCCGCCGCCATGGAAGCCGCCGCCTCGCGCCTCGGCGGCGGTCGTGAGAAGCAGCGCGGCCATGGCCGATGCTGCGATGATGAAGCGCTTCATAGGTCTGTCTCCTTCCTCCCGGCGAGCCGATCGATGCTCTGCCCGTTGCGGGCAGGCACGAGCGGCGGTCGGATGCGACGGCTGCCCATGCGCACCGCCCTCTCGCCGGCTCTGCCGGACGGTAGCGTGCGGGGTCCCCGCGCGCTTGATCGGACAGGCCACGGTGCCGCGCAGGGCAGATGTCGCACAGACTCCGCCCCAGGTATGAGTCTCGTTCGATCAAGCACTCGCCAGGGGATCGGTCATCCTTGGGATCTGTTCTTCTTGCCGAAGAAGGCGGCCTGCTCGTCGGATAGCGTCGGTCACGGATTTTTGCAGAAGGGATTGAAAAACGCACATGTAGGCGCAATTGCAACTTGCCGCACGATATGGATAAATGATGATCAATTCGAAATGATACCGTCTATTATGTCAAATAAATATATGATAAAGTAACATGATGAATTTTTAATTTATCTGATTTTATATCAAATCGCCTTAATTTTTTCTGCAACCTCGCGAACAACCGTCATCGGGGAGGCTCGAGGCTCCATCCTGCTTTCGGCGAATGGGTCTCCCGGTCGGTCTCTCGTCTTGAACTCTGGACCGTCGAGGTCCCGTCGCCGCCTCCGCGCGTCGCACGACCCCGCGCGCGAGGTCGGCCTCACTCTGCCGGATCTCCAGGATGACGGAATGCGGTGCGCCGATCGGATCAGGGTAGTCGTGGGATTGGCACTGGCGCTCAGCGCCGGACCGGTGCGTGCGAACCCGGGTCCGGATGCTCCGATCCGTATCGTCTACGACCGCCCCGTGCGCCCGGAGTCGCTCGCGATCTACCGCAAGGTCAAGAAGCGCCGCGTCCTCGAAGGCCTGCGGGAGATCGCCGCCGGCATACGCCTGCCGCGGTCGCTGACCCTCCGGTTCTCGGGGTGCCGAGGCGAGGCCGATGCGTGGTACGAGCCCAGGACTCGCACGGTCACGGTCTGCTACGAGTATGTCCGGGACGTGGAGGACCGGGTGCCTGAGGACACGGTCCGGGGCGGCGGGATGCGCCGCGACGTGGTGTTCGGCCTCATCGCCCAGGCCTTCCTGCACGAGACCGGGCATGCCCTGTACGACCTGCTCGAGGTGCCGGTGCTTGGCCGGGAGGAGGATGCCGCCGACCAGTTCGCGGCGCTCGTCCTGCTCGAATTGCCGCCGGCGCAAGCCCGGCATGTCGTCGACGGCATCGCACGCCTCTTCCGCAGCCTTGCGGCCGACGAGCCGCTGGGGACGGTGTTGCTCGCCGACGATCACAGCCTGGCGCTCCAGCGCCTCTACAGCCTGCTCTGCCTCGCCTACGGGGCCGACCGCCACACCTTCGGCGACCTCGTCGCGAGCGGCGCCCTGCCGCGACCACGCGCCGACCATTGCGGGGCGGAGTACGATCTGGCCATGTCCTCGCTGCGCAAGCTCTTCCGGCATCATCTCCGGGGCGGACGGTGGGAGCGCGATCGGGTCCGCCGCGCCTTTCGCTGGCTGGACTGATCCCGACCGGCCGGCGGCAACCGCCATCGGGCGCGGCGAGGACGGCTACTCGTCGCTCACGATGGCCTGCGCGTCCTCGCTCGTGCGGCGCCTCACCCATCTGACCATCAGCACATACCCTGTCGCCAGCACGACCGGCCCGATGAACAAGCCGAGAAGACCGTTGGCCATCACGCCGCCGACGACGCCGGCCAGGACGACGGGCATCGGGACGTCGAGGCCCCGGCCGAGCAGCAAGGGCTTGAGAATGTTGTCGCTCAACCCGGCGCCGAGCGTCCAGACCGCGAAGGCGAGCGCCGGCAGCGTCTCGTGGGTGGCGAAGACGTAGCCGATCACCGGAATGGTCAGGATGACGGCCGGCACCTGGACGATGCAGAGAAGCAGGGAGACGAGCGTCCACAGGCCGGCCGCCGGAAGGCGGATGACGAAGAAGCCGGCTCCGAGAAGGAGGGACTGGATCACCGCCACGCCGACGATGCCCACGGCCACGCCGCGAATGGTGTCGACGGCCAGCCCCGCGAGTTCCGCGCCCCGGACCGTGCTGCCCGTGGCTCGCACCAGGAGCTGCCGCGTGAACCCGGCCGCCCCCTTGCCGTACCCGACGAGGATCGCGGCGATCGCGAAGGACAGAACGAACGACAGCTCGCCGGCGGCGAGGCGCCGGGCGGCGGAGAGGAGCCACGCTGCCGGCCGCTTCAGCATCGGGCCGTACCGCGCGAGGGCCGCCGGCGCGTTGGTCGCGGCGAGGGCCCAGGCCTCCGTCAGCGGTCGGCCGATCAGCGGAAGGTCGGCGAGCCGGGGCGGCGGGGGCGGTACGGTCAGCGTCTGGTCTCGCAGGTCGGAGAGGACCGCGAAGACGGACGATCCGAG